>JBFESJ010000161.1:0-8477 GCA_041548585.1 Desulfobacterales bacterium | reverse complement strand
TCGGCGAGATCACTCACATGGCACAGTCATTGGTGGGGAACGTCTTGTCCAAACGAGACATCATCCCACCGACGGTCGGTGACTTATCTACCAGATACACCTTATAATCTGAATTGGCCAGGTCGAGTGCAGCTTGCATCCCAGCAATACCGGCACCGACAACCATAACCGACCCGCTTTTGTTCGTCATTTCTCCTCCCTTATGAACTGAAGATTGTCGATTGTCGATTAATTAATTCGAAAACGTTTTCAATCTTCAATTGGCAATCCTTATAGTACTGCAAAAACCGGTATACGATCTTTCATTCCCGTAAACTCAACCTTATTTGTCTTTTCGAGATCCGCCAAAAGGTATGAAATTCTCTTAAGATCAACCCCGATCTTTTCGTTGATATCTCTGACGGAAGTATACCCTTCTTTCACAGCTTGATAAATCAAGTTCTTCTGATATTCTCTTTCAAGCACCGCATCGAGAATCGTTTCAAAACTCTCGGTATCCCATTTTCGTCCGTATACATCCCCATCGGTGGTAATCTTGACTTCCTTTCCGACCATCCACCTCAGTGTTTCTCCGGCAAGGGTCATCTCCGCTGCTGCCAGTTCAATGCCAAAGGCTTGGGGATCAAATTTCCCTTGGGATTTGACCGATTCGGTAACCGTGGTAACGACCTCCACAAACCGTTGGGCTTCGGCGGATGACACCCACGCCAGGTGAAGACGATCTTTACCGATACCGGCAATATCAAACAATTTTTGGGTTGAACGGATCTTTTTTTCGGCCTGTACATTACCTTCCAGGTAATGGCAATCACCGAAATGTCACCCGGCCACCAGAACACCGTCACATCCGTCCTTAAGTGCTTCCAGCACGAACAGCGGATCGACTCTGCCCGAACACATCACACGCACGGTTCTGATGCTGGGCGGATACTGCAAGCGTGAAACACCGGCCAGATCAGCCCCGGCGTAAGCACACCAGTTGCACAAAAAAGCAACAATTTTAGGCTCAAAATTCCCCATTATACCACCTTTAGTTTTAGTTAAATTATTGAGTCGTCTATCCGTTTATTGGTTATTCCCTGTTATTTTAAATCGTTAACCATTCAACGATTTAACCTTTTAAACCGCGGCACAAATGGAAGCAACAATTTGTGCATCCCGGAAGTGCAGCATATCAATGGCTTGTTGCGGGCATGACGCGGCACAAAGCCCACACCCCTTGCAAGATGCCGATATATTTTTTGCGCGATACCCTTTTCCTTCAATCTCTTCCAACTCAATTGCACTAAACGCACAGACTTCTGAACAAAGCCCACATCCGATACATTTCTCAGCATCGATCTGGGATACCAGCGGCGAAATCTGAACGGAATCTTTTGCCAGAATGGTTGTTGCCCGGCCTGCAGCCGCCATGGCCTGGGCAATGCTTTCATCGATGGCTTTTGGATAATGGGCCAGCCCGCACAGAAAGATACCGTCTGTAGCAAAATCCACTGGCCGCAACTTTGCATGGGCCTCCATAAAAAAGTTTTCAGCATTGAGCGGAATTTTATAATATTCCGAAATTGATGCATTATCAGCGGGCTCAATTGCTGTCGAAAGATTGACGAGGTCTGCCTTTATCTTTAAATTTCTTTGCAACACAGGGTCAAATACATCCACTTCAAGTCCATCTTCGACTTCGACGACCTTGGGCTTGTTGTCTAGGGAGTATCTGACAAATATTACCCCTTTTTCTCTTGCCTTTTTGTATAATGCCTCCCTTTCACCGTAGGTACGAATGTCTCTGTACACTATAAAAACATCGGTTTCCGGGTTCTCTTCTTTAATTGAAATGGCCTGTAATATGGATGAGGTACAGCAGATTCGTGAACAATACGGTCGATGATCATCTCTTGATCCCACGCACTGGATAAATACCACACTCTCGGCATCCTTCAATTTTTCGGGCTCATGTTCCAAATCATGCCAGCGCATCACCCTCGGATTTTTACCGTAAAGGTATTCATCCGTATCCGCTGCCGCGCCCCCGGTTGCAACGATGGTCACCCCGTGCTTCACGGTCTTCGTTTCCTTCCCATTGGACACCTGGGTCTCAAAGTTGCCCACAAATCCGGACGCGTCCACCACCTGAGTATCGGTCATCACATCAATCTTAGGATTCTGTTTGACCTGATCAATAAGACCGGAAAGATATTCCTGAACATCTTGGCCCTTCCAGGTCTTTTTGAGATCCCTTGCAGCACCGCCGAGTTGTGAAGATTTTTCCACGATGGTTGTCGGGAATCCCTGGTCGGCCAGGCTCAGCGCCGCGGTCATGCCGGCAACACCACCGCCGATCACCAGGGCAGATTTATCAATTTCCACGGAAATATCCGGAATCGGCTCCAGCAAAGACGCTCTGTTTACAGCCATCCGAACCAGGTCCTTGGATTTTTCCGTAGCAGTTTCCTTATCGGCGGAGTGCACCCAGGTACACTGGTTTCTAATATTGGCCATGTCAAACAGGTATGAATTCAGGCTCGCGTTCCGCAAGGTTTCCTGGAACAACGGTTCATGGGTTCGAGGTGTACAGGCTGCCACAACAATGCGGTTTAATTTCTGCTCTTTGATGACCTCGACCATTTTATCCTGAGTATCCTGACTGCAAGAAAACAGGTTCTCTTCTACATAAGAAACGTTGGGCAGATTCTTTGCATATTCGGCAATGGCCGGAACATCGGCAATGCCGCCAATGTTGACCCCGCAATTGCATACAAATACCCCGACGCGCGGTTCTTGGTCCGCAACGTCACTTTCGCCGGGAAACTCTTTTTCATTGATCAGCGTCCCTCGAACCGAAGCGAGATTCAGACCGGCTCTGCACGCCGCTGCACTGGCCTGCATTACAGATTCCGGGATGTCCTTGACCCCCTGAATGGCACCGGCCACATAAATTCCCGGCCTTGACGTCGCAACAGGTTTGGTATCGCTGGTTTGAATGAAATTATAACCGTTGATTTCAACCCCCATTTTTTCCGCCAAATCAACCGCAGAATCAGAAGGCTCCATACCCACAGACAATACCGCCATGTCGAATTCTTCATCGATCAATTCTCCGGACTCGCTGACATAACTCAGGGCGAGAGTTCCGGTTTCGTCCGCTTCAGTGATGGTATGAACTCTTGAACGGATGCATCGAACCCCCTCGGACTTGGCCCGTTCGTAATACTTTTCGAAATCTTTACCATGGGTCCGAACATCGATAAAAAATATTGTTGGCTCAAAATTGTTACCGATGTGCTCTTTAGCGATGACCGCCTCTTTGATGGCATACATGCAACAAACCGATGAGCAGTATTCGTTATCGCATCGATTCAAATCACGGGAGCCGATACACTGAAGCCAGGCGATCTTGGCAGGCTCTTGATTGTCCGATGGTCTCAAAACATGGCCGGTTGTCGGACCCCCGGCAGCCAGAATCCTTTCAAATTCTAAACTGGTAACCACATTGGGGAATTTGGCGTATTGATAATTGTCAAAGTTTGACGGATCAAAGGGTTTGAAACCGGACGTTACGATCACCGAACCGACGTTTAGGGTTACCGATGTTTCTTTATCATCAAATTTGATGGCTTCGGTGGGACAGAATTTTTCACATGCTTTGCATTTGCCTTTTGTTTTCTTTCTGAAATAAATACACCTGTCCGGATCAATGACATATTTCAACGGTACCGCTTGGGGATAAGGCACATAAATCGCCTTTCTTTTGGACAGCCCCTCGTTGAACGCATCAACCGTCTTGGCAGGACATTTTTCTTCACAAGCCCCGCAGGCGATACATTTTTCCATATCTACATAACGGGGGGATTGTTTTACTGAGACGGAGAAGTTGCCTTCCTCGCCATCGATGGAAGTGACTTCGGAAAGGGTAAGAAGTTCAATGTTGATATGCCGGCCGACCTCGACCAGTTTGGGCGAGATAATTCACATGGAGCAGTCATTTGTGGGAAAAGTCTTATCAAGCTGTGCCATAACTCCACCGATGGCCGGTGACTTTTCCACCAAGTAAACATAATAGCCGGAATCGGCAAGATCCAATGCGGACTGCATACCGGCAATGCCGGCACCCACTACCAGTACGGAACCGTTAACTTTCTCGGTCATACAGTGCTCCTTATTTTGTTTTTAAAAGTAGGTGAGGAAGATTGAATCCAGACTTCGTCCACTTGCGAATTTCTGGAAAACAAACAACCCGATTTTTACTCCCTAAGAGACGATTTTGTCAACCAAAATTATTGATCTATTCATAAAAAAAACTTTTACAAACCCAAAACATACGCATTCAGGATGAATGAATAATATTCATCTCACACTCAGCGATAAAATAAAGATTTACATGGTACTAAGGATCTGTCATGTTACCCAAATATTGCATATTTGTAAAAAACCAGTTTTCATCTATACCGACATCAACTTAAAACCCATGAAGAAAAAAACCACCATAACCCCAAAAAAAGCGCTTGTTGCCGACTGGCCGGCGCTGACACGAACATTCATCCGGCCGGAAAACGAAGCAGCAAGGTCAACATTGATCAAGTACATGGAGCAGATCCTTTTCGGGCTCCACGATTTCCTTAAAACACATGTCGGTTTTACCGAAGAGATCAGTCTGAAGGATTTGGCCGATCGATTTACGGACAGCCTTATCAGCCAGAATCCCGAAAAAAAACTTGCCGACGTCATTACCGACCTGATCGAAGACATCGCCCCCCATGCGGTGAATGTGGCCTCGCCGTATTTTGTCGGCCATATGACATCTGCCATTCCTTTTTTTATGGTCCATCTTAAAACCATCGTCGCCGCTTTGAATCAAAATGTGGTTAAAATAGAAACGTCCAAAGTGGTATCTGTGGTGGAAAAGCAGGTATTGGCTAAAATTCATCGGTTGATTTATAGAAAAAACGAAGCCTTCTACAATGAACATATCCAGAGCACCAAGACGACGCTGGGCTGTTTTACCGAAAACGGGACTCTCTCCAATCTGACGGCCCTGTGGGTTGCCCGAAATACGCGATTTGCCCCTAAAAACGATTTTGAGGGTGTGGAAAAAGAAGGTTTGCAGGCTGCTTATCAGGCATATGGAATCGAACGCAGCGCGGTTCTTGTATCGAAACGGGGGCACTATTCACTCAACAAATCCGGCGGGCTGCTCGGTATCGGCAACCGGAATATTGTCCCCGTAGATGTGGATGGAAAGAATCGGATCGATCTCATAGCGCTTGATAAAATCATCCGGACGTTAACGAAAAGCCCAAAAAAAACAGCCATTTTGGCAGTGGTCGGCATTGCCGGAACCACAGAAACCGGTTCAGTGGATCCGCTTTTAAAACTGGGGGAAATCTGTGCCCAAAACAGGATCCACTTTCATGTAGATGCCGCATGGGGAGGCCCGACGCTGATGTCGGAAAGATACCGTCACCTTCTATCAGGCATCGAACTCGCCGATTCGGTGACCATCGACGGTCATAAACAGTTTTATATGCCCATGAGCTGCGGTATGGTTTACTTTAAGGACCCTGCCATTATGGACAGCGTGATATATCATGCCAATTATGTCAACCGGCCGGGATCGGTGGATCTTGGCATAAAATCTCCTTCAGGATCACGGGAAGCCAACTCCCTTATACTCGACAGCGCCTTAAAAATCATGGGCAGCCGGGGCTATGCCCTTCTTATCGATCACGGCATCGAAACCGCCCGCAAGTTTGCTGATGAGATCGAAAAAAGGCCGGAATTTCAGCTTGTCACCCCCCCTGAACTCAACATTCTCACCTACAGGTTGTGTCCTTTGGAGTTCAAAAACAAGTTGGCTCAAGGAGATACGAAAAAGGTCGCTCAAATCAATGAAAAATTAAACACCATCAATTGGACGATTCAAAGGCTGCAAAGGGAAGCCGGCAACAGTTTTGTCTCCAGAACAACGCTAAAAATGGGAAAATCACCTGAACAGGGTATTGTGGTGCTTCGAGCGGTCATCATGAACCCCATGACCAATATCCATATCTTGAGAGAAATTCTCGACGAACAGGAAGAAATATACAGAAATATGCGTGCCTGATTCTTATTAAAACCATTCAAGCACGAAAAGAGCAACCCGTAAAGTCAGGTTCTACACCCAAACTTTTTTTGTCTTTGGGCGGATATCAACACCAACCATTCCACCAGCCTTTTTCACCATTTCTATGGTATTTCCCAACTCCAGCTCTTAAAAATTAACCCGATGGCCCTATCCGCCCGACCGGCTATTTTACATAGAGAGAAAGAAGACACGCAGAATGTATAAGGTCGTGTTTGACGGGGTCTATGAATGGATACCCATTTTTTTGAAGGCGGACCAACGACTTCCTCAATTAAGGTATTGCATTTAGAAATATAATACTTTAATAGTGTATTTACGGACAGGCAAATTTTTTTAAATTTTATCAAGGAGGAAAAATCATGAAACATGCCGCACTTTTACTGAGTATAGTCTGCCTATTGGTATTCGTTGCGTGTGGGCAGGGCGATAAAACTGAAAAAGCTGCTGTCGTTGAATCTGAAAAAGCTGCTGAGATGGCAAAAGAGACGACCGAAGGAACTGCTGAGATGGCAAAAGAGACGGCCGAAGAAACTGCTGAAACGGCAACAAAAGAGACGGCCGAAGAAACTGCTGAGATGGCGAAAAAGAAGGCCGAAGAAACTGCTGGGATGGCGAAAAAAAAGATGGAGTGATGGAGTCACGTACTGTATCGTTCTGTTAAAACAAACGACGCCTTAATTGAAATTTTTTTCGTGTTGTGTTGTTAAGCAAACCTAGCACAAAGTTATGGGGTTCATGAAGATGGGGGAAAACAATTTTATTTCCCCCATCTTCATAGCATTTCCAATATTCAAAAATGGCTTTGTGAAAGGGGTCGGCCTGCGCCCATTTCAAACCCCCGGAAGAACCTCACCGGGGATCCTTATTTCACAGATGGATTTCGGGCCGTGCTTTGGGTATCCAGTGAATTTAAAGACGTTGAAGACGTCGAACGGATGAATTGGGAGATTCCACCGGAGCCGTGATCATGAATCCATGGCCAATATCCATATCTTGAAAGAAATTCTCGACCAACAAGAAGACATCTATAAAAATTGGTTGTCCTTATTCGAATTTTCTGAAAGAAATGCGGGTAAAGACATAAAAGCAACCGTCTTGAAATATCATAATTCCCTTCTTTTTTTACTCATAATCCATCACCACCGGATACCTCATAATAAGGTCTATTGCCGTGGCAGCGGCTGAAGCGGCTTCAGGAAAGACCTCCTTGAGGGTTCTGATATGTCTCAGGTTGTCCGCCGTTCTTAAAATCAACATGGCCAGGTCTCCCTCCTCCATTTTGGCAATGGTCAGCACCTTTTCCCAGGGCAGGCCGGTTGCCCAGAAATACAGGGTCGCTGCAGGTTGTAAAATCAGCGGCCGGGTTTCAAACCCCTTTTTGGACATCCGTGCTGAAAAGGATGAAAGGTTTTTTTTAACATCGAGAAATGTGTTGATCAGCACTTTAGACCGAAATGCCTTGTCTATGATTTCATCGGATTCGCGTTCATTGACAAACAGTGCTGTCACAGCGGCAAGGAGCGCCGGATCATTGTCCGGGAAAATTCCGCGCCTGAAGCCTTCTGCAATCATCAACGGCTCATCGACCCTGAGTTGAGAGGCCCATATGCCGTCGGCGGTCAGTCTGCCGCCTTGGTTGGCATAACCGGTTTCTTTCAAAAAGTCGAGATGCCGTAAAAAATCCTGCCACAGCTGCTCGTGATCATTTTCAACAGGCGTTTGAGGTTTCTTTTTTTTCCTTGTCCGGGTCATCATATAATTTGCAAAGGATTTTCTCAGAAGGTCTTCGATCTGATCCGGGGTATGGGACAACAGCAGGTTTAGAACCATTGAAAAGTTTATCTTTATCTGGCTGGACACATCCGACGGCAGCGATTGCATCAGCTTTGCGGTCAGCCGGATATCCATGAATTTTCCCGGAATTGCCACAGCAAATCCAATATGGTCCATTCCCCTTCGTCCGGCCCGTCCGGTCATTTGGTGGAATTCAGTGGGGCTGAGCGGCAGAAATTCTCTGCCGTTGAACCGGTCAGAATTTAAAAAAACAATGGTCCTGGCCGGAAAGTTCACACCCGCGGCAACGGTAGACGTTGCAAAGACGGCATCCAGCAGTCCTTCTGTCATGAGGGTTTCCAGAATCAGTTTCCATGCCGGGAGCTGTCCGCTGTGATGAGCGCCCACAGCCAAGTGTTCAAGGTGCCACAATTGCCGGTGCCTGGCAATATGGGCATTATGGGCCACAAGTTCTTCGATTCTCCGGCTGCGTCTGATGGATCCATCCGGGTCGTAGGCCAACCCATTTTCACATAAATCAAGGGCGTTGTCGCAATCGGCTCGAGATTTGAGGAAAAATATG
>JBFESJ010000160.1:0-8491 GCA_041548585.1 Desulfobacterales bacterium | reverse complement strand
TCCTGCGAGTCGGTCATCAGCGCATAGAGGTCCTTTTTCAGAGCCTCCAGGTCGAGTTTCTTGAATTCCTCAGCGTAGTTGAACGCCTCGCCCATCGGATTGGACTTGGAAGAATGCTGGTGCAGAATGTTAAGATTCAACTGATTCGGCCACCAGTCCCGGATCGACGTGCCACCGCCGGCAGTAGGATTGTTAACTCTGCCCGTTACCGGGCACTTGCTATCTTCATTCATAATGTTTTCTCCTTTCGTTGTCTGAACTTATGCACCATGCTGCTATGAGTGTCGTGCTTCGGTGCCCATCTATCTAATTAACTTTAGCGGACGTATCGATTGATTTTGGTGACAATGGGAGACTTGAAGGATCGTTAGAAGAACGTCGCACCATTTTTTGATCGCAAAATCTGGGGCCGACAGCAATTGAATTCTAATTGTCGGCAATGGGGGCCCCTGCCGAAGTCGTTAATCTCTTCGAGTCACTCAGTACCACCTCCTTTTGTTATTGGAAATGGAAATGTTTTTTCTGGTCCACTGATCCTAAGACCAAATGTCCTTAGATTCATTAAAGCTTAAAACTAAAATGAGAAACCTTCTTAAATCCAAGTCAGAAATGGTCGGTTGGAGAAATGCCCGGTGATAAGTGCAACATTTTATCAGAAACTGCTGAAAAGACGTCAGTTGAGATGCAGAAAGTGAAAGAAAAAAATAGCGATTAAACTTCGATCTGTCACTTTATTCCCGCATAACAAACTCATGAAAATAAATCAAATAGGCATTTTTCAACCGAAATTCAGAAAGCTGATTACTTAAATTAAAAGATTGGATATCTGTTTTCCGTAAAACACCCAAAAACGTAAAAACTAATCATATACTGCGTGATTATAATGCATTTAACATGCCAGAAATTTTACACCATGGCGTTATTCGGCGACACCCTTAAGAGTACTGCGGCGATCAACATTCACTGTGACCCTATAATGAAAAAACGAGGATATGTCCGAGACCCTTAAAAGCTGGACTGCTAACAACTCTTGAGAATTTATATGGGGCCGACAAGCCCAGATCGAGGATCTCGTGAATTGCGAAGAGACGGGGCATCGTCCTGATAGCAAAGGTAAGCCACATCGAGACGGCCTAAAAAATTTCAATTTAATGTATGAGATGATACAGAAGTGTCTCATCGTATCATAAATGTGACGTATTTCATTTTCAACATTTCCCCGTAGATATCTACCAGCTATACGATAACATCGGTTGGCATTGGTTTTGCTTTATAAATATTATCGTGTGTTTAGTATCGTATTCGGCGTTCATCATCAAAAAAGGGGGGAGGTTAAGTTATGAAAAAGAATTTTGAATCTAAAGTGGCTGTCATGATGATATTTTTTTTAAGTATTGTTGTTGGAAACGCTTTTGCTGCCGGACCAGTGGTCGAAAAAGAAAAGGTGACCGGAGTCGTTATTACAAAAGAAATTATTAGAACAGCGGACAATTTTATCGTCATGTTTGATAGTTCAAGCTCGATGAAAGAACCTTACCAAAGCACGGGATTGACAACCTTAGACGCCGCCAAAAAACTACTCAAAGACCGAAACGAAATACTTCCGGATCTCGGGTACAATGGGGGATTGTATCTGTATACACCTTTCAAGCCAGTTATCGAAATGCAACCCTATGATCGGGAATCATTTGCCCAGGCAATAGACCGGTTGCCGTCAAAGGCATCGGGACCGACCTTGCTTCAGGAAGGGCTTCTTAAGTTGGATGCAATACTGGCAGGGCTTTCAGGACGAACCGTGGTGTTTTTATTCACCGATGGCCAATACAGCCGTATGCCCGGATCCAGAAAACCGGTGGAAATCGCAAGAGGACTTGCCGACAAATATAACGTTTGCTTTTATGTGATCAGTACGGCCAAAGGGGATCAACAAAAAGAGGTGTTGAAAGCCGTTGCTTCTATAAACGAGTGCTCCCGTGTCATTCCATTTGATCAAGTGTATGAAAAGCCCGTGTATTTGGCCGGGGCACTTTTTGTTATCGAAACCACCGCCGAAAAGTTTGTTGCCACATTCAACCGAATCGCCGATTTTAACGTCAATAATGTTCTATTCGATTTTGATAGTGACCAGATTCGTTCGGAGTATCATGATGGGCTCAATTCACTGGGAAAATTTCTTCAAGACAATGCCGAAACGTATGTCGTGTTAACCGGTTTCACAGACAGTTCCGGCGATTCTGAGTATAACTTAGGATTGTCTCGACGAAGAGCTCAAAGCGTTGAAGCGTTTCTGGTCTCCAACTTTAACATAGGTGTTGGACGGATCGTTACCCAGTGGTACGGAAAACTTGATCCTGTTGCTGGGAACGACACCTCTGAAGGCCGTCGTCAAAACCGAAGGGTTGAAAGTATTGTTATGGGATTTGATTAATCCATTAAACCCTCCCGCTTAAGCGGAAGGAAACAAACCAAAAATGTATAATAATAGAGGGTTAAATCTGTTCTTAATTGCTCTGGTTATCTCCGGCTGTGCAGGATGGCCGAAGCACTACGGCAAGCTCAAATCTTTGCCTAAGCAGGGTGAGGTGACCATTGGGGATTTAGTCAACAATTGGGAAGATTACCACATTTATTATACCGGATTGGACGCCAAATCGCCCTTGGGCGTTGTGTTCAATCCGAAAAATAAAGATTCAATTCTGCTGGGAGATATGTGGAAAAAGGTCCTGCACCAAAAGGACTTGATAACGATTACAGAATGGATTTATCCGTACACATATTATGAACCCTGGCTCAGCGAGATTTTAGGGCCGGACGGCCAGTTTTTCGGATATCTCTATCATTCATACGGCCCGGTGGTTCTCAAGATGGTCGATGACCGAAAGATATATGTATACAACCTTGAGGAACCTTGGGTAGAGGGCCATGTCGGCGATTAAGCGCATGACAATAATAAAAATAGATGTCACCGGGATTATTTCAAAACGTCCTGCCGTGGCCTTCATCGACCGTCAATCTCGGCAATCCGTCGTTGGCAACTTGGCGACAAGGTGGTCATGAAGACCAAGGGCGCCGAGGAGAATAAAGATGATCGATATCATTGAAGCAAAAGACCGCCACTTTTCGGATTTTGGTTGGTTGAAGACCTACTGGCTGTTTTCGTTTTCAAACTACTTCGACCCTCACAATATCCAGTTCGGTGCATTGCGGGTGTTCAACGATGATATCGTTGAACCCGGAGCCGGGTTCCCGACGCATCCCCACGAAGAAATGGAAATCATCACGATTGTTCTTGACGGCGAGATGACCCACCAGGACAGCATGGAAAATAAGGCTGTCATCCAGGCCGGGGACGTGCAGAGAATGTCCGCAGGCACCGGCCTGACCCATTCGGAATTCAACTTTGCCGAGACGCCTGTTCACTTTTACCAAATCTGGATCTTTCCGGACAAGGCCGGTCTTAAACCCACGTACGACCAGCGCACATATGATCCATCCCAATGGAAGAACAGACTTTTTCCGGTGGCTTCGGGACAAAATTTGCAAAATGTCGTGACGTTCCATACCGATGCCACGATCTACCGTTGTGATCTCGATAAAGGACAAGAAATCACATTCCATGGCACACAGGGCCGCAGAATATTCGTGTACCTCACAAAAGGCCGTTTGTCCGTCAATGGTCAGAAAATCGGTGAAAAGGATCAGGCCCGAATCGACACTGAAGAACCACTGGTCCTCGATGCAGGACAAGATGCGGAGCTTATCCTCATTGATGTGCCGTCATGCAAAGGCTGGGGCTACAGTGACGAAACACTTCGCGGTAAAAAGAAATGAGAATAAATTGAAAGGAACATCATTAGATTCACAGATGCATGGGCATCTATAGGTTGTTGATCGTCATTCGAGGATGACGGTGTATCCCGGTCATGTCGCTTCAACTTGTCTTTACGCGGTCTTAAGCCCGACTTTGCGCAGCCCGCTGACAACCCGTTTTACAATGTCTTCGAACTTTATGTAATGTTGTATCAGTATGCGACCGCGGGTTCTAAAATCAGGTTTGAGTTTGAGCAGATGTTTAACCAACTGTTTTCCTTCTTCGTGTCTTCCCAATTGCCCTAAATTATCCTTCATGTCGCATATCGGCACGAATGATAAACTTCATGAAATAAAAAGAGGT
Organism: Desulfobacterales bacterium; assembly: GCA_041548585.1. GTDB lineage: Bacteria > Desulfobacterota > Desulfobacteria > Desulfobacterales > UBA11574 > UBA11574. The sequence continues at coordinate 4,317 of JBFESJ010000160.1, read as the reverse complement.
AAATATGAAACATAACCCGTATAAATTTTCAATGTTAGTACTCTGCGGCATACTTTTTTTCCAGATATTATCCCTTTCTGCTTATGCGGAATCGGGCAGCAGCGATAAATGGGAATTCCAGCTGGCCCCCTATGCCTGGCTGGCCGGTCAAAAGGGTACGGTAGCCACGCTGCCGGGGCTTCCAGCGGCGGATATTGATGTGGATTTTTATGACGATATTCTTGGGAATATCAATGGTGCGTTGATGCTGGTCGGGGAGGCCCGAAAAGGACGCTTTGGTTTGGTGATGGACGTTACGTACACCGATATCGAAATGGAAGATCCGACGCCATTGGGGATTTTTTATTCTTCGATGATTTCACGAACAAAATCCTGGATGTTGTCGGTTGCCGGGTTATACCGTCTGGTGGAAAAGCAGCACCAGTTCCTGGATGTCATCGGAGGGTTTCGGTATTGGTCCGTTGATTCGGAGTTAACGTTAAAAGGAGCCGCTTTTCCAGGCGTTTTTCCGGAACAAAGTCTATCCAACACGGAGGACTGGGTTGATCCGCTGATCGGTTTTAAAGGCTTAACGTCCATAGGGGAATCAAAGTTTTTTGTCAGCGGTGTGTTTGCGTTCGGCGGATTCGGTGCAGGATCCGACTTCATGTGGGACGCGAATATCAACCTGGGTTACCAGTGGACCAAGGGCTTTTCAACCACAGTGGGTTATCGCTATTTGGATGTAGATTATGAAAAGGATGATTTTCTGTACGATGTTGCCCAGGATGGACTTGTTTTGGGACTTTCCTGGCGATTTTAAATAGTTCTTAAATATTCAGCCTCATTAATAGAGTAAACGCTGACACAAGAATAGAAGGCGGACGGGGATCGACCTTGAACCCATCTCCGACATCTTGCGATACAGACAACAGAATCTAAAAGAAACCGTCATGAAAAAAAGAATAAAAAGCCTTATGACTAAGAAGTTACTTTTCTTTCTTATTTCGATTGTCATTCTGTCTGGCTGCGATCACCCGGCGACAGCAGCGACACAGATTAAAACTGCCGACCAGCGACCGAACATCCTGCTTGTTATGGCCGACGACATGGGTTGGTCAGACTTGGGCAGCTTCGGCAGTGAAATAGATACACCGAATCTCGATGCGCTTGCCCAGCAGGGTGTGAAGTTCACGGACTTCCATGTTTCAGTGAGCTGTTCCCCGACCCGCTCGATGCTTTTGTCGGGAACCGACAATCACCTTGCGGGACTCGGCAACATGGGCGAGATGCTTACACCTGAGCAGCGGGGGAAACCAGGTTACGAAGGGCATCTGAACAACCGTGTTGTTTCACTCGCCGAAGTACTGCAGACCGGCGTTTATCACACTTATATGGCAGGCAAGTGGCACCTCGGACACAATCCTGAGAACTTCCCACATGCACGCGGGTTTGAGCGGTCGTTCAGCATGCTTCTTGGTGGGGCCAGCTACTGGAGCGACATGTTCGGAATGCTCGCAGAACATGAGGAGATTGCTGAATATGTTTTGGACGATAAACGACTCGAAAAACTGCCCAAGGACTTCTATGCCACACGCAGTTACGCCACCCTACGGGTCAGGGAACTGGCAGCTCTATAACGTTGCAGATGACCCTGGAGAGACGCGTGACCTTGCCACAGCCCGACCAGAAATACTGAAAAAATTGCAAATGGCGTGGGATCGTTACGCAAAAGATGTCGGTGTGGTTTTATCGAAATAATCGGTATCGCGGCAAGAATAGTGGTGCAAATGAATAAATGGAGGAATAAATGAAAACAATCAAATTTATGACCGTACTTACAAGTTTACTGGTGTTGTTATTGGCAGGATGTGGCAAGCAAGAGTCCAGCCAAACGACTAGCGGTGTGCCAAAAATGGCTACCGCCATTCCGCCCGAGATAACGACGCCCGACCGTGTGGAGACGCGTATTGGCACGCTGAAATTTTTTGACGGCATGCCGGACAGAGCAACGGTCGAAAAGGTCTACGACAACCTCGATTTCCTGCGCGGCGTCGAAGTTTTCTTGAATGCCATGCCGGGAGCTTCCGTGTTTGCCTATCGGCAGGGGGCGCGGGGAAGCGGTTTCGGAAACGGTGAGATCGGCATTATGGAGAATTTGATGGATTCAAGATCGCTGTTCTTGACGCCTAACACCGAAACGGTCTATGCTCTGTCATGGCTAGACCTGAAGGATGGCCCGCTGGTGGTTGAAAGTCCGCCGAACGTGCTGGGCATCGTGGACGACTTCTGGTTCCGCTACGTAGCCGATCTCGGCAATGCCGGCCCGGACCGGGGTCAGGGCGGTAAGTTCCTGTTCCTGCCACCGGGCTATGAGGGCGACGTTCCGGAAGGCTACTTCGTCTTCAGGTCGTCTACCTTTGGCAACCTCATATTCTGGCGCGGCTTTCTGGTGAACGGGGACACGAAGCCTGCGGTGGCGAACTTCAAAGAGAACACCCGCATCTATCCTCTGGCCAAGGCCGGGAACCCGCCCGAGCAGCAGTTCGTCAACCTCTCGGGCAAGGACTTCAATACCATTCACGCCAATAACTTCCGCTTCTATGAGGAAATTAACCAGCTTGTCCAGGAAGAACCCGGTGAGGCGATCGATCCGGACTTCCGGGGACTGCTCGCGGCGATCGGGATCGAGAAGGGCAAGCCCTTCGAGCCTGACGCGCGGATGAAGAGCATCCTCACCGACGCGGCCGCGGTCGCCAACGCAACCGCGCGTTCCATCTTGTTCGCCAACCGGGATAAAGAGTTCTTTCTCTATCCGAACAGCTATTGGGAGGTCGGCTTCCTCGGCGGCAGCCACGAGTTCCTGAGAAATGACGCGCGATACCTGGATGCCCGTACCCGCATGTTCTACTACGCGACAGGCATCACTCCGGCCATGGCAAGGAAGATGGTCGGCGTCGGATCGCAGTACGCCATTTCCTTCCGCGATTCTCAGGGTAACTACTTCAACGGAGGGCAGACCTACAGGCTGAACATCCCGGTCAATCCTCCTGTGAAGGACTTCTGGTCCATCGTGGTCTACGACGGACAGACGCGCTCCATGCTCCAGACCGACCAGCAGTTTCCGAGCCTTGGCAGCCAGAAGAGCGGCGTCGTCACAAACGCCGACGGCTCCGTGGATGTTTACTTCGGCCCGAAGGCGCCCCCGGGCAAGGAAGGCAACTGGATCCAGACGGTACCGGGCAAAAGCTGGAACGTCATTCTGCGGCTCTACGGTCCGCTCGATCCGTGGTTCGACAAGACCTGGCGGCCCGGTGAGATTGAGTTGGTGAAATAGAATATGTAATGTATTCCTCACTAAGCAGTTGCTTTGTTAGGGTATGCACTATTGGCAACAATGGTTGTCCAAACAACAGAGAGGAGAGGAAACAATGCACCCATCTATACGTTCACTCATAGTGATCCTGGTGCTGGTGTTGTGCTTCTTGACTATTTCACAAGCTGCATATGCCGATCAGAGACCGAACATCCTGCTTGTTGTTGCCGACGACATGGCTTGAACCGTAGCGTTGGCTGTCAGGATGTTTGATAAACTTAAATTTTGCGATTTGAAGCGGACAACTACAGAGAGACAATCCCTTCGATCAAAAGAGGAAGTTTGGAGGTCAAAGGATGATTCATACTAATAATGATGTGCTGGGTAAAATCTTGTTGGTTCTGGTGTGCATTGCAATCACAATGGGTTGTGCCGGTATCGAAAGGCAAAGCAAGCCTGCCGCCGTGCCGGAGATACATCCGGGGATTCTGGCGGGATATTTACAGCCCGAGGCGCTTCCCAACAGCCTGGGGCTGATTCCGCCGCCGCCTGCTGAAGGCTCGGCTGCCCTTGCACTGGATGAAGAAGTCAGCCGTAAAAGGCTCGCCCTGCGGGGTAGGCCGCGCTGGGACCTGGCTGCCAAGGATGCTGAACTGATGTTTCCGGAAGCAGCCGGCACCTTCTCTTGCGCCCTGGGTGTTTCGATTACGGAGCAGGAAACACAGCACCTTTACATGCTGTTGCGTCGCACCCTTGCTGATGCAGGACTTTCGACCTACACGGCCAAGGATCATTATAACCGTACCCGCCCGTTCATGGTGAACGGAGAGCCCACCTGTACGCCGGAAGGGGAGGAGGGGTTGAGAAAAGACGGCTCCTAACCTTCCGGGCATACGGCTATCGGCTGGGCCTGGGCACTCATCCTCACTGAGATTGCCCCTGATCGGGCCGATGCAATCCTTGCCCGGGGCCGGGCATTCGGTGAAAGCCGTAACATCTGTAACGTCCATTGGCACAGCGAT
>JBFESJ010000159.1:0-8559 GCA_041548585.1 Desulfobacterales bacterium | reverse complement strand
TCCCGATGACATTGGTTCGGTAATAATCAGAATAATCTCCCCATACACCGGGTTTGGCGGCGACATGAAAAACAAGATCCATCCCTTTGCATGCAAGTTCAACAGCGGTTTTATCGCTGATGTCGCCCCGGATCTGTTCAACCCCATATGATGTAAGTTCAGGATAAAAGCGCCGTGAAAAGCTTGTGACCCGATCGCCCCTTTCCACCAGCTGTCTTACAATGGCACCTCCCAAAAATCCGCCGCCGCCCGTGACCAGAACTTTATGGAGAAACTTGCCGTTAATGGAAGCATTGTTTTTCATTTATATAATATTTCGAAACCCCTTTTTGGGGACACAGATAAACCCATAATTCCACTATTCCAATTGGGGCAAAGCCTTTAGCTTCAGTATGATCTGTGTATATTTTTGAAAATCCGAGTCCTATTTAACTGAACCCTCGGGGAGTTTTTCTTCTAGATCCTTAAGTATTAGCGGAATGGATGATCTTTTTTTAAATCGGGTGCTTTTTCTCTTGACTTCACCTTTAATGGGTGACCCCTCATTTAAGTGAGTTTCTTTTCCGCCCATATTGCCAGTTTTTCCCGGAAAATTTTTGAGTTGTGTCGAATATCAACCGGAAAAGATTTGTGAAACAATACGGTTTTGATGTCCTTTGTCACTTCATTTTTCTGGGCAAGCTCGGTTAGTTCATGTTTAAGTGACTTTTTGTTAGGGTGATTACGACCCTGTTTCAGTTCGACGCAGATGACCGGCTTTTGTCGATTTTTGGGACCGATTCCCACAAGGGCACTTCGAAAAACCCGTGGATGATTATTGAAGATGGCTTCACAAGGTATGGTGAAAAGCGTTTTCTTTTCCGTTACCACACGATGGCTTTTCCGGCCGCAAAACCATATCCTTCCCTTTGAATCCCGCCACCCCAGATCCCCCATCCGATGCCAAAAGGAATCCTGGTCTTTGATCTTGGACAACGCATCGGATTCAGGCCGTTCAAAATAATTCCGGGTGACGAGATCCCCCTTTACCACTATTTCACCGATTTCACCATCTTCGATAAGAAGACCGTCCGTCCACTTGCTGATCGGGTCATCACTGATTTTAATCATGCGTATTTTCAGATCGTTAATGGGACGCCCGATACACACTCCATAGCCCTGTTCGCTGAATTTCCGGGTTTCAGTAAGAATTTCGTTACTGGCGATGGATAGAATGGGCACTGCTTCGGTGGCCCCGTAAGGGGTATGAATTTCTGCGCCATTACACAGCATGGACGCAAATCGTTCGATAATCGCCGGGGATACCGGTGCTCCGGCGGAAATGACCCGTTTCAAGGACGGCAGCACAATGTTTCTCTTTTTTCCGTATTCCCCCACTCGGTTCAGAAGGGCGGGAGATGCAAACATGCTGGTAACGCCCTGGTCCAGAATGGCCTCGATAATCTTTCTTGGATTTACACGGGCAGGCTTGGTAGGATCCATGTCCGGAATGACGGCGGTAATCCCCAAAGGCGGCCAAAATAGAGCAAAAAGGGAAAATGTGGAAAGATCGATTTCTTCCATAGACAGCCCCAAATGGGCGTTTATATGACGCAGCTGCGCATCGAAGTTCCCGTGTGTGTAAACAGCGCCCTTGGCAGGACCTGTGCTGCCCGTTGTAAAAAGTATGGCGGCTGCATCGTTTTCCCGGGTTTTAGCTATAGAATAAGGTTTCCAAGGGACCTGACGTATCCGGTTCAGGGTCAAGCCTTTCCAGAACCAGCGCCTGCCCACCGTTATCCAGATCCGGACGGTTTTGAAAAATTTGGGATAAAAAGTTCGGAGCACATGGGCGGCTGGAATACCGACAAAGGCCTCCGGACGGCCTTCTTTGAAACATCCCAACATGCGGCGGATCCCCATCCCCGGATCCACCACCACCGGAACGGCACCGGTTTTGAACAGGGCGAATATAATCATAAAAAATTCCAGCCCCGGCTTTACCATTAAAATGGTCCGGGTGCCGCGGGTGATTCCAGCTTTTTCCATCCCGTGGGCCAGACAATCGGATTCCCGATCCAGCTGAAGAAACGTCAAATGAGAATACATCACCCGGCCGGAGCTGTCTCGCCCCGCAGGGTAGACAACTGCCCTCTTGTACGGTGCGATTTTGGCCACTCGTTTGAGATAGTACGCAATATTTACGACGTGACGCTCTTTTTCATGATTGTATGGGCTCATCGGTCGAATCAATTCCAAATCTAAAGCGACGATAAACTTTCAAGATTGTCGATGCAGGATTCAGGCGTTAAGCTACAACAACTATCAACAGTTGTAAAGATGCTTTATTATCAGGATATCAAGTGTGCGAAAAGATAAAGATGGTAGCTTTGAACTTTTAGGATGTGTGCATTGAATTTGTCAAAAAAAGATTAGAAAAACTATAGCAGTTGCCAAAAATATGTTCCGATTGAATGAATAACAGTCGCAATTTGCTGTAAGCCGCCGGATGATTTCGTTTCGGTCGGGAAGCTGTCCGAGCAAATTAGAGCGCGTTAAAGAGAACATCTTCGAAATTTTTTAAATTAGAAATAAAATCAAACGACGACACGATATTCTAAAACCCCATGACCCTGTTCTCTTTTACGCGCTTTTGTTTGCGAGTTCTTGCCGATCGAAACGAAATTATCCGGCAGCTGAAACGGAATGTTATTCTGACAATAGCTATAAAATCTAACTTTAGCGATTTTCGAGGCTGCTTCAGATTCTTTCGATGGTAGGCGAAAAGTGGAAGGCTACCGGGCTCGAACTGGCAGAGCAAAAATGTCTCTGCCTTTTTTACTGCTTATTTACCCTATCGTTCAGAATTGCAAAATCAAACTTTAGTAAATCATTGTATGTCGCTTCTGCTTTATCTGGTTCCACCTGCCACCAGACCAACATGTTATCAACACGATAAAAATAATGCTTGAGCCCCATTCCCTCTGTCTCGAAATGAACATTATCGCCCATTTTACTGTACGCTAAGGGTGAAAAAGCAGGTGTCCCTTCTGCCATTTTTACGGCCATGCTCTTCAAATTTGTGATAGCCTTTTCAGGATTCTTATAGACACTTACGTAAAGAATATTTTTTGAATCTTTGCTTCCATAATAGGCAATATAGTTTTCACTATCATCAAGTGTTTTGCCATGCATTTTATTTATAACCGAAGTCGCTTTCTGGTTTTGAATGAGATTCGTACATTTTAGCCCACCCAGAGTTGTGGGAAGATACTTGTTATTATTACCATTACTACAACTTATTAAGATGATAAAGCTCAATAAAACCATTGACAGAATATTTATTTTTACTTTATTGAACATGTCCAATTCCCTTGATATGGGCTGAAAATCTCTATCTAATTTTCTTCTATCGGTTTAAGGCAGTTTGGATCATCATCATTCCAATTCACTGGCGGATATAGCAGTTGCCAAAAATATGTTCCGATTGAATTAATAACGGTCACAATCTGCCGTAAGCCGCCGGATGATTTCGTTTAGGTCGGGAAGCTGTCTGAGAAAATTAGAGCGCGTTAAAGCGAACAGCATAGAGGTAACCAAAATCATTAATCATTATCATATTCCCACAGTGCAACCTAAATACATTGGCCCTGTTCGCTTTTACGCGCTTTTATTTGCGAGTTCTTGCCGACCTAAACGAAATTGTCCGGCGGCGGAAACGGAACGTTATTTTGAGAAATGCTATAGAATGGGATCGGCAATATCCTCTGGCTTTTTACATTATTCAAGATTACAGTTAGAATCTATAATGAATTAGATAAGCCCCACGGATCTCAATAGCGGTCTTGGGTCCACAAGATGCCTGGAAAACCAGCCTTTATGTTCCGTATTTCCCAGCCCCAAGGAAAGGATCTCGGAGAAGTGAAGTGTCGGGATCTTTCGTTTAAAGGTACAGCGTACTTCCAAATTTAAATGACACATCGCGCATGCGGTGATGATACAATCCGCACCTCTATCTTTAGCGCCAAGGTTAATTTCATTTACCATTTCTGTAACAACCTGTGGGCGGGCAACCGAAAGGAATGTACCGCAACATCGAGACAAATAAGGCCACGGCAACGGCTCAGCCCCCAGAGTAGCAAGGATTTTTTCCATCAGGCCATAATATTTTTCTTCGCGGCGCAGTGCCGGCGGACGCGCCAGCATGCAGCCATAGTAAGAAACAAATCTGAGCCCTTCAAGCCTTTTTTCGCGGTTTTCGGAATAACTTAAAATATCTTTTCCATCCAAAAGTTCAAAAAAATGGAGTATCTGGAGATTGGGGTCAACCGGCCTACCCCATCTTTTTTCATATGCTCTCCGGGCGCCTTCATCATTTAACAGCTTTAACTGTGCTTCACGCAACCGCAAAAGACAGCTCGGGCACGCAACAATCAGCGGTCTGCCTGCGGGAGCCAATGAAAGGTTTCGGGTACCAAGATCAAACGCCAATTCGGTATTGATGCTATGGGCTGATGAACTCCCGCAACAATTCCAGTCATCAAGTTCTATCAGGTTAAAACCGAGACGGTTGAACATATTTATTAGGGAAAGATTGTTTTCAATTGCTGTAGATTCCAACGAACATCCAGGAAAATAGGATAAATCGATTCCGTTTTGTTTATTCATGAGTCACCCTGATCGGTTTAAGTTCATAAAATTTCCTAATGACATCGATGCGTTCTACCTTCGACGCCTTTAAATGCAGTTTCTGTTTCAGCAACATCTTGATACCCACCGTCAGATCGGAAAACCATTCCCATTTTCGCGCTTTGTACCGCAGCATAACCTCGATCTTGTGAGTTCTTCCATGCCGTTTAATGGAATGCAAAACATCTTTGTGAAAATTCAGGATGTCCGGTTCTGCCACAACAGCCCCTTGTTTTATAGCAATATGACGTAATGTGTCCATAACGGCTGCCATGTCGACCCCCATGGGACATTGAATCGAACAGGTATGACAGCCGACACAGATCCATATGGTTGAACACTCCAGGGCTTCTTTCTTAAGACCGAGTTGTACCAGACGAATGACACTGTTCGGTGCGAAATCGGTTGCCCTGGAAAAAGGACACCCGCCAGCACAGGTCTTGCAATGATAACATTTATTCAGGTTTGCACCGGAATGCCTTTCGACCTCCTCGGCAAAATAAATATCCAGATCGTTGACCCTTATCAGGGTTTTTGGAGAAGCATTAACGTTTGTTTTCATAATACAATTTTTCCTTTAGGCTGATTTTCATCGTACGTTTATCAAAAAAATAGATGCAAGATCCTCAGGGTTTAAGTCCAATCGGCGCAAGTCCCACAATGTGTTATCCTACTTGGTGGTATATTGTCAATTTGTTTTTTTGAGTGTTCATTGAAAAAATTTCTTTACCAATGAACAGGAAACATACGTTAAATCCTTAATGTTGATAAAATAGATCCACCAATGTTAGAGTGACCTTGTGAATTTTGGTTGATGTAACAACACTGATCTGCCATAAGACAGCCTTGACGACACCTTGATAAAAAGAACGGCCAATGAGCATACATCAAATGATCGGGTAGATAACGCAGTTGAATAAACTATTAAATGGCATAATATTTATTTCATGCATATATGGTTTCTTCTTTGCCATTGTCCTTGCTGCGGATCAAAGGACATTCTTCGGCAAAGAAACAGCTAATTTTCTCCTGATTCTCGAAATCGTAATTTTGGGCATTACCGGACTCGCTATATATTTTATAAAAAAACAAAAACGCCGGTTGGCCATGGTTGCCTTATTAATTTCTGTTTCATGTACTTGTTTTCTTGTCGGATGGCATGTTCACCCCGATCGTGTCCATAAAAGAGTTTCTGATCGGATCATAGATTTAGCATTGCAAAAATTGGACCAAAAAGCGAAACTTCAGAACGCTTCTCCTGAGGATTCAAGACGAATTAAGATTCATTTATCACGTCTGAATACGGAACTGATGGCACGAAAGCTTGAATTGAAGGCAATTGAAATACGCCGGGAAGATGATCCGGAGTACTTAAAAAATAACTTCAAAATGTACAGTTGGTGGTTTTTTGCAATGATGTCGGCATTGGCGGCGATTTGCAATTATCGTTTATCCCGGAATTCGAACCCGAAGAGAGGGCTGGGGTAATCATTCACATCCGAATCAATAAAAGAAAAAATCTACGATGGAGTATTAGGGTCTTGGTTCTTGTTTATATTAAGCGACAAACAGCGGGGCGTTTTGATACAGGCAATCAAACATGGTATGCACAGGTAAAATTTAGAACAATTGCAGCGCTTTTCGGCACGGTTGCTTTGCTGGCACTCTTTTCAGGTTGCGCAGGTCTTGATAATTATCTGGAAACCTATTTAAGATCGGAACCCCTTGCAATCTTTGAATGTGAGGTACTAAAGGCCGAAAATGATGCTGTCATCATTTTGGGTATCAAGGATTCAAGTCTTATTGCGGGATATCGAAAATGGAAAACCATAGGCTTTTTTTTGAAAAACACAAATACGGACGGGTCGACAGGACATCTATCCATCGAAAATAAATCAAGATTATTTCAATTTTTCAAAGTTGATAAAAAAAGTTATGATAATTTTACAAAAAAATTGAACGGAATGGAGCTGTTTGCCGTTAATCTAAAAGATCAGACGGTCAGACAAGAAAGTTTGTGGCAATTCAAAATCTTGGGCGATGGTGAGTTGAGGAACATGTTACCCCGACAGGTCGATTCCATCAAAAATAGACAGATACAACTTGTTGTAATAAACTTCGCCCCAAAAAACCCTGCACCACGCCCAGATTAAGCTGAAAACACCTTCAAGCGAATTTATCCTTGATAAAATTAAAACCGATGACGTCACATTTTTAAACCGCATGAATCAGCCCGTCCCATGAATGGGCAAACAATAAAATCAATGTCGTCGTCCATAAAAACCTGCCATTTGGACAAAATACTGTCACAATATTGAACACACTCAACAAATTGATATTAATATAAATAAAGATTCATTAAAGCCATTGTGTATAAATTCAATACAATTTGTGATATGCACAGCGTTATTTTTTAAATCTTAATTTCGACAGCCTCCATATTAACTCTGCGTTGAATTAATCTCCGCCTTTAATCGTAATATTCATTCAATTTAAAGTAGTTACGCTGTCCGACTCCGTACTGTTGACATTTTTTACAACAAATAAATACACTATTGGACAACATGGTATCGTATTTGCACAATGGAACGGCAGGTTTTCGAATGTTTTTATATGAACCTAATAATATATGGTAAAGCAAATATGGGGTACATAAAGTTTCAAAAAATCATTGGTCTTATACTTGTATTGGTTTGTGGGTTCAGCCCTGTTGCATCGGGTTTCACTGCCGGTTCTGATTGCGGCAATATGTGCGCCATGAATTCAGTGACACAGGGTGTTGGTTTTACTTCGAATTCCAATGTCGTTTCAACATCACGGGGATGCTGCTCCCAAAATTCAATGATGCCATGTGACCTTGCGAGTGGCCAAACCGCTGATCTATCTGAATGTATTACAAGCAGCAGGGTAGATAACCAGAAAACATCAGGCCTTGTGATGGTTGCAAGCCATGACCTTCTCGGCAACCTCAGACTCAAGAGTTTCGGCCCAAAGTCACATGCCAAGACTCTGGCGCTATTCACCCCGATATATCTTAAGAATCTTTCCCTGCTTTTTTAAACCTCATAACAAAGACCTATTTAGACCCGGATTCATATGGTTTTTTTAAACCGAGAAGCGTTTATTGATGACCCCGCCATTAGCAAAAATGCCAGGTGTCTAATATGATTAAGGTTCCAACGTATTGTGTTTAGATCACAATAATATTACCGACAAAAAAACGCATGCTGTCCGGAATTCCCTGGTAAATTGCACAGAATTATAAAAGGAAAACGTATAAACATGTCTATAAAGAAAAAGAAAAAAAGAAACATCGCCAAAACAACGAATATTCAAAAATCCAATAACGATACAACTGCCGATAAAAAGACGATTGTTATGGGAACCGATAAAAAAAGCCGCTTCCCTCTAATTGCCGTCATCCTCAGTGTCGTATTTATAGCGGGAGGCGTTTATTATGCGGTCAACTCCGGTAACAACACTGCTTCCTATGACACCTCCAGCTTTTCCATGGACAGTACCGCTTCGAAAGTAACCTACCCGGTCAGTCTTTTCGATGACCACAAGGCGCGCCACTACGTTTACAAGGGCAAAGATGTAACCATCAAGTATTTCATTTTAAAAAGTTCCGACGGTATCATCCGCGCCGCTTTTGATGCCTGTGATGTCTGCTGGAGGGCCGGGAAAGGATACTACCAGGATGGCGATGTCATGGTCTGCCGAAATTGCGGGCGAAGATTTGCTTCTGTACTTGTCAATGTGGTTCAGGGCGGATGCAATCCAGCTCCCCTGAAACGAAACATCGAAGGTGACCAATTGGTGATCTATATCAATGATATCCTGGAAGGAAAACAATATTTCAATTTCTCGGGAAGGATTTAACACCATGAC
>JBFESJ010000158.1:0-8592 GCA_041548585.1 Desulfobacterales bacterium | reverse complement strand
TATCATCTACGGAAAAATTATTTGGCTTAAAAGTTGTAAAATTGACTCCACTCATTGAAACGTCTATGATTAGAATATCATCCCTTTCCCCTTTCTCTTGGATAAAGCATTCACCAGCAAGCTGGACTTTCTTCCGGTAATGCCTTCGAAAATCCAAGTTAAGCCGAAAATTCTCTCCACATTTACATTTGGCCTTCAGCTTTTTATGAGTATCCTTAAATTTCGTTACATCTAAATTTTTACTTAAACCGCATTTGTGACAGGTAATTCTAGATAGATTGTTTTCATCAACATAAAATTTTTCCAATTAATCATCCTCCTTGGTTCAATGTAAAAACAAAACCCCACCTCTATGAGAAATGGGGTCTCAATAATCAGTCCATGGAAACCTCTCGGTTACAGGTTATTTTTTAGGATTCTTTTCGTACTTTTTGAGGGCTTCGCCTATAAGGCGTCTTATGGCTTCATTGCGGGCGGGAATGCGGTTTTCATACCTGTAATCATCAATTCGCTTCAACAGGTCTTCATCCAGGATAAGCAGAACTTTCGGTTTGTTAGTAGCCATAAAAATTACATATTTTAATAGAAAAAAAAAATCAAGAAAATATATTGACAATTACTTTGATATTCAATATTGTTTATTAAGGATATATAACCTATATGCCATATTAACCCAAAGCCAAGATAAAATGAAACACCAATTATCAAACATACCGCTTGAAGGAACCTGCAATGGTGACGGTGTGGGCGGTTTATTACTGTGGACCGGGGAAAACCTTCAAGCGCTTTTGTTTAGAAAGGATGAGCTTTCGGCTTGGCTTTGACATTAAATAAAAAAGCCCCTGGTTTAGGGCAGACCAGGGGCAAAGATGGGCGGTTCAGTTGATGACAGGAACCGCTTAAAAGTGGATTAGCCAAAGAGGATTTGGCTATATTAATCTTAATACCACAAAGTGATATGTCAATAGGGAATATGCCTCATTTTATTGGGAAAATATCCTAAACGTATAGTGAACAACCCCACGGGATAGGCACTAAGGCTGAAAAGGGCATCTCTGGAAATAAAAAACCCCTGGGGGATGGGGGGGACCCAGGGGTTAGGAGGAAATTAGGTGATGAAGAAATTATTTATCAACCTAATGACAAAAAATAATACCACAAAGTGGCATGTCAAGATGTTTTATAAATCCTTTATATCAGGATAATGATCTGATCCCCTACTGTAAATCATTAACAATAAACACAGCACCAAGATTATTACCATTGCGATGATAATTAATATGCCAAATACTACTTTCATAACCGTTAATCCGTTAAATGGAAATAACCGTAAAAAGCATATCCAACTATTAACCGTCAGTCGAACTTTCAGACTTTATAATAAAACATAAGTAGGACAGCATAAATAAATGAGATGCCTAAAACCAAAAACTTTACTATCATATCATTTCTCCTATATGTATATATCGGCAAATTCACTCAAAATCTTAACCCCACGGGATAGGCGCGTACGGCTGAAAAGGACGTCCCTGGTCCCTGTCCGTGGACAAACAACAGGGAGAAAGTGAGGGACTTATGGCTGTGACAGTCAGAGAAAAACCCAAAGGCTCTGGTGAATGGTGGATATTTATCAATCATCAGGGTAAACGAAAGTCAAAGAAGATCGGCAAAGATAAAAAACTTGCTTGTAAAGTGGCTGAAAAAATTAAGGCGAGGCTTGTTTTAAACGAACTTCGAGTTGAGAAAATCAACAAGAAGTGTCCGACTTTCAAACAGTACGTTGAAATATGGCTTGAAGACTATATTGGGCAGACCAAAAGAGTTACCACTTATCAAAGATATAAAGCTATGTTTCAAAATCATATTGAATCAAGCTTGGGAAAACTCCCAATGGATCAAATCAAGCGGTGCGATATCCGAAACGCATTGCTTTCCATTTACAAGAAAGGGCTTTCCAAAAGCACTATTTCAACGGCAAGGAACGTGATCAGCGGGGCTTTTGAATATGCCATCGATGAAGAGCTTGTAAATTATAATCCAACCATCGGAATATTGAAAAAACTCGGCCTTGATCCCAGAAAAGAGCGCAATCCGGTTCAACCGATGAACCCGGAAGAAGTGTTTTTATTTCTTGAAACGTGTCGGAAGTTTCAAAAAAAATGGTACCCGTTCTATTTGTGCGCATTTCGCACCGGAATGCGTTTGGGTGAATTGCTTGCGCTCGAGTGGGGAGATATCGACTGGAACGGCAAATTTATCCATGTTCAGCGATCGTTTCGCAATGGTAGGACCACCCGAACCAAAAACAAAAAATCTCGGCGGGTGGATATGTCGAACCAGCTTTATACGGAACTTAGGGCATTATATACAGTCCGAAAAAAAGAGTCTTTAAAGTCAGGAAAGGGAATGATCGAGGTTATTTTTCACACGAGCGGAGAGCCGACATCACAAAACACGATCCGTAACATCTGGAAACGAATCCTCAAAAAAGCCGGTCTGAGGAATATGCGCTTTCATGACATTCGACATACCTTTTCCAGCCTGCTTTTGAGCAAGGGCGAAAGCCCGGTCTACGTCAAGGAACAATTGGGGCATTCGAGCATTCAAATGACAGTGGATATTTACGGTCATTTGATCCCTTCCGGGAACCGAGATGCTGTAAATTCGTTGGATGATCCTACACCCATCTGCACCCTATCCGCACCCTGCGAAAATGAAAAAGCCGCAACCTATTGAGATTACGGCAATTTTATGTATTTGGTGGCGATGCAGGGAATTGAACCCCGGACACTGCGGATATGAGCCGCATGCTCTGACCATCTGAGCTACATCGCCATGGTACGTTTTAAAATATGAAAAGCGATATTTTTAACAATTCGGTTTCGCCAAGTCAAGTCTAAAACTTCAATTTGTGCCTGTCATTCTGAAGTTGAGCCCACCACTTCAATGGAAAATTCCTCCAGTTCATCAGGAAGATTCGAAAATACAATCATAAACGGAAGCTCTCCGCCGGGTTTAATCTTCATATTCGAGTTATTATCACCAAGACGATTTGAGAGTCGTTTCTTTATTGCTTCGAGCTGCATATTGGAAAGTTCGATATCCGACAGAACGTTTCCGCAGAAAACCGTTTCTGTCTGTGCAAGATTTTTTCCTTTTGAATACAATTTTCCGTTGATGTTGATATAGCTACGAATATTTGAATATCCATTTTTAATTCGGCCTGTTATTACAAACAGCTTTCCTTCCTTGACATTTAGAATAAATTTGCTGTTAATATCTAAAGTGTCTATCTTAATATTGCCGTCGGGATCAGAAACTTTGGGCTTAAAATAATCGCTGATATAAGGAATTTCAATATTCATGAAATCCAGCACAACATAAGTACCGTAGGCACCACCCGCCAATAATGCTAAAATCAGCAGGACAACAAGTGGTTTGCTGACGCGTCTTTCTTTCTCAGCCGTCACATACTCTAATACCGGTTCCTCATCGGCAATTTCATCTTCTACTTGATCCTCCTGAACACTTTCTTCAACTTCAAATTCCGGCTTTATCTCTTCAGTTTCAGCAACCTCGACAGCTTCGGGTTTATCCATGGTCTCGTCAGCCTCATCAAGTTCAAAAACTTCAACTTGTGAGGAATCCTCAGGCAATCCAGTATCAACTGACGCTTCTTCCATATCCAATTCAAGCGCTAACGCTTTCTCTTCAGGTTCCTCTTGAGCCTCTGTTTCTTCTTCTATTTCGAGCATCTTCTCTATTTCTGAAAGATCTACCTCTTCCTCTTCAAGACTTTCGGCCTCAACACCTTCCGGCACGTGTTCGAGTTCGGGTTCCGTCTCCAAATCCAGCTCAAGCTCAATATCCTCTGGTACGGATTCCTCTTCGGCTATCGGTTCATCTACGTCCAGAATTTCTTCCAGATCTGACAGATCGAGCTCATCGAGTTCTTCAAGCTCATCACTCTCGGTGGTTTCCTCCATCGATGTATCAACTTCGAACGTCATTTCCAGATTCAGAT
This sequence comes from Desulfobacterales bacterium, assembly GCA_041548585.1. Taxonomy (GTDB): domain Bacteria; phylum Desulfobacterota; class Desulfobacteria; order Desulfobacterales; family UBA11574; genus UBA11574. Next base: position 4,568 of record JBFESJ010000158.1, on the reverse strand, counting down.
CTTCAGTGGCTTCATCCGTTACCCTTTCACTTTCTGCTTCTTCTTCCTTGTCAAGCAAGGCTTCCAAGTCGGAAAGATCAAGTTCGTCAGTCTCCTCTGGCTCGACTTTGGTTTCAAGATCCCCTACTGCTTCTTCAGTTTCAGACGCCATATCCAAATCAAGATCCAGTTCAAGATCATCCATGGCCTCATCCGTTACATCTTCACGCTCTGGCACTTTTTCCTCTACCGGGCCCGGTAATTCCTCTTTGCCGGGTTCAAGGCCCTCTGTGACTTGCTCATCTTCAACATCTGATACAATTTCAATCGGCGTTTCAGCTTCTTCTGAAATCTTTGGTGGATATGCCACGAAAATCTCGTTACATTTCGAGCAACGAACTTTTGAACCTGTCGGTTTTAAAAGACTTTCATCTAATTTAAAATTTGCCTTGCATTCTTTACAGGTAATAATCATAGTATACCCCAATGGTTATAGTTTAAGGTGATAAATCCCCGATAAATAGCGATAGTCTTCATCATAATCAAGCCCATAGCCAACAAGAAACCCTTTGGTCACATCATGGCAGCTATAATCAATTTTAATATCTGCCTCACGACGCTCGTGTTTATCAATAAAGGCACACACCTTGATCGTCTTTGGGTGATAAGATCTCAAATAATCGATAAGATATTTTAAAGTCAAGCCCGTATCCACAATATCTTCTACAATGAGCACATCTTTATTTTTTATATTAACTTCTATATCCTTCGTTAAATGGATGTCTCCAGAGGTAGAAGCACCGGAGCCGTAGCTGAAAACACGTATGAAATCGATTTTAACAGGGATATCAAGGTGCCGAACAAGATCAGATAAAAAGACAAATGCGCCTTTCAATACACCAATGAGAATGAGTTCACGATTCTGATAGTCAGAAGAAATCCGGTGTGCTATTCGTGCGACCAAATTATCGATATCGTTTTTAGTGAGGACGGGTATGAGCTCAAGCATAATGAGAACCTATAACGTCCATCCATGTCATTTTAATAAAAGACCAATTTATCTGATTGAAAATAAAGGTACATTGAACTAAATTTCTTGTCAATACATGTGTTGTTTTACAAACCGGTCTCTGCCAATTGCTCGATCAGACTTTTTTGTTTTTTAGAAAGTCGACCGGGCGTATTGACCTGGATACGAACATAAAGATCTCCTTGACCTTTACCGTCCATATGGGGAAGCCCGTGTCCCGCTAATCGCATTTTTGTTTTATGTTTTGTACCAGCGGGTATCTTCAGTTTTAATTCTTTGCCGCTCAATGTTGGGACAGAAATAGTCGAACCCAGAATAGCCTCACTCAGCTTTATATCTCGATTGATGTAAAGGTCATGTCCCTTTAGATCATAAACCGGACTGGCAAGCACTTTGCTTTTAATGTAAAGATCGCCTGCGGGGCCACCGTAAGGGCTGGGTTCACCTTTGCCGGCAATCCGTAGTTTTTTCCCGGAAATCATTCCTTTTGGAATTTTTACCGTAATCTTCTCACTGCGGCCCTGGTGCTGAAAAGATACGGTCTTTTGGGTCCCCGTAGCCACTTCCTGTAAGGTCAGGGCAAGTTCATAGATAAGATCAGACCCTTTTGGTTGGGCATGCTTCTGTCTTTGATAGCTGTCAAAGGGGCTTCCCCCGCCAAAGGAAAACCGCATTCCGCTCCCACTACCGCCAAAACGGCCGGATCCGCCGAACAATTCGTTTAATATACTTTCAAAATCGAAACCTCTAAAAATATCCTCCTGTGAATACCGTTGCTGGAATCCGGCTGAACCGAACGTATCATACTGCTTACGCTTTTCCTTGTCGCTTAAAACAGCATAAGCTTCGCTGATCGTCTTAAATTTTTCCTCAGCGCTTTTATCTCCCTTGGTATGATCTGGATGATACTTCATGGCGAGCTTTCGATACGCTTTCTTGATATCGTCTTCAGAAGCGGTTTTGTTTACACCGAGTATTTTATAATAATCTGTTTCTGCCATCTTTGAATTGCCTCATTATTTGAGAATCTTTATTGACGGTTTCGTAAAACCCTAATCTCAACGGTTTGTCCATATCGTCGATGATCATTTTTTTTAACGATCAAAATAAGTTAAAAGCTTAAAAGTGTCAAGGATCATTCGATGGCTGATTTTGGATTTGAGATGTCTGTCTTTGAGCAGCCTTAATGGCAACCATGATTACCGAAAGCCCCGCGGGGGTTATACCGTCTATGCGTGAAGCCTGACCTAAAGAGGTAGGCATCACGGCGGAAAGCTTTTCTTTAAGTTCATTGGAAAGGCCGTGCACCTGATTAAAATCAAAATTATCGGGTATCTTCATCCTTTCCATGTTCTTAAATTTTTCGATTTCTCTTAGCTGACGTTTTATATATCCCTCGTATTTAATTTCTGTTTCCACCTGCCGAGCCACTTTGTTGCTGATGTTGTCAGGGCTTTTCGCCAGGGCATCAATCGTATTGTAACCCAGTTCGGCTCTTTTAAGAAGCTGATCGAGATATATACCGCTGCTCAAAGGTTTTGACCCTTGATGGATCAGATAATCGTTTGTTTCTTTCCCGGGTTTTATTACGGTAGACTTAACTCTTTTAATCTCACTGGAAATTTGCCCTTTTCGTTCTCGCACATCTTTAAAAGCGTCATCGTTGATAAGGCCAAATTCATGCCCGATTTCCATCAATCTCAGATCTGCATTATCTTCCCGAAGCATCAGTCTATACTCCGCCCTTGATGTAAACATACGATACGGTTCCCGTGTGCCCCGAGTAACAAGATCATCGACCATAACCGCCATATACGCTTGGGATCGATCGAGAATAAAGGGCGGTCTTCCCTGAATCATGCAAGCGGCATTGATTCCCGACCAAATTCCCTGAGCAGCAGCCTCTTCATAGCCCGATGTCCCGTTAATCTGACCGGCCATAAACAGTCCTGAAATCAACTTCGTTTCCAGTGTTGGCTTAAGCTGAACAGGATTGACATAATCGTACTCTATGGCATAGGCGGGCCGCATGATCTCGGCGGATTCCAGCCCTTTGACGGATCTAACAAACTGAATCTGTATTTCTATTGGCAGGCTGTTTCCAAGGCCGCTGGCATAAATCTCATCGGTATCAAGGCCTTCCGGCTCAAGGATTACCTGGTGTCTGTCTTTTTCAGGAAATCTGACGACCTTGTCTTCGAACGAAGGGCAGTAGCGGGCCGAAATTCCTTTGATAATACCACCATACAGGGCAGACCGTTTTAGATTTTTTTGAACAATCTCGTGGCTTTTCTTGTTTGTATGACCGATAAAGCTTGGAACTTGCGGCAGGGTAATCTTATCCGTAAAAAATGAAAACGGTATGGGATTTTCCTCCGCTCCATGCGCTGTAAACGCGCTAAAATCGATACTCGATTTTTTCAGCCTGGGAGGCGTTCCGGTTTTCATCCTTCCAAGTTTAAATCCAAACGTTTTGATATGAGAAGGGAGGCCATACGATGCAAATTCGCCGGCCCTTCCAGCTTTAAAAGAATTAAATCCGATATGAACCAGACCGCTTAAAAACGTCCCCGTGGCCAGAACAACAGCATCAGCCGGGTATCCGAAACCGGTTTGATCCTCTACCCCGGCAATCCTACCATCTTCCACCACAAGTCGTTCCACCATGGCCTGTTTCAGGTCAAGGTTCGACTGTTTTTCAATGACGGCCTTCATGGCCATGTGATAACGGATCTTATCGTTTTGCGTACGGGAAGAGTGGACTGCTGGGCCCTTTTTGGTGTTCAGGATTCTATACTGTATCGCAGTCTTATCCGTAATCTTTGCCATTTCACCACCCAGGGCATCAATCTCTTTCACAAGCTGTCCTTTTGCCATGCCTCCGATGGATGGACTACAGGGCATGGACGCCACCTTATCCAGATCGATGGCCATGAGAAGTACACGACATCCCATTCTGGCAGCTGCAAGCGCCGCTTCACAACCTGCATGACCGGCACCCACGACAATAATATCATATTTTTTCTTATAAAAAGCCATATGCGATTATTTCAGTAGTTGAGAATTTTTTATGTCTTTAATCGCTCCATGGATAATGTTTTTTTTCAAACCGTGTAACCACGCCCGAGGCGGACAAGACTCGTGGTTAAAGGATCGTAGAGAAAAAACAGATTTTAATATAAAATAATGGGTTCAACTTGAAACAAACATTTTCTCGGTGTTGAAATGTTTCGGTATGCGTCTGTTCTTTCTAACGACCCCTAAACCACTCAAACAGTACACGCTTTGAAAAAAAACATTATCCATTCCGCCGATTAATAGGTGTTTACAATAAAAACTCTCCGACCTCTCAATTATTTTACCATTTATTATTTTACAACTTTTATACAAAAATGTACATAATAACATGTTAACTTAATCATGAATTCATCAGAAACAATCTCGATCCAATATTTTCTTTCGGATACCGATAAAAATGCATCAACGATATAATGACTTTAACACCTATTTGAGAAGTATCTTCGGATGCAGAGTTCAAAAAATCACCATTGATGCGGGT
>JBFESJ010000157.1:0-8674 GCA_041548585.1 Desulfobacterales bacterium | reverse complement strand
GGAATATTGGGTACATTGTTCAGGTTGTTTGGAAGTTGACCATTATCAAGGACAAAAATTGATATCTGTTTTTCTATCAACCGGATGTCTGTGATGGCCACCACGATTCTAGCATTATTTTTATATTTTAGGTAACTCGGCACCGCAATGGCCGATAAGGTGCCAAAAATCGCAACTGCAATAAGTAGTTCAATAAGTGTAAAACCTCGAGAGCGACCATTTCGATTCAAACGCTTTGAACATGAGGGATCCATTAAATCATTCTCGCGATACAAAGACGGATTGTAAGTCGGGTCATTCATATTTTATCGAAAATCTTATTGGAAGGCGCATTATGGTTCGAAAGATGCACCGCCGTGTTGGTTTTAATTCATATACATAAATATATCGGCAGGTTTTAAAATATATTTAGGATAAAAAGCGGATTTGGGGTCGGCATGAAACTCGAGAACAAAGAGGAAGTGCGATAAAATTTATATCTTGTATGACAAAAAAACGATAATACAATTTATAGAACTTATTTTTCGAGTGATGATTGCAGCGTCCTTTTATACAAAAATAGCTGGGGCAATCCGATCACGAAAAACCGGACATTTTGAAATGCGATTAACCTTTCCTGGATATCTCCTTGCCCCGGGAATACAGCCGGGCAAGGATAACGGGTGATATGCCCATGAAATACGATACGACAATGAGTTGATTGATCAGGGTGGTTTTCAGGATACCGTAGCTCAGCCATCGGCGCGGAGATGTGATTACCGGCTCGGGCAGTGTCACGACCTCTCCTTTTTTTCGCAATCTTCGGATCATTTCAAAATCTTCCATAATCGGGAGTTCCGGAAATCCGCCGATTTGATGAAAAGTCCTGGATAACACAAAAATCGCCTGGTCGCCATAGGGCGTCTTTAAGTATCGTGAGCGCCAGTTTGCAATGCGTTCGATGAGCCTAAGGGCAGGAACAGGGGAATCGATGCAAAGTTCGAATGCGCCGCCAGAGATGCCCGGCTTTTTTAAAGCACCAAGGATGTACCGGTCAAAATTTTCAGGCAGCCGTGTGTCCGCATGAAGAAAAAGAAGTATATCACCGGATGCTTCATCGGCACCCTGATTCATTTGCCGGGAACGGGGGATCAAACCCTTAATTATTTTGGCACCCAGTGTTTTTGAAATAAAAACCGTATCGTCATGACTCCCGCCGTCGACGACAATCACCTCTATGTTATTTCTATGACCGATACTTGATAGGGTTTCAGCAATGTTATCGGCCTCGTTGAAAGCCGGTATGATCACCGAAATCTGTTCGGGGGTGGCATCACAATGTCTAAAAACCTGGGAGCGCTCCCAGATGGAAATATCTTCGGGTCGGTCCACATCGTTGAGTTGATCGAGTGTTAAAACCTCAAGTCCGAGCCCTCGGGCTGCGTTTAGGGTTTTGTTAAAAACATCGCCTTTTCCCCAATTCATTTCGATAAAAAGGTCTTCTATGCCGTACAATAGAGACGTTTTTTGAACTCCGATTAAATAGTAGCCGCCGTCTTTGGCCGGACCCAGCACCATTTTTTTTTGTTCAAGGGCATCAAAGGCCTTTTGAACATCCGCACCGGTTAGATCCGGGATATCCGTACCGATAATGACCGCGGACGCTGCACCGGCTTTAAAGGCATCTTCAAAAGCCCGTTGCATTCGACATCCAAGATCGCCACTTCCCTGTGAAGTGTATTCGTAATTGAATCCAAGCCATCGTTTCATCAATTCTTCATTACCGCCGTCATAACGGATTTCAACGGCAATTTCATCGGAGGTTGATACTGTCTTCACTTGTTTGAGTGTGTGTTCCGTCATTTTACGTTGAAGATTTGCAGCACCTTCCGCCCCGAGTAGCGGAATCAGCCGGGTCTTGGTTGTTCCGGTTTTCGGATAACGGGTAAAAATGATCAACCGGTTTTTGTATTTAAAAGGTATATTATAACTCAAGTTTCGCACCCAAAATTAAATGAAAATTCATTTTTTTACACCATTACCGAAAAGCATGAGTTCGAAGACTGGAGCCTCGAAACCGATTTCTAATAAAAAGGGCTTGAGTATCACCTGATAAAATACAGCTCCGTATTCCGGACGTGTCATTTTTCTTTTGTTGTCTCATTTTCGCCTTTAATCTTTTTGATGATCTTGGGGATGAAAAACGAGAAGATAAATAGCCCTATGGAAAAAAATACCTTAAAGGATATCAAATCTCCCCAGTTTCCCGAAACCCATACATCTTTTAGCGTTCCAATGAAAAAGGTGAATATGAATGTTCCAACAATGATTCCCAGTCCGGTTCCGGCAACATAGTCCCAGAATCGGACTTTGGTCAGCCCCATTCCAAAGTTCATGGGGGTAAACGGAAAATAAACAAGCCGAAGATACAGGACTGTGGCAAATCCGTTACGTTCGATGGCATCGTCATATTTTTTCAGTTTATCACCGATCAGTGAGGCTGCAAAATCCCTTCCCAGGGTCCGGCCGATAAAAAAGGCGGCGGTGGCACCCATCATGGCGCCAATCCATACATATAAAAATCCCCAGTAGGCCCCGAATATGGCGGCCCCCAAACCGGTCAGCAAGGTGCCGGGTAAGAAAAGGCAAACGCCCACAGCATAGATCATCATATATACTACCGGTGCCCATAGACCGGCAGTTTCAAGGAAACGGCCCAGAGCTTCGGCCGTGAGATAGTTTTTAACCGGTGTAAAACGGATTATAAAAATGGCGCCGACAATAAAAAGCGCGAAGATAATCGCCTTAAATACCGCATTCGAGGTTTTCTTTGTCGGTTGTTGCACGGTTTCTTCCATTTTACTGTTCCTTTTTTCCATTCCTGAATTTTTTGGTATTTGTTGTTTTCTGTCGATTAAATTCTGGAATCCTTACATCATTTTCAAATAAAATCGTGTAACGATTTTTTGAAATCCCCGCAGGTGAGTCTGCGGGATCTTATCAGCAAAATGCTAAATTTCCTATACCTGTAGTCCTTATAAACGGGATCTTCACTGCGTTCAAACCCTGGTAGGCAGGATTTCCGCTGTGCTCCAACCCCGAAGAATCGAGACATCCGCATTGCTTCGACAAGCAGCGGGAGCATTCAAACTTAACAAATGGTCCTTTCATGCTGATGGGTTGTGTGGTCATCGTTATTTGGTACCTGAACGAAAAGTCATGTTCAGGCAAAATCCGAGGATTCCCATATAAGGAACGAAGTATTCAGGTGAAGCAAATAGACAGGCCGAAATCGCCCGTTCACCTGAGCATGGTTTCTGAAACCAAGCCGTCATTTGCTGAGGATGTCTGGGTAGGGGAGAATCCTTTAGAGGCTGTGTTCTAACGCCGGACCACTTTTGGTTTGAAGCCTTCTTTCTGTAAATTTTTGGCAGCTGTTTCAGCCTCTTTCTCGGTCCGGAAAGCGCCGACCAACAGCCTGATTTTGTTTTTGTATAGGCTGTTTGGAGCGCTGTAAGCCGAATATCCCTTTGCTAAAAGATTGGCCTCCATTTTATTCAGTTCTTTATCACCAGAGAAAATACCGACCTCTATAGCAAAGGGCCGCCGAACCACGAAGGCATTACGATACTCACGTTTTTTCAATTCTAAAACAGCCTTTCGTGCTTCTTCAGGGGTCCGATAAACGCCGACGAAGACTCTATACCAGTCCCCCCTTCCGGCAATATGGGCATGGGAAACGCATACAGAATCCCCTTTATTCCTTAATATCATTGCTTCTCGCATAGATTCCTCCTTATCCGGATAAGAACTGACTTGAATCATATACGGATAATAGTCTTTATCTTTTGCAAGGGCATTCTGCCGAGCCTGCTTTGTTCGTTTTTTATCAGTTTTAGGCTTCGAAGCCTTTTGAACCGATTCGGTGGGTTTGCCGTCGATCCGGGTCCCTCTGTTTTGATGCATCCGCACATCCACAGCCTTCATTTTTTTAAGTTCATCCTGGGTGCTTGCCAGTTCAGCTTCCAATTCCTTTTGCTGTTGGGTAACAACCTGTATATCACCGGATTGTTTCCGGGTAACTGCCAGAAGTTTGTCCTTTTCTATACCCAGAGCGGATAGTTCGGCTTGTAAATTATTAATGTGTTCTATCATCGCAACGTATACTGTCGCAGTCTCCTTTTCCTCAGGAGATAGTGGCAGCCCAAGATACACTTGAAACCAATAAAGTGCTGACGAGTAATTAATTTCCGGGTTGGCCGGATAAATGTTTAGAAATGCAGCCTTCCAAACCGCAAGTTTATAATAACTTGTGGAAGGATAACGCTCGGCCACCATCGCATATTCTTGTGCAGCTTGGTGATATGCTGAGGAATCCACCAGCCCAGCAGCGTGATCCATGAGATTCCGTGCTTCCGATTCAGAATTTAAAGCGCCGAATTTTGAAAAACAACCGGTTACACAAAGGCATAAAATAACAACGATTACATTTCGGATTTTCATAATCACGTCCTTACGATAAGATCGGCAAGTTTATTGCCGGACCTTGGAATTCCTCGGGCTCGACCGGCAGTTCAACCGTAAATGTCGAACCACGATCAACGGTACTTTCGGCATCAACCTTGCCTCCGTGCCCTTCTGTAAATGCTTTGACCAGGGCTAAACCGACGCCGGTTCCTCCGCTTTTTATTCTCCCCGTATTGCTGGCTTGATAGAACTTTGTAAATATTTTTGGGAGTTCCTTTGGAGAGATACCAATCCCCGAGTCCTGAATCTTTACCTGTACACCCAGGTTACAGGGGCCTACTTTTACCCTGACCTTCCCATCGTTTTTTGTATATTTGATTGCGTTGCTGAGTAGGTTGCTGATAACGATAGAAATTTTTTTGGAATCCACCCTGACCTTAGGCGCTGGCCTGGCAGCCAGCTCCAAAGTAATATTCTTAGGTTCAGCAATGAGCTTTGCATCTTCAACAAGTGGCTCAACAATTTGGAGTAGATCTGTCCATTCCATGTGGTATTTCATCATACCGGAGTCAATTTTTGCAAGGTCAAGATATTGTCTGCTGAAGCCTGCCAATTTATTGATCCCTCGAAAAATAGAGTCGAGCATCTGGAGCTGTTCGGCATTCAGGGGTCCGGAAAATTGGTTTTTCAAGATATCGTGTGCAGAAAGCATCACTTGGAGGGGCGTTTGAAGTTCGTGTGAAATTTGCTGCATCATATGAGTTCTTAATTCGTTGGTGTTCTTGATTTTGTTACCCATATCATTGACTGCGTCGACGAGCAAAGCGATTTCATCATCAGAAGAGACATTGATCTGTTCAAATTTACCCCGCGTAATCTGCTGAGTCCCCCGTATCAGGTCTCCAATGGGTCTGGTGATGGTGCGAGCAATAATGAAGGCGGCTGATACAGAGGCAAGAAGGGTTCCGATAATCAACAACAGCGCTATTTGGGCGGAACGGCTTGTCGTTGTCTTCATCCTGGACATAGCATTCCCAATGGATCCCCGATTGATGTTGATGATATGATCAAGAGATCTTTGCAAGGTATTCACATAGTCCGACTTCGGGTTGTTTTGCACCTGATTGTCGTCCGACTTTTCACTATTTTTCACGTTTTGTACGCCTGTGACAAACGTTTCATGGGTACGGCGCATGTTTCTAATAAGGGAACGCCCTGTCTCATCCGATTGTGCATAAAGCAACAAATTTAAGTGCTGATCAAATCGCCGGCTGTTGGCAAAAAATAAGGAAAAATAGGTCTCATCACGGGAAATAAGATATTTCTGGGCATCCCCGTTTTCATCGTGGAGAATGTCTTGCAGTTGTTTGGCAAGGTCCACCGCTTGGACATTGGAGGTAAGGGTAATTTCGGCCGACTTTGATACAGCATTCAGCTCGATAAGGATATAGGTGCTGGCGATGATCATTATAACAATGATGGCACCGAAACCAAGCATCATTTTTTTATAAATAGTCAGCTTCACAAATCTTGGTCCCCAAAGAATCTGCCGTACATAAGGGCTGAAAAAGCCAAACCGTTTCGTCAAAAAAGGTTGATAAAAATTCGTTTTTTGAAATTAGATGAAGTGAAAAGATGTCATTTCGTATCGCGCTTCACCTAACCCTAAAGTATGGAAACCGACTATAACCGGCCAAAATTACTTTTTAGATCAGAGGCCTGGGCGTCTTTATTTAATAAGCGCTACATGGATAATAAATAAGGCTTTATCATAAAAACTTCCCGACTGTTCATTAAGATATCAGAAACAAATTGGCCAGTCAATCCACTATGTTTACAAAATTTTAACAAATTCTAAAGGCTTTCACCACAGCTTGCCGTAGCACTGCAGCCCAAATTTTTAAGCGAGCGTTATATAGCTATTGGCAGAATAACATTCCATTTCAGCCACCGGATAATTTCGTTTCGGTCGGCAAGAACTCGTAAACAAAAGCGTGTAAAAGAGAACAGGGTCATGGCTTTTTAGAATATCGTGTCGTCGTTTGATTTTATGTTCTAATTTGAAAAACTTCGAAGATGTTCTCTTTAACGCGCTCTAATTTGCTCAGACAGCTTCCCGACCTAAACGAAATTATCCGGCGGCTTATGGCAAATTGTGACCGTTATTAATTCAACCACACCAATGGCGGATAAATCGGAACATATTTTTGGCAACTGCTATAAACAATTCTGCCAATTCATCTTTTGAAATATTTACAGGATATCGCGGTGGGTTATATTGAAAAGAAGGGAAATGCGGCCACGCGAACTGTCATCGGAAAAAAAGAAAGCGATTCGGTTGATCCGACACCGTATGCACATTTTTTAGTCCCGGCAATAAAATCTCCGAATCACCTTGTGGAAGGAACATATAAAAAAGTCTGAGAATATCAACTTCGGATCGCAAAGGTTCAGATCCTGGTGTAATTATGTTTTCAGATAAAAGCCCAAATCCTTTTCAAATAACTTGGGTCCGATGTACTGAACGCCGACGTTGCGATCCCAAATCCATACGACCTTGGTGGATCTCTGGATTTCCGTTTTCGTTGGGTTGTCTAACTTAAATTTCAATTCCAACGTATCATCTGTCGAAATTTGATGCGGTCTTATCGTTACAAACTGAATTCCACCCAGTGAAATATTTTCAACAATAATCTCTCCTTTTTCCCCGCTTTTTTGGGCAGTGTATTCACCGGGCAGTCTGACTGTTTTGCGGTAATGCTTTCGAAATTCGAGGGTGAACTGAAAAACTTCGCTGCATTTGCATTTTGCCTTCAGTATATTTTTTGATTTCTTTAGTTTCGTTATGTCTATTCTTGTCGTAAAACCGCATTTGGGGCAGACAATCGTTATATGCTTGGTATCGTCAACATAAACTTTATTCATAATGTTCATCCTTTTTTAATCTTAGAAAATGGCCAGTGTGAATTTGCCCCCGCAACGTCATTCGATCAAGCTGAATATTTGAAATTCCGCCATAACGGTCCATTTGAAGTTTCGTGTTGTTTGTAGACTTGAACATAGAGCTTTTAAAGGGGTTTGATATCTGTTGTTAACGAGATAACGACCGATCATTGATATTCAAAAACCCATCGCATGCATCGAATAACCCTGAATCGAGACTTGGCTCGATCCGGGTTGGTTGACTTTAGCCTAATGGTGTATATTCTTACCCCATTATGCCACAATGTAGCAAGCTTTTTGTCGGCAGCCTTTAATTGGATATTTAATATCCGGTTGAATCCAGAAGTACTGAAAGACTGGATATTTAATATCCAATGTCTTGTTAAAGCGGAATTAAAAAGTGATGTTCATACTATTACGAAAAAAACATAATGAATTCTTTTTTTAAATAATTACAAAATGTTAATTTCTTGAAATTTTTTATATCGCAATTGTGGCACACGATTTGCTCACATATTAAATCAAATCAATGCGAACTTTAAAGAAACAAAATAAGGAGGTATAAAAAAATGAAACATATTGCAAGTAAATTATCCGTTGTTTTGATGGTAATTTCTGTCATAGGATTCGCGGCATATGCATTTGCCGGTGGAGGAATGGGTTATGGCCGATATCATGGCGAAAGGGGTTATCACGACGAATGGGGACATCATGGCTATGGAATGCATCATGGCGGTTATGGATGTCCTGGATCCGGATACATGAAAGGCGATCTGGGTGATGAAGAGATCCAAAAAATGGATGAACAGCGCGAGGCATTCTTTAAATCCACGGAAGATCTGAGACAAAAAATTTATGAAAAGAGACTTGCCCTTGAAAGCGAGTTTGCTAAAAAGAGCCCTGATGCCAAAAACGCCACGAATCTCCAAAAAGAAATATCCGATCTCAGAGCGCAGATCGATCAAAAGCGGATTGACCATATGCTTGAAATGAAAAAGGTTAATCCAAATCTTGGCCGCGGACACAGGGGAAGCGGCCGTATGGGATACGGTTCTTCATACGGACGTCCCTGCGGGCAATAAAGATTCTTTATACGGAGACGGACCCCTTTCATTGGGGTCCATTTTCGTATATGATTTTTTTGCCATAGCGATTGCCTGATCGGTCAGGAGCCGACCAGACGTTCGCAGCCCACGATGGTTTATTTCTGTTCTCATCATAACCGTTCCTTTTTTTTCAAAAAACAATCCCACTTCTGATGGCGTCATGTTTGCGGCTGCCGATT
>JBFESJ010000156.1:0-8715 GCA_041548585.1 Desulfobacterales bacterium | reverse complement strand
GGGTGGTTTTTACAGTACGTTTGCTTATGTTTCGGAAGCACGTCGCATGGGCGTAAAAATACTGCCGCCTGATGTGAACAATAGTGATGTCCGCTGGAAAGGCAACACCGATACCCTCAGGGTGGGATTGTTATCCGTCAGGAATATACATGGAGATACGTGCAAACGTATTGTTTCAGGTCGCAAAGAAAAACCTTATAGCGACATTATCGACTTTCTTGACCGCATACAGCCGGACACCCCTGAAGCCCGTTCCCTGATTAATGCCGGTGCTTTTGATTTACTTCATCCAAAAGAGAATCGTGCTGCCTTATTGTGGGAACTGGTCTGCTGGCAAGAATCCAGATCAAAACGACCCGGGGCAGGGGAGTTGTTCAATGAAAGGATAGCGGTGTCAACGCCGCTGCTTCCTCCAGAGAAAAATAAAGCGCGTTTGCGTCGCGAATTTGAAGCCCTGGGTTTTTTGTGCGACCGGCACCCCATGGTGTTATACGCCGACACGCTAAAAAAAAGTCAGATTGTCAAAGCCATGAACTTGCATCACTTCATCGGGCGACAGGTACGCATTGCCGGTCTGTTGATTACCGGCAAGGTCGTGCATACCAAACATGGAGATCCCATGAAGTTTCTGACGTTTGAAGACGAAACCGGACTGGTTGAAACGATCTTTTTCCCCAAAGCTTACCGTCGATTTTGCGCCATCCTGGATCGAAGCCGTCCCTTTATCCTCCATGGAAAAGTGGAAGAAGACTTCGGTGCCGTTACCATGACTGTGAACCGGGTAGATCCTGTAAGAAATCTGCTATAGAGGTGATCTTTTCGTTGACATCCGCCTTGAATGCCAAACTCATTATCGGATAAGGTTTTATTCGATTTAGATTTTTTGTAAGAGAAAATCCTATGTTTACATACCTCCAGACGCCTGAGTTAATTCGACATCGTGTGCATCCATTTCTAAATCTTTTCTGAGCTCTTTACCAATTTCGATTAACTGCGCATATATATCAAAGGAGTGGGTCATCATTTTTCGATTGTCTTCATGTAAATATTTTTCCGCTTTCTTTTTTTCTTCTTCGGCAACTTTTTCTATTTCGTAAATGATGTCTTTATACCACATTTTTGACATCGGCAATTTAAGGCTGTAATTTTCTCTTTGTTCATCCAGGAAAAAATTAATTTCAACAGTTGGATAATTCCCACTGTAACTGATTTTCATTTCTGCCATGATTGTTCTCCTTTCTACCAGTTTATACAATTTACATGTTAAATTTATCAATTTTTTAATTTTTTTGTCAAATAAATATTGTGTGTGGTAATTTTCTTGGATGTTAACTCAATTCTAGTTTTTTTTGATAAGGTGTGTTTTAATTGGACAGGTTTTATTTAGATAAATTTCGATAAAGATTGATCCATTTTCGATTCGCACCGTATCCTTTTCTTGACACATCTACAGCATTATCCTACCTTTAGTGAGCATTATAGAAGAAACAACGCCGATTCTATTATTAATGAATATTTTTTATGTTGGGGAATAAATTATGGAACTCTCATCTTTAAGTGCGATTTCTCCTGTGGACGGCCGTTATCGAAAAGCCGTTGAAAACCTTGCCGAATATTTTTCCGAAGGTGCATTGATAAGATATCGTGTTCGGGTTGAAATCGAGTATTTTATCGCATTGTGCAACCTGCCGCTGCCTCAACTGGCAGATTTTGATAAAAGCATGTTTGAAGACTTAAGGCGTATTTATAAAAACTTTTCCCATAACGATGCTCAAAAAGTAAAAGACATCGAGAAGGTCACGAACCATGATGTAAAGGCGGTTGAATATTTTCTCAAGGAAAAATTCGATGAGCTGGGGTTGCATCGCTCCAAAGAATTTATCCATTTTGCGCTAACATCTCAGGATATTAACAATACAGCGATTCCCTGTTCGTTAAAAGAAGCCTGGATAAATGTTTTGGAGCCGTTTCTGGATCAGATTATCGCGGCGTTACGTGAAAAAGCAAAACAATGGAAACATGTCTCCATACTGGCCCGAACCCACGGCCAGCCAGCCTCGCCCACCAGTATGGGTAAAGAAATTTATGTATTTGTCGAGCGTTTGATAAAACAGAAAGACCTGTTAAAGACCATTCCATTTTCAGCAAAATTCGGTGGTGCAACCGGTAATTTCAACGCACATTATGTCACCTATCCGAAAATCGACTGGATCGCATTCGGGAATTATTTTGTGAATGAAGTGCTGGGACTTGAACGATCAAAGATTACGACCCAGATTGACCATTATGATCATCTGGCTGCATTTTGTGATAATCTTAAAAGGATCAATACCATTCTCATTGATATGGATCGTGACTTCTGGTCGTATATTTCCATGAATTATTTTTTACAAAAGATCAAAGACAACGAAGTGGGATCTTCGACCATGCCCCACAAGATCAACCCCATAGACTTTGAAAATTCAGAAGGCAACCTTGGGGTTGCGAATGCGATATTGGCGCATCTTTCCTCAAAACTCCCGGTTTCAAGGCTGCAAAGAGACCTGACGGACTCCACGGTTACAAGAAATATCGGTGTGCCGTTGGCCCATACTTTGATTGCTTTTAATTCATTGTTAAAAGGACTGGACAAATTGGTTCTAAATCGGGAGGTCATTCAAAATGACTTGCAGAAAAACTGGGTGGTGGTAACGGAGGCGATTCAGACGATTTTGCGCAGGGAAGGGTATCCGGAACCTTATGAAGCTTTGAAAACATTAACACGAACCCATTCACACGTTGACCGCAAGACAATATTTGATTTTATAGAAAGTCTAGATGTGGCACTAACCGTTAAAGACGAATTAAAGAAGATTACACCTGAAAATTATACGGGCATCTACGATTTTTAACGAGTGCCTGAACGAAAACGGTCTTTTCCGTCAATTTATTTAAATTGAGGGTTTCGTAAAAAGTAAACGCAGGTTTTAGGTGAAAATATTTGATCCCGTCAATACTCCCCTTGAAGGAACCAATCTCATTGAGGCAAGTGCCGGTACAGGGAAGACGTATACCATCGCCGGACTCTTTTTAAGGCTCATTCTCGAAAAACATCTCACGGTGAATCAAATCCTAGTGGTAACGTTTACCAAGGCCGCTACCGAAGAGCTTAAAGATAGAATTCGCAATAAGCTTCTTGAGGCAAAATCGGCTTTTTTAAAGGGATCGAGCGACGATATTCTCATCGAAACGGTTGTTAAAAAAAATGATAATATAGCTTCAGCAATCCAATTGATTCAAGATGCGCTGATCAACTTTGATAATGCTGCGATTTTTACCATTCACGGTTTTTGCCAGAGGATTCTCCACGAGAATGCTTTTGAAACACAGAGCTTGTTCGACACAGAGCTTGTGACCGATCCGACCCACTTAACCCGAGAAATTGTGGAAGATTTCTGGAGAAAACATGTTTACAGTTTGCCCATGGAATTTATTCGCTATATTTTAAATAAAATATCCGGACCGGAATATTTTTCGAGGCTTCTGGCAAAAAAAAGAACAACAGATATAAGGATTTTACCAAAACTTAAAAAACCTGATATAAAAAGCCTTGATGATTTTAGAGCTGTTTTTAATAAACTGAAAACTTCCTGGCCCAATACGCGGTTTCAGGTGATGGAGTTGTTGAAAGACCCGTCTCTTAACGGAAAAATTTATGGCAGTTTGAAAACAAAAAAAATGCAAACGGGTGTTTCAAAAAGAGACCTGATGGTTGTTTCCATGAGTGCATCAATGGACAGGTTTGTTGATGAAAAATCCAGCGGCTTTCCGCTGTTTAAAGGTTTTGATAAATTTACCGCAACCAAAATAGAAAGCTCGACTCGAAAAAAGTATCGCCCCCCTTCACATGAACTATTTGATATCTGTGCTGCGCTTTACGACAAAGGTGTCGCTCTTGAAGCTGAGATGGAAGTCTATTTATTATACCTCAAAACCCTGTTTTTTAGATACACCGAAGAACGACTAGTGGCCAGCAAAAACCGCGGCAATATTCAATTCTATGACGATCTTTTGATAAAGGTTAAAAATGCGCTTGAAAATAAAGGTGGCAATAAGCTTGCAACAACAATTCGGAGAAAATACAGTGCCGCCCTTGTGGATGAGTTTCAGGATACGGACGCTGTCCAGTATACAATTTTTAGACGGATCTTTACTTCAAAAAATAGTACACTTTTTATGATCGGCGATCCAAAACAATCCATATACAGTTTTCGGGGCGCAGATATCTTTTCCTACATGAAGGCCGCTCGAAACGCAGACTCGAAATATACACTGATAAAAAACTGGCGATCAGAGCCCAATTTAATCACCGCTGTAAATACCATATTTTCGAACACGAATGCACCGTTTGTCTTTAATCGGATTGGATTTGAAAAGGGAATCTCAGGAAAAAAAATCGAATCGATGGATGAAAAATTTTCACCAGCGTTGATTTTATGGTATTTGGAATCAAATAAAAACTCTAACAAGCCTAAGCCATTGAGTAAAACTGAGGCCGTTCCGGTAATCGCAAGGGCGGTTTCCGGTGAGATATCGCGCCTTATCTCACAAGACAAAAATAATTTTTCCAATAGCATTAATGCAGGAGATATTGCTGTTCTGGTACGGACAAATCGGCAGGCACAAATAATAAAGAAAGCGCTCTCATTAAAAAATATTCCATCGGTCCTCCATAACACTGGAAACATTTTTCATACCCCTGAGGCCATGGAAATGGAAAGGATTCTTTTAAGCATTGCCGAACCCGGAAACGAAAGGGTGTTTCATGCGGCCCTTGTGACCGACATCATCGGTGTTTCCGGAAAGGAACTCGATTCAACAATTGCGAAACCTTTCTGGTTGGAAGACAAATTTAATAGATTCAAAAAATATTTCCGGTTATGGAACCAGTATGGGTTTATCCTGATGTTTCGGATGTTTATGGCCGAAGAAAAGATTAGAGAACGCATTTTAAGATTTCCGGACGGTGAAAGAAGACTGACCAATATCCTCCATTTGGTAGAAATTCTCCACCAAGAATCGTTCGAAAAAAAACTTGGGGTGACCGGCCTGCTTAAATGGCTGTCAGAAAAAAGAGATGCTGACGCCCCTGATTCAGAAACGCATCAACTTCGTCTTGAAAGCGATGATCTGGCAGTAAAATTAATAACCATTCATAAAAGCAAAGGTCTTGAGTTCCCTATTGTATTTTGCCCTTTTGTATGGGATGGGGCTTTAATTAATGACCGTGAAATCCTGTTTCATGACACTGATAAAAATGAAACCCTGACCCTCGATCTTGGTTCTAAAGACATCGGTATTTACCTTGCCAATGCCCAAAATGAACGCCTGGCTGAAAATCTGCGACTGCTTTATGTTGCATTAACACGTTCGATTAAAAGATGTTATCTTGTCTGGGGTCGATTTAATACCGCAGAAACTTCTGCCATCGCGTATCTGTTACATCATCAAGCGCAATCAGAAGATGTCTTAGAAAAAGAGGACACGGTTATATCTTTAAAAACACGCTTTTCGGAAAAAAGTGACGAGGATTTGCTTAAAGACTTAGAACAGCTTTCAATTAAATCAGAGGGAAGCATAGAAATCGTCCCACTACCGGCTGATCAGGGCGTAGAATACTTGGGTGGTGAGGATAAAAAGGAAGGCATCTCTTGCAGGCAGTTTTCGGGAAAAATTGACACCACCTGGAAAATCTCCAGTTATTCAAACCTCATATCCCAACGGGCACTGGATGGAGAACTCCGGGATCGCGACGTATACCATGATATTTATACCCCCATAACGGAAAAATATCTGCATCTTCATAAAGATCCAGATATTTTTTCATTTCCGAAAGGCACTCGGGCCGGGATATTTTTCCATGACATTTTTGAACATCTTGATTTTGCTGCCAGCAGTCCTGAACAAAAACTAAGATTGGTAACAACCAAGCTAAAAGACTACAGATTCGAATCCAAATGGCAGAAACCTGTCTGCACCATGATCGACAGGGTTCTTTCAGTACCGCTCAAAATAAACAAAACCACCTTGATGCTTTCTTCGGTTCGATCCAGCAACAGAATCAATGAAATGGAATTTTATTTTCCAATGAAACCGGTATCACCGCATCGACTCAGAAAGATATTTGTAGATTATGGCGGCATCGATCTTCCTGATGATTTCCCGGGCCGGCTTGGAAAACTCAGTTTTTCTCTAACCAAAGGCTTCATGAAAGGATACATAGATCTGGTCTTCTATGACAAGGACCGTTTCTGGTTGGTGGACTGGAAATCGAACTTTTTAGGAACAAGCGCAAAAGACTATGGAAAAGATGTGTTGAATTACATTATGAGCAAAGACTTTTATATTCTACAGTATCATTTATATATCCTTGCGCTCCATCAATACCTTCAGCTACGAATTCCTGAATTTTCCTATGAAAGACACTTTGGCGGTGTTTTTTACATTTTTATAAGAGGCGTAGACCCGGACAAAGGCCCGGAATTCGGTATTTACAAAGATCTTCCGAATCCAGATCTTATCCATGCAATGGTAAAAGCATTTATTAAAGAGCATTAATTCAAAAATGCCGTATCAATTTAGCCCTTTGAAATACCTTAATGTATTAAATGAATAATAGAGATATAAAATATTTAATTAATGATGAATATTTAAATGATATAGATGTTCATTTCGCCAGGTTTATCACAGGTCTTGATAGAAGCGATGACCCGGATATTTTTCTTGCAGCCGCCCTTGTTAGTCGTGCGACCGGCAGCGGAGATGGGTATCTCGACCTCAATTCTGTAGCTGAAAAGCCGATCCTTTTTCAGCTTGATGGTGAAAATGAACTTAACAGCCCGAAACTTTCCGAGTGGTTAATAAAATTACGTCAAACCCGGGTGGTCGGAAGACCCGGTGAATTTCGCCCTTTAATCATCGATAAAAAAAACAGACTTTATCTCTATAGATATTGGGATTATGAAAAGAAACTTTCAACCGCCATCTTAACCCGTATAAAGGACAATATCCAGGGCATAGATATACCCCTTTTAAGAGACAGTTTAGAAAGACTTTTTCCGGAAAATCAAGATGATATTTTCGATTGGCAAAAAGTAGCGGCCGTTATTGCTGCATTTAAAAAAATATGTGTTATTACTGGAGGTCCAGGAACCGGAAAGACCTTTACGATGGCAAAGATTCTTGCCCTGCTTTTAGAGCTGTCTCCAAAAGATAAGCCCAAAATTTTGCTCGCCGCGCCCACAGGAAAAGCAGCGGCAAGGATCGGCGAGTCGATCAGGGCTGCAAAAAAAACACTTAATTGTCGCGATGATATTAACGATGCCATACCGTCAGAGGCCTACACGATTCACAGAATGCTGAAAACAATACCGGGCTCACCATATTTTTATCACAATGCTGAAAATCCGCTCGATGCCGACATCGTTGTTGTGGATGAAGTTTCTATGGTGGATCTTGCTCTGATGTCCAAGCTCCTTGCAGGCATAAGAAATGATGCCAGAATCATACTCATCGGAGACAGGGATCAACTTGCCTCGGTGGAGACAGGTTTTGTCATGGCGGATATCTGTGACAGGAACAATATTCATACCTTTTCAGAACATTTTTGCAAACAGTTTGAAGAAGTCACCCAGCGAAGAATTGATGTTCCGCGCAAGAAACTTAAAGAAAGTCCGGGGCTTTATGACTGCATGGTCGTTCTTAAAAAGAGCTATCGGTTCGCCGACACCAGTGGAATTGGAAAATGTAGCCGTGCCGTAAACAACGGGAAAATTGAGGAAACGTTCTTTATTTTAAAGAACAATCCAGCTCAAATCGGTTGGGAAAAAATATCAGGGCCCAATGATCTCTCATCGTTCTTGCCCAAAAAGGTCATTAACGGATATTCAGAATATCTTAAACCCCATGATCCTCAAATGGCCCTTGAACTATTTAACCGATTTAGAATACTCTGTACTGTCAAATTTGGTTCATTGGGTGTTAACGACATAAACAGGTTCACAGAACAGATACTAAGCCAGAACGGTTTGATAGAACTTGATAATTTGTCAACGAATCCCTGGTACCGAGGTAGACCGGTTTTGATCACGCGTAATGATTACAATATGGAACTTTTTAACGGAGATGTCGGAATCACAATGCCTGATCAGGATTCTAAGAGCCAAAATCTGTATGTTTATTTTTTAGGAAATTCTGGTGAACTCAGGCGATTTCTTCCCCACCGGCTCCCGGAGCACGAAACCGCCTATGCAATGACCGTTCACAAAAGCCAAGGGTCAGAGTTTGATACGGTCCTCCTTATTCTGCCGAACCGAGATTACCCTGTATTAACCCGTGAACTGCTTTACACAGGAATTACCAGGGCCAAAAAACATATCTCTA
The DNA here is from genome assembly GCA_041548585.1 of Desulfobacterales bacterium. Taxonomy (GTDB): domain Bacteria; phylum Desulfobacterota; class Desulfobacteria; order Desulfobacterales; family UBA11574; genus UBA11574. The sequence goes on along the minus strand of JBFESJ010000156.1, from coordinate 294 downwards.
TCTGGGGCACGGAAGAAATCATTAAAAACACCATATCGCGTAAAATTGAGCGGACGTCAGGGTTAAAAGATGCCTTGTGGGGACAGACAGAATCTGAATAAAAACTGTAGTGGTTAGACTGTTTCAGAGAACCAAAATGATACAACATGGTGTTTTTCTGTGAACAACACGTATCAAAGGAACCAAACGTTATATGCCGCCGCGTATTATAGAAAGCGATGATCTTTTACAACGGACGGAATAAGAACATGTCAGTCACGGAAGTGTCAAAATTTACCGGAGAATAGCGTGTTC
>JBFESJ010000155.1:0-8815 GCA_041548585.1 Desulfobacterales bacterium | reverse complement strand
GTTTATTGGCAGAACGGCTTACGGCAAATTGTGACCGTTATTAATTCAACCACACCAAAGGCGGATAAATCGGAACATATTTTTGGCAACTGCTATAAAAGAGATTTAGGAAACAGCCGAAAGCGCTTATTGCTTAAGACCGAATATCTATTGACGGATAAAACCCTTTTTTCGGACCTTCGTGATAGGGGTGAATGATATTAAACGAAACATCCTGCTCTTTTTGGGCATGTCCCCTATTTTGTTTGCCGTCGAAGAAGGCACCGTTGGCCTCCAGGATGTGCTCGATTCGATGTTTAAAGGCCTTAACGAATTCAGAACCGCTGCCCTGAAACTTCATGGCACCCATGGCCAATTCTTTTTTGACCTTGGAAAGTGCTTTGATGGAGACAATGTGGGTTTCGAGATCCTTGGCATTTCTGATATACCCCCAGACAACATGTGCTGCCGGTACCTTTAAGGGCTCATTGAGATCGATAATGGTATGCGGCATGATAATACACCCTTCACCGATCTCGAGCGGCAGATCCGCCGTTCCCCGCAAAAATGAGTTAAACCCCACAAACACATTTTCCCCTAAATTGGCGTGAATAATCTTACCGCCATGGGCGGTAACGTTGTTACCTTCTAAACGGGAATTGATGATATAGCAGTTTTCCTGGGCATTGGCGCCCTTTCCCAACCAGGCATTTTCAAGGTATGCACGTTGGGCCACCAGAACGTTTTCACTGATATGACTTTCACCTTTGACCAGAGCATAGCGATTCAGGGACGCACCACGCGGAACGGCAACAGGGGCTTTAAAGTTCACCACATCAAAAATTTTTTGAAAATCGGTTTTGCGATCTCGTATAAAATCGATAAATATTCCCCGGGGCGGAATGTCCGGTTCTATGGAAATATACTGTTTGAGAACTTTTTTTGAATAAGAATACCGAAAATCGAACGCATCTCCGGCTTTAACCCAGATGGTGCCGGGTTCGATATGCTGGTGAGACAACTCCCCCACCTGGACATAAGAAAACGCACCGATAACGGAGTCATGAAGGGTTGTAAGGTCCACGGTTGCGAATGGACCGATGAAACATCCTTCCACTGGAGAACCGTGAATATTGGCATAATGCATGGATGCCGTATTTTGGATTAAAAATTCTTCCAAAATTTCAGGATCGTGGGAATAACAATGAACCAGGGTTTTAATCAGGTAGGCGTCTTTGATCCGAATGATTTCGTCTTCGTAGACAGGGATTTCAGATCCCTGGAAATGAAACCGATCTCCTTTGGCTTTCAGTTCATCTCCCCGGATGTCGCTTTTATACAGCACGGCGTGGTCCACCGTGCATCTGCCCAAAAAATAGCTTCCGCCCAGATTTGACCGGACGAATTGAAAATGAAACGGATGTTGGGGTGTGATCCCGCAAAAGGCGTAGAATTTCACCAGTTGGCTCGATGGAATCATATTTCGGACAAAGGGACCCGCGTCAAACTTAAAGTCCCGGAGGTTGACATTGATGCGTTCAATAATTCGATCGATCAGATTTCCAAGCTGTTTCATATTTTCACCTCAAGATTCAGTATCGTGTATCGAAAAACTAGTCTTCCTCAGTCCCTATACCAAATCTTTTTATTTTACGCCACAGTGAAACCCGATCGATACGCATTATTTTTGCCGCCTTGGTTTTATTCCCCTCGCATTTGTCGAGAACCCATTTGATGTAGTTTTTCTCCTGTTCCTCCAGGGTCGGTATCTCTGAATCCTCCCGGCGATAGGTTTCGATGGAGAGATTGCCGATGTAATCCGGAAGATCGCCGACGGTTATTTCCGGACCGTTGGCCAGGGCGACGGCCCGTTCAATGACATTTTCCAGCTCTCGGATATTCCCCGGCCAGCTGTATTGACAGAGCAATTCCATGGATTCTTTTTTGATATTTTGGACATCTTTGTTCATGGCGTTACTTTTTTGAGACAGAAAGTGATGTGCCAGAAGGGGTATGTCACCGTGCCGTTCGGTCAGAGACGGAAGTTTTAGGGTAATGACATTCAGACGGTAAAACAGATCCTGTCGGAAATTACCTTTTTCCACATCCTCTTTAAGATCGCGATGGGTGGCGGCGATGAAGCGTACATCCACGGGTACGGGGATCTCTCCGCCCACCGGCAAAACCTCTTTTTCCTGAATGACGCGCAATAGCTTCACCTGCATACTCAGCGGCATATCTCCGATTTCGTCCAGAAAAACCGTTCCGCCGTCGGCCACTTTGATCAGGCCTGCCTTTGCCTTTGTGGCCCCGGTAAATGCATCCTTTTCATGCCCGAACAGTTCATTGGCCATTAACTCCTCCGTAAATGAACCGCAGTTAAAGGCAATGAATTCTTTTTCAGATCGGGGACTGAGCTGGTGGATGGATCGGGCGACCAATTCCTTGCCGGTGCCGCTTTCACCGAGAATCAGGACATTGATGTCCGAAGGCGCAATCTGATGAATGGTTTTCTGAATATCCATCATGACCGCGCTCTGCCCCACAATGCCGGAAATTTTCCGCTGTTTTTTGAGTATTTCTTTGAGTTCAATGTTTTCAAGCCGAAGCCGTCGTTTTAACAGCGCCTGTTTGGTAATCTGGCGAACTTCTTCAATCTTATAGGGTTTGGCGATATAATAGTAGGCGCCGTCATGCATGGCCTGAACCGACGTTTCAATGGTGGCATAGCCGGTGATCATAATGACTTCTGTGTAAGGCTGAAGGTCTTTTGTCTTATGCAACACCTGCATGCCGTCCACTTTCTCCATCTTCAGATCGGTGATCACCAGGTCGAAGCGCTTTGAGTGAAGCAAATCGACGGCTTTGCTCCCGTCCGCTACGGAAACGACATCGTAACCGGTTTTCATCAGAATATGCTCGAGATTCTTCCGTGCAATATCTTCGTCTTCAACAACCAGAATAACCGCTTTCTTTTTTTCCACGATGATCCTTCTATAAATCCCGTTGATCGGGCTGATGAAACGGCAGGAAACAGGTAAATGTCGTTCCTTTTCCGACTTCGCTGGAAACAGATATATTGCCGCTATGTTGTTCCATGATGCCGTAAATGATGGAAAGTCCCAGCCCTGACCCCTTGCCGACTTCTTTAGTGGTGAAAAAAGGGTCAAAAATCTTTGTTATGATATTTTGAGGAATACCTTCACCGGTGTCAATCACCTGAAAGGAGAATCCCTCTTTATCCAATTCATTATTTGCCTTGATGGTAATTTCTCCACCGTCTTTCATCGCATGGACGGCATTCGTAATAAGATTAATTATAACGCTTCTAATACGTAGACCCACAGTGGCCTGTATATTATCCGGAACCTCCGCTTTAAGATGTATATTATCCGGAATTTCCGATTTAACATGTTTGATTGCACTGTCCACCAGATCCTTAAAATTAACCTGTTTTAGGGTCAGTGTCCTTTCTCTGGCGAATTCCAATAGCGAACGAACGATTTCCTTTCCCCTTTCCACTTCTTTCTCGGCACCGACCAACAGTTCTTTTTTATATTCCAGGTCATCTTCTTCTATTTCTTCTATGAGGATTTGAATCGATGTGGATATATTGTTGAGAGGATTGTTCAATTCATGGGCCACCCCGGAGGTCAGTCTTCCCAATGAAGCCAGCTTCTGAGCCTGTATGAGCTGTTTGCTCCGTTTGTTCAGTTCGCTGATCATATTGTTCAGGCTGGCCACCAAAGATTCAAATTCATCTCCGGTCTTTATCTCCGGTATATTCTCAAAATCTCCGCTGGCGATTTTGGTAATGGCGTTCTCAATGGTCTTTAACGGACGATTGACATTAAAGACCAAAAAAAGCGCAATCGAAACGGAAAGGATAAAGACGGGTACCAGTGCCAAAAGATGGATCGTCTGTGATTTTCCGATCAGGTCCCGTGTAAATTCACTCTCCTTTTTGACGATTTTTTCCAATTCACTGGTGAGAATTCTTCCCTGCTTTCGGATTAACTCAATGGTGTCCGGGGGGACCACCAAATGTCCTTCTTCCTGTAATTTCATGAGATTTGTAAGAGACTCCTTGTATATCACCAGTTCGGTAATCCTTTGATCGAGATTTTTTGCCAGAGTGTACTTCCCGTATTTGGACAATATACTACGAAGGACCTCCTCTGCCTGACGGGCATAGTCCAGGGCTTGAACAATATTTTCCTTGTCAAAGGATAAAAAATAGTTTTTTTCATACCGGCGGGCTTCCAGAATGGCATTGAAAAGATCGTATTTTCTCTCAATGATTTGGATCTTCTGATTGAGAATATACTGGCTGTAATAACTTCGCGCCCATATTAGTGCACTGAGGCCGATAAAGATGACAAACGCCAGAAATATCTTTCCTCTGATACTGATTTTCATAAGACAGACATCACCCCTATTTAAACATAATATGGAGGTTCAACGGTGCAGAACACTTTTTTAACACCCGGTACACCATATGCTATTTTGTTGATCTGTCCGGTTAAATCTTCCTGATATGATGATCCGAGATCGTCCTGTAAAGCCGGGCTCAGATGACCTGTTTTTCTTCTTTTTTGGGCCGCAACCTTCACATGAACCTCTCCGTTATTAACAGATACTTCGGCTTCACAGATCGATTGAAGCGTTGCGTTAATGTAGCTGGTAATGGCGGCATCATCTAAGGCCTGTTTTGATTCGTCCGTCATTAAATAAGCGTCGCTTTTAGCTGCAAGACAAATAATTTCACAGGCATTATCGATTGTCAAGTTTCCGATATTAATTACAATATCATAAAGTTTAGGATTGTTGATATCTGTTTTGTAAAGGTAGCGTGTCCAGTTTGAACGATTTCTATCTTCGATTTCGATATCCAACAATGCTTGTTCTCTGGAGATATTTCGCTTTTGCTGTAAAAATGTGATCCGATCTTCTATTTCAGCGAAGATCCTGACTTTCAGCACCTTGGGAATTTCCGTTAAAAGAAGATGGCCGGCATGACCGTGATATACCATATTGCCTTTCCTGGCATATCCTAAAAGGGCGGCTTTTATACCCCCAAGGTATTCTGTCTTTCCATGGGCAATCCGTTCAATAATGGTCGGGGCATCATGAAGAGATTTGATCAGTTTTTTTTCAGAGACATTAAACATTTGAGCGGCTTCAACCAGAACTTCTCGGCTGATGCACGCGTATCCAAGCATTTCGGCCACTTTTTCGGCAATCTCTTGACCATGGCTGAAACATCCACGAGAGATAGTGATAATCGCCATAATATGTTTTCCTCCTAAAAGATTATCGCTTTAAAACATAAAAGCACGAAAAAATATTTTTTTGTTTTTTCGTGCTCTTATGATGATCATGTCTTTTATTGTGAATCTTTTATCATGTCTATCATTAAGCCACGAACGGATACAATATTATTGAATTCCATAAAAGAAATAGAGAATGGCCAACTCCACCGTTAAAAAGATGGCGGTCATGATGACGCCCGCTTTGGCATAGTCCACGGTTCGATACCCCCCGGGCCTCATAATGAGCGCATTCACCTGATGTGTCGGCAAGACAAATGTGTTGGATGCCGACAGTCCCACCACCAGCGCGGCCATTCGCGGATCACCGCCGGCCATGACCGCCATGTTCATGCACAACGGAACCAGTAAAACCGTTGCCCCCACATTGGAAATCACCAGCGTGAAAAAAGACGTCATCACACCCACTGCTGCCAACAATACAATCGGTGTCGGATGTCCAAGCATCCCGAGGACAAACTTGGCAATAAAAGCGGCGGTTCCGGTTTTTTCAAACGCGACTCCCAAAGGAATCAAGCCTGCCAGGAGGAATACCGTCATCCAGTCCACGGCGCGATAGGCTTCATCCACCGAGAGCACACCGGTAATGATCATTCCGAGAGCTCCAGACATAAGGGCCACTGAAAGCTGAATTTTAAAAACGATAATTTGCATTAATGCGATACCCAGCCAGATCACCGCCAGCTTGGCCTTTTCAGGGCGCATGATTTCACCTTCAAGGGCTGTGGCAAAGGTGAGCGCCCGTGGCTGCGGCTGATTTCTTAAAATGTGAAATTTCTCCCAAGGTCCTTGAAGCAACAGGGTGTCGCCCATTTGCAGCCGGATATGAGTTAAGTTGCTGTAAATAATTTTATTGCCGGTAAACAGCGCCACCGGATTAACGCCGTACAATTCTTTAAAATTGACTTGGCTCATGGTTTTGCCGATCAATTCAGACCGGGGAGAAATCACTGTTTCCGCCATTCCGGCATTAATCACGGCAAGGCTCTCTCCAAAAATATCCAGGCCGTCTTTAACCTCCCATCCGTATTCTTCAGCCAGCATATGAACCATTTTTACCTGCCCGATAACGGCAATATCATCGCCCGGAGAAATCTTATCGCCGCTTTTCGGAACAAACGTTTTTTCATTTTCCGACGTAAAATTGATGGCCACCACGGTTACCAGGAACTTGGGTCTGATACCCAGCTCCTCTAAAGTTTTCGGACCGTCATAATTGTCGGGAATGTGGATTTCAAATGTATGTTCAAGTCCCTCATAGGCTTCCATGAGCAACGCCGTAACGCCTTTTTCCGCTTCGCCTTCTGCAGCCGGAAGGACCAATTTTCCGAAAATAAGAAAATAGATAATGGCACTGGCCAGAAGGCAGATGCCAATGGGGGTCTGGGTAAAAAGGCCGAAGGGTTCCAACTTTTCCCCGCCAAGAACCATCAAATCATTTAACAGAATCGTGGGACTGGCCCCCACCAGCGTGATGGTTCCGCCGATAATGGCACAGAACCCCATGGGCATCAGAATACGGGACACCGGTACCCCCATTCTTTTACCAATGCGCTGGGCAGCCGGAAGGAACAGGGCCGCGGCGCCGATGTTCTGCATCATGCTCGAGATGATTCCTACGGTGCCGGATATCAGGGTAATCACTTTCTTTTCACTGTTTCCCGCCAGTTTGACGATGGGCCCGGCCACTTTGTTCATTACCCCTGTTTTGTCAAGACCGGCGCCGATGATAATCACCGCCATGATGGAGACGACGGCGTTACTGCTTAACCCCAAGAATGCTTCTTTGGGCGATACCAGACCGATAAGGGGAAGCAACGCCATCATAATAATCCCCACAACATCAACGCGAACCCATTCAAAAATAAACAGAATGATTGCAAAAACCAGTACAATCATGGTCAAAATCATTTCAGGTGTCATTATTAAAATATTCCTTTCTGTTCCTCGTGTACTCGCAGAGTCCTCACAATTACCGGGTGATCAACCTGTTATTCCTTTTTATTTTTTCTAAACTTAAAACATAACCAAAAAGCAAAAGCGACCAGCGCCAGGCCGAAAATAAAATGTGTATCCATATCTCCCTCCATTCTTAGTTAGTGCCCATCCATAAATGGCCCTTTTTCCGCCGAGCTGCGTTCTCCGCGGCTTTCAGGCTGCGACGTACGTTGAGTACGCCTTCCTGTCCCGCTTTGCGGGAGCTGAAACCCTTGTGCGGCCTTGCTCGACGAAAAAACTGCCCATTTCTGAATTGGAAACTCACCAGTGTCCAATATTTATTCATGGATGGGCACTATTAATTAAAACATCCGTTATCAGCGGTTTAGAACATTTTGCCACAGGAATCAGCATCATTCGTGCCAACTTCGCTGATCTCAATATATCTTATTGATATTGTTAAATTTAATGAGGCCATGGGCATTGATAAAATGCACAAACCAGATGTTGCAAAATGCAACAAATTTAAGGTCAAAACTTTAAATTACAATTAAACCAGTCAGTTATATGGTGTTGCAAAAAAGAAAGGGGTGTTGCAGATTGTAATGTCTTGCAGAGAGATGAGCAGTAAAAAAAGAAAATCCGGCCTTTTCACAAAGGCCGGATTTCTGAGTGCATGCGGTCTACTGACTTGGGTTTTCCGATGATTCGTCATCGGCTTTCACTCAATTGAGGTACCAAAATGGTCCCCCTTTACACCATGGAATAAACGTAAAGATTGGTACGGAGTCTTTCACCCTCTTCTATTCTGCTATCCGCACGATCTTCCACCGTTTCCGAAACCACAAAAGCGATATCTTTGCGTTCTTTGGTGATGGATTCCAGCGCCTCTTCCGGCTCGCTGAACATCACGATGTGGTCAAAAGGAATTCCTTTTTCAGCAGCAGCGTCCTGAAATAACGCGGCATTTTTTTCAGACAGGCTCTTAAACTCTTCACAGACCTGATTTCGAGAAGACGAAAAGAGCTTGAATGTTTCGCAGGACAAAGGCGCAGTATTCAAGGCCAGAATATCATAGGACATCCGCTGCGCCATTTCCAGAGCATAGTCGATGATTTCTTCTGAAAAAGTGCTTTCTCTGCCCATAACCAGCAATTTTGTGGGGGTCAGTTCTTCTTTTTGCTCAGCCATTGTCTCCACGGCATATTCGGATTCACCGGCTTGGGCAAATGTGATCGCCTCCTGGTATTTGTCCATTTTACTGCCGGCGCTATTCAACTTTTGTTTGATCCTTCCAAAAATTCCTGCCATTTTTTTCTCCTCTGTTATATGTATTTCTTTTTCTATTGGTTTTTATGTTTGAACAGTGACCAGGGGAACGGACACGCTTTTTCTTATTCTTGCCAGTGCATCTTTCTTTTTTGAATTTTTGGCGGTTCGATTGAGATCTGGATCAGAAATATCGTAAATGGTCAAAACAACGTTCCGATGGTCGTTTACATAACTGACGATCTCCTTTTCAGGATTCCCCGACGTGATCGAAAAATGACAATGAACACCTGCTTCTT
>JBFESJ010000154.1:0-8878 GCA_041548585.1 Desulfobacterales bacterium | reverse complement strand
ATGTTGGAGGCCGTAAGAGTTTTCGGGATGTAAAACACTATAAACGAAGAAAACGATGGCTTACCTAACCCTTTATATGGAATAAGGGAGGAAAAAAATGCATAAAAGATCAATTATACTTACATGTTTAAGTATTTTCGTCGCCGCTGCCATGCTGACGGGGTGTGCTGGAATGCCGATGGCACCCACACAGCAGAATTTTAAAGCACCGGTGGTTACTTTAGATTCAATGGAAGTCGCCCATGCTTTTGGATATTGGTATTTTTCAAAGAAAGTAACACCCACCAAGGGAAAGCCGGACAACGTGGGTGCACCACTTGAACTGGCTTTTATCTTTAATGTCGAAAACCCAAATGGATACCCGGTAAAGATGGAAAGCCTAAAGTTCACCATCGCTTTTGAAGAGTTTGATCTGAATACGGTCAGCTCTACGGACACCATGTGGATTCCTGCGGGGAAAACAAATCAGGTGAGAGTGCCTGCTCATTTTGACGTGAGACAGTCTCTTTTGAGCCTTTTGGTCACCGGCGGTTTTAAACTGAAAGAGAAAGGAACCAACGCCTGGGATCAGCTCGAATACTGGTGGACCGGAATTCCTGAATATTCGGTTCCGGTTCATGTCAAAGCGGGTTCTGCTGTTTTTCAGGCAGACGGCTTGACCAAAGTGGCGATGTTTAAGGCTACATTTCCTGAATAAATCAAATGACAGGTGTCAGGGATCAGTGGTAAATGGATGATAACAAATATTACCTTACGGATTCCTGACACCCGACACCTGAATAGAACAGGTTTCAGAGAACAGAGAACAGGGATCAGGGATCAGGGTTAATTGGTTGGCAACAAGCACAACAAGTTGTTCCCCTATTTCTGACACCTGACCCCTGGTAACCGAGGTTGTTATGGGTTTATATGATTTTACCTTTTATGATCTAATTCGTCGCAATGGCGTATGTTTTGGTGGTAAATCTGCATGGCTTGAGGTTGACGCCAACAAGACGCTGACATTTTTGCAGTATAAAGAGATGGTCGATCGCCTTGCGTTTGGTTTGCAAACAACCGGAATTAAAAAAGGTGATCGGATTGGTGTTTTAGGGAAAAACAGCCTTGAATACTTCCTCCTTTACGGCGCTGCCGCGGCCTTGGGCGCAATTCTATTGCCGATAAACTGGAGACTTTCGGCTGACGAGATCAATTACAACCTGAATGATTGTACTCCTGATGCGCTCTTTGTCGATGCAGAGTTTCAAGAACTCGTCAAGGAATTGAAAACCGACCTTCCTTCAGCAAAAACGTATTATAATCTTAAAAATGAAGGCGGCAGCTTTCTTGGGTTTAATGATTTAATGAACAATCCGGGTAAATTCGAAGTGGCAGATGTCTCCAATAATGATGGTTTTGTAATCATTCATACCGCCGCTGTAGAAGGCAGACCCAGAGGCGCTTTATTAAGCCACGGCAATCTGTTATGCGCCGGTCTGCACTTGAATTATTGTTTTCATTTGACTGCAAAAGATGTTCATTTAAATTTTCTCCCGCTTTTCCATGTGGGAGGGCTTTTTATGGCCATCAGCAGTTTTATGGCCGGCGCCCTGAACGTGAACATGAGTAAATTTGATCCAGAAAAGGCGGTTGAACTGGTTGAAACGGAAAAAGTGACCCTCTTTTTTGATTTTTCTCCGATCCTTGCCTCCATTCTTGAGCAACATGAAAAAACTGGCCATGATATTATAAGCCTAAGGGCCGTAATGGGGCTGGATACGCCGGAAACCATCGAGAAATATCAACGCATCACCGGTGGTACGTTTTATTCCATTTACGGACAAACGGAAACCACCGGGCTGGCAACAATGGGGCCTTACAATGACAAACCGGGTTCTGCCGGGAAAATGATTCCCCTCGGAGAACTCAGGCTTGTTGATGATTATGATCGCCCGGTCCCAACCGGACAGGTTGGCGAAATTGCCATGAAAGGGCCTCTGATCTTTAAAGGCTACTGGAATCTTCCGGAAGATACCGCATACACATTTCGTGAAGGTTGGCACCACACCGGAGATTTGGGCCGTTTTGACGAAGATGGGTTTCTCTGGTATGCTGGCCGCAAGGCGGAAAAGGAGCTGATCAAACCGGGTGGTGAGAATGTCTATCCTGCTGAAGTAGAAAAGGTGATTCTCCAGCATCCGAACGTTGAAAACGTCGCTGTTTTCGGCGTTCCGGATCCCAAATGGAAAGAGGGAATAAAAGCGGTTTGTCGGTTGAAATCCGGTGAAAGTTTAGAAGCCCAGGAACTGATACAGTTTGTCGGTGAGCGTATCGCCAGTTATAAAAAACCTCAATATGTTGATTTCATAACCGATTTCCCCTCCCTTGAAGACGGCTCACCGGATAGGGCCAAAATCAAAGACCTGTATGGCGGCCCGCAGGAAATTTAAAACCACTTTCAGTTCTGGTTCTATCGCGCACTTGTATAATGGAGCCAAGGCTCACTGAAGCAAAGCGCAGTCCACGGCAATGGAGCTGTCAACCATGCTTGACCGAACAACAGACACAAGGGGTTCTGATGCGACCCCAAAGCGTTGGCTACGGATACTTCTCAACCGCTGGCTGCTGGCCGGGGTTTCGGTAATGGTGCTTTACGCCCTGTGTGGCTTTCTGCTGACCCCCTGGCTATTAAAACGCTATGTAGCCAACTTCGCTGTAGAAAAGCTCAATCGCCAAGCGTCCGTCACCGAGGTTCATATCAACCCATTTTTGTTTACCTTTGAGGCCAAGGACTTTGTACTTGAAGAGGCAGATAATCGCCCAATTATGGGCTTTGACCGCTTGTTTGTAGACTTTGAGCTATCGAGTCTCTTTCGGTGGGCATGGACATTTGCCGATATTCGTATAGAACAGCCGTCACTGCACGTGGAGATTCAGCGTGATGGCCGTCTCAATTTTGCAGATCTTGCTGACAGCTTGCCAAAGTCGGAAGATCCTCAACCTGCAGAACGCCGCCCGCCACGGCTCCTGGTGCGTCATGCCGAGGTCATCGGCGGCAGCTTCACCTTCAGTGACCGTTCAGATATTACTCCTGCTCAAGAAACATTCTGGCCGCTCAACCTTGAGTTCAAAGAGATATCCACCCTCCCGGAACGCAAAGGTCCGTATACTGTCAGGGCCGACCTTCCCGGTGGCGGCACGGTGGGCTGGCGAGGCGAGATATCCCTGCAGCCTATTTTTTCCGAAGGCGAGTTGAGCATGACCGGCTTCAAGGTGGCTACAGCCTGGAAATTTGCTCAGGACGAGCTGCGACTTGCTGAGCCGTCGGGGGAGATGGACGTCAGCACCCGTTATCGTTTTGATTATCAAGAGCACACTCCCCACTTGGTGATGCAGGAGGCGAAGTTCGTACTAAAGGGACTTTCGCTCACAGAAAAGGGCAAGCGCACACCCTTGCTTGCTCTGGAAGCGATTGAAGCCGATGACATGCGCTTTGACCTTCAAGCGCGGGAACTTATGGTTCCGAACATCGTCGTCCGCAATGGTATCATCGCGGCATCGGTGGATGAGGAGGGGGTGTTCAACTGGCAGAAGCTCGTCAGGCGCCGGGAGTCCACCAACGTGACGGCACCAGATCCTGATGTCTCGGTACCTGTCGGCCAGCCGTTGCTCGTGAAGGCTGGAGCGGTGAAAATCGAAAACATTGCGGTGGACTATACAGATCGCAGCCGTGCCAATCCCTTGGCGCTTGCCGTGGGCGGGCTTAATATTTTGTTGAATGCGTCGGCAGAAGTTGGCACCGGGCCGGTAAAAGCGATTGTGGGCGACCTGGAGGTGGCGCTGAATCGCGTCTCTTTTTCGGAAGCAGGTGACAACAACCCATTCCTGTCACTAGACACCCTCGCGCTGAATGATGGCCGCATCGATATCGGCAGTCGTGCAATAACGATCCCGCAGGTGGAGACCACCGGCGGTGGAACAAGCGTGGTGCGCGGCAAAGACGGGCGTATCCGGCTCTTAGAGATGCTGGACCCCGGCGACAAAGGCCGGCTGAAGCGCGAGATCGCAGAGACCGGAATGAAGGCGCGGGCCGAGGGAAAGCCCTGGTCATTCCGCCTTGATGTGTTCGAAATGAAAGGCTTCCGGGTAGCATTACAGGACCATACCTTTGATCCGGCGATCGTTTACGATCTAAAGGATGTCTACGCATCACTAAAAAATCTCACCAACGACGGCAAAACACCCATCGACTTTGATACCAAAGTTAAGATAAAGCAGGGCGGGAGTGCGAGCGTCAGTGGCCAGGTGGGCCCGGTCGGCGACAGTGCCGATGCACGCGCGAAAATTATCGGCGTTAACCTCAAGCCGTTATATCCGGCCCTGACCAAGTTCACGGTTCTGGCACTCGAGTCGGGTAATGTCTCCGCATCGGCCCGCATGAAATATCGATCGACAAAATCCGGTCCCCAGTTACGCGTCAACGGCTCCATGAACGTGGACAGTTTCACGCTCAAGGAAGAAGGCACCGGTGAACGATTTCTTGAATGGAAAAATTTGTCCGCCAATGGACTTAAGTTCGGGCTGTCACCGGATCGCCTGTATATCGAAGAGGTGCGTTTGCAGGAGCCCGGCACCAAGGTTGTGATCTTCAAGGACCGCAGTGTCAATCTGGCCAAGGTGCTGAAAAAACCCGAAACGGCTGATGCCGAGACAGCACCGCACCAGGAACAATCCCCTGCCGCCGAACCTAGCACGGATCGAGCACTTTTCCCGGTGAGCATCGAGCGGATTCGCGTGGAGAAAGGCGTGGTTGATTTCGCTGACTTCAGTCTAGTGCTCCCTTTCGTCACTCAGGTGACAAACTTCAGCGGAGGTGCTGCGAGCATATCCTCCGATCCTGCGAGCCGCACTTCGGTTAAATTCGAGGGCAAAGTCGACAAATACGGACAAACACTGGTGGGGGGTGGGTTGAGTCCGTTCGCGCCCAAAACGTTCACTGACATCACCGTGTCGTTCCGTAACGTCAGGATGAAGCCCCTTAGCCCTTACAGTGCGACGTTTGCCGGTCGCAAAATCGCATCCGGAACACTCAACCTCAAACTGGAATATAAAATTCAGAAGAGCGAACTTCTCGGAGACAATGAAGTCGTTCTGGAACAGTTCACGCTCGGCGACCGGGTGGAGGCGCCGGACGCGATAAGTTTGCCACTAGATCTGGCCATTGCACTCCTTACCGACGCTGAAGGAAAGATTGATGTGGCGGTGCCGGTGCGTGGCAACGTGGACAATCCGGAGTTTAAATACGGGCATGTGATCCGGCAGGCGATCGTCAACCTGATCACCAAAATCGTGACTGCGCCCTTTCGAGCGCTGGGCGGCCTCTTGGGCGATAAGGGCGAACAGATGGACGCTGTTTCCTTTAACCCCGGCAGCGACCGTCTGCTTCCGCCTGAACGGGAAAAGATAAAAAAGGTGGTTGAAGCCCTCGAAAAGAGGCCCCAGTTGAGGCTGGTGGTAGAGGGCCGTTTCGACCCCGAGGTTGACAGTGAGGCGTTACGAACACTGGGTGTTAGGCGCGCCCTCGCCGAGCAAATGGAGATAAAACTTGCCCCCAACGAGGACCCGGGCCCAATTGCATTCGACAATGCAAAGACACAGAAAGCTTTGGAGAAGCTTCTCAAAAAACGTGACGGTAAAAAAGCGGTCGCCAATTTCAAGACACAGTACGAAAAAAATACCGGCCAGAAGGCAAAACGGGTGAAACCCTATCTGGCGGTCTTCGGTTGGGAAAGTTCGGATACCGCTTTTTACCAGGCGATGTTCGAGGAGCTGGTAAAGCTGGAGCCGATGCCCGACAACGACCTTCAGGATCTTGCTCAGCGCCGTGCCCAAGCAATCGTAAAGGAAATACAAACGATCGGCGGATTTGACGCAACACGGGTGACTGCCGGAAGGTCCGGACCGGTGGAGAAGGTTTCGACGGAGACCGTCAATACCAAACTCACATTAGACGTCGTCAAACCCGCATCTTAGTGCGCGCCAAGATTTTACTATAGCCAGCCACGGGTATACCGAATCTCCAGTATATCATCTATAATCATAAGCCCCCAAAAACTAACAAGCCTGAATTGTCCTTGGGCGGAGATGATTTGACAATTTGTGGTATCATTCTATAAACCGATCAAGGAGGTTATAGCAGTTGCCAAAAATGTGTTCCGATTTATCCGCCTTTGGTGTGGTTGAATTAATAACGGTCACAATTATCCGACGGCTGAAACGGAATGTTATTCTGACAATAGCTATAATATATGACAAAAGCACAAAAAGCCGTTTATTTAGGCATCAGTTGCCGATAGGCTTCCTCTATTTCCTTAAAGCGCTGTTCCGCAAGTTTTCTGAATTCATCGCCCAGATGAAGCACCTTGTCCGGATGATATTTGTTGGCCAGCTCCCGGTAGGCTTTCTTTATGTCTTCCTGTGATGCATCTTTTGGAACATTCAATACCGTGTAAGGATCCTTTGGTGAGTCCGTTCCATGGGTTTCCCTTTGAGATGATTCTTTGTTATGCTCAAAGGATTGGCGACGTTGATGATAAAAGCGCTGGGCTTCGGATTGTTTTTGGTAGAGATTTTTCAGAAATCGCCACAAAAAGAAAATAAGAATTAAATCATCAATCCAGCCCCACCCGACCATAAAATCGGGAAGAATGTCATAGGGACTCAAAACATAAATTAACCCTATTATGATCAGCAGATATTTCATTCGCAACGTTTTTACATTATAGTGAAAATTTCTTTTGAACTACAGATAAACGACTGGGCCGGTAATAGCCGGATTATCTGAATGCGATATATTTTTTAAAGATTACAATAAAAGAATAACACAAAAAGGGAAAATTGTCAGGTTGCCTTTAAAGGTTATTTCACCCTATCGTTGCAAAAGTTGAGGATGCTATCGATTCCCCCGATAAAGGGATTTCCGTTTCACTCCGAAAGGCGCAAAAGGTGAAGCCATAGTAAACTATTGCGAACCTTTGGCAACGAAGGCGATGTGGTATGCTCGGCTTTCCTGGGGGTAAATAAAACGACGATTTAAATGATGGTATTTTACGCTATTTAGAGTGGTTTTATTAGCAGTAATGATACAAGCTCAATATATTGTAGTTATTTTAAAAATTATCTTCGTCGTTTTGTTTATGCAACGTTAGGGTTCACTCTAATTCTCTGCACTGCAATCAGGGAAATTAAACTCAAAAATGCGCCGCAAATAAACGGAATGCGGTAGTCGACGATCCACAGTAACCCCCCAACGGCAGGAAGGACCACGGCGGCGATGTGATTGATGGTAAATCCCACCGCCATGCTCGGCGCAATATCCCGGGGATCCCCCACCTTTTGAAAATAGGTACGAATGGCTATGGCAAAATTAAAAAAAATGTGGTCCAGAATATAAAGTACGGCCACAATCCATTTGGACTCTACAGTGGCATATGCGATAAAAATAAATATCAGGCTGAAATATTCACAAGAGAGCACCGACCTTTCGCCGAACCGGATAATCGCTTTGCCGATCAGCGGGCTAATGAAATAGTTGATCAGATTGTTTATCACAAAAAGGATGGTAACTTCTTGAACCGTAAAATGAAACTTTTTTACCAGCAAGAAAACTGCAAATGCGATGAAAATCTGGCGCCGGGCTCCACCCATAAACGTGAGGAAATAAAAGAGCCAGTACTTTTTACGAAAGACCATTTTTTTGCGTTGCGGAACAATGTTTCGGTCTACAGGATCTTGAAAAAACGCCCATATCCCGGTAGCCATGATCATAGCGCCAATGAGCAGATAGATCTGCATAAAATTCAAAACCGGTGCAATGACATAGATCATGACGCCAATCCCTATATTTGAAGCCGCAGCAAGCGCGCGCAGTTTGCCGAATACCCATGGCGACGTCTGTTTATCAAAATATTGAAGGGTTAACGATTGGTTGGTGGTTTCATAATAATGAAATCCGAAGCTCATGATCAGGGTCGTAACCAGGAGTCCCGCGAAGGAAGGAAAAAGGCCGGTTGCGGCAACACCCATTCCTAATACCAAAATTGACAGCGCAGACAAACGATACTCCTTGATGAACATAATGACAAACACCGCAAGGAGTGCCAAAAAACCCGGAATTTCTCTGACCGACTGAATGATCCCCACATGGTCACCATTCAGACCGACGATCCTTACGGCGAAATTATCGAATAACGTCCGCCATGCTTGGAGCCCTGCTGTTGAACTGATGGTCAGCACCATCAGGTAACGATACATGGGGTTTTGTTTGGCGATATACATTTGATCCTGCAATCCTGATCGTTTCATATAAAATCCATGGATATGGGGCATCCTCGACTTTCGCTCGATTGAGGCCAAAATTTTTATTGTGGTGTGAATCGGAAAATTGGGGAGTCTAAAGTAATAAAAAATTTTATGCAACACATTATTCAGGCTTACAGATTGTGAGCGTAACTAAAAAACTCAAGTTTCGCTACCCGTTAACTCAGCTGAAGCTTTATCTATTGTCACCTGGGCAGGCCATATTTAAGTGAATTTTGATAACATCAGACGACCATCGCCATATATTTTCAAAAAACGCGCTATGAATCATGTCATCTCAGCGTGAACCCATATTTAAGGATGTGTGAAATATTTAAAATCGTTTATAGCAGTTGCCAAAAATATGTTCCGATTTATCCGCCTTTGGTGTGGTTGAATTAATAACGGTCACAATTTGCCGTAAGCCGCCGGATGATTTCGTTTCGGTCGGGAAGCTGTCTGAGCAAATTAGAGCGCGTTAAAGAGAACATCTTCGAAGTTTTTCAAATTAGAAAATAAAATCAAACTACGACACGATATT
>JBFESJ010000153.1:0-8885 GCA_041548585.1 Desulfobacterales bacterium | reverse complement strand
TTTTGCCGGTTATCCCATAACGCCTTCAACGGAAATTGCTGAACTTCTGTCATACCTGCTTCCTCAAAAAGGGGGGAAGTTCATTCAGATGGAAGACGAAATTTCATCCATGTGCGCCATCATCGGGGCCTCCCTTACCGGCAGTAAAGTCATGACCGCCACCAGCGGTCCCGGCTTTTCTTTGATGCAGGAAGCTTTAGGATATGCCATCATGACGGAGATTCCCTGTGTTATTGTCAACGTTCAACGCGGGGGACCTTCAACCGGAATTCCGACCCATGTCAGTCAAGGCGATGTGAACCAGGCCCGCTGGGGAACCCACGGTGACCACGCCATTGTTACGATTACGGCATCCAACCACCAGGATGTGTTTGAAACCACCGTGGAAGCGTTCAATATTTCAGAAACCTACCGAACACCGGTTATCCTGCTGTATGATGAAGTGGTGGGCCACATGCGGGAGCGGCTTGTTGTGCCCAAAAAAGGAGAGCTTCCGCTGGTAAAACGTCTCCGGACATCGGTAAAAGAAGGCGTAGATTATCATCCCTATCTCCCAAGGGAAGACGGACGCCTTCCCATGTCCGACTTTGGCAGCGTTCACCGATACAACGTTACCGGGCTGTTTCATGACATGTGGGGGTTTCCCTCGGACAATCCCAAAATCGTGCATGGCCTTATTCGCCATCTGGTGGACAAGATTCAAAACAACGTCAACCAAATTGCCCGTTACAAAGAGTTTTACCTGAATGATGCCGAGATAATTCTGATTTCATACGGGTCTTCAGCCCGATCGGCCAATCACGTGGTGGTCAGCCGAAGGCCCCGGGGTGAAAAACTGGGCCTTTTGGAGCTTCAGACTTTATGGCCGTTTCCGTATGATCTTGTCCGGGAAAAGTGCGCAAAAGCCAAATATGTCGTGGTTGTGGAAATGAACATGGGCCAGATTATGGAAGAAGTCCGAAAGGCCGTGGACCAGCCCGAAAAGGTCTTTCTGGCCAATCGTATTGACGGTGTTTTTATCACACCCACGGATATCCGAAATATACTGAGGGTGATCCAGGGAAAAGGAGTGTAATTTATGGCGATAAAGGATTACATCAGGGAAAGGTTTTTCCCGCACATTTGGTGCCCGGGGTGCGGACATGGAATCGTGATGAACAGTCTTTTAAGAGCCCTGGATGCACTTGGAATGAGCAAAAATGAAATTGTAATGGTATCGGGCATCGGATGTTCATCCCGCATTTCAGGATATGTGGACTTTCATACACTTCATACGCTTCACGGCCGTGCGCTTGCGTTTGCCACCGGCGTTAAAATGAGTCTGCCCGAGCTGAATCTCATCGTCCCCATGGGAGACGGCGATGCACTGGCCATCGGCGGAAATCACTTCATTCACGCTGCCCGGCGAAATATCGATTTAACCGCCATTGTCATGAACAATCGTATTTACGGTATGACCGGCGGACAGTACTCCCCCCTTTCGGGGTATGGAACCCTGGCAACCACAGCGCCGTATATCAACATAGACCATGCGTTTGACACCGTCGAGCTGGCAACGGCTGCGGGAGCCTCTTTTGTTGCCCGAAGCACCACCTACCATGTTCAACAGCTGACAAAGATCATAAAACAGGCGATTTTGCACGAGGGATTTTCAGTGGTGGAAGTTTTGACCCAGTGTCCAACCTATTTTGGAAGAAAGAACCGTGAGGGAGGCGCCGTCGATATGATGGAAGCTTATAAAAAGAATACCACGCCCATCGGATCAAATGCCAAAAAAGAAAATCCGAGCCTTATAGAAAGGGGAGTTTTCGTTGAGAAAGAACTGCCGGAATATTGCGGTGAATACGATAAAGTCATCGAAATAGCAAAGGCTCGGAAGCCCAAAGAATAAAAAGGATTGAAAACATGGAAAGATGCAGATTGGTATTTTCCGGATCAGGGGGACAAGGCGTGATCACGGCGGCCATCATACTGGCCGAAGCTGCCGTAATCTACGAAGACATGATAGCCGTGCAGTCCCAGGTTTACGGACCGGCCGCCAGGGGTGGTGCGACCCGCTCCGACGTTATTATCTCCGAATCAAATATCAATTATCCCAAGGTGATCCAGCCCAATGTACTGGTCTGTCTGACCCAGGAAGCCTATAATACATTTTGCTCCATCATTCGACCCGGCGGACTTCTGATTACAGACAGGCGTTTCGTGAAAATCCAGAGAAAGGTCGACGCCCAGCAAAAAGAACTGCCCATGTATCAAAACGTTATGGAGAAGATCCGGAAACCCATTGTATTCAACATTTGTATGCTGGGTGCGGTAATCGCGTTGACAAAAATCGTCAAATCAGAATCCATCATGAAGGTGCTGAAAGACCGTATTCCTCCGGGATTTATCGAAATGAACCGCAACGCTCTGGATCTGGGGATAAAACTTGGGTCTGAGCTTCAGGAATGATGAATGCCGGACTATACATCCACATCCCTTTTTGTCTTAAAAAGTGTCCTTACTGTGATTTTTATTCCATAACAGACCTGTCGCTCCAGCCTCCATTTCTGGATGCCCTAACTGCCGAGATACACAGGACCCGGGCTGTCGATGGGGTATTCGATACCCTGTACATCGGCGGCGGCACCCCGTCTGTCCTGAATATACAAACCATCGACAAAGTTATTGAAACCGCTCATCAATGTTTTGACATCCTTTCCAACGCTGAAATTACCCTGGAAGTCAATCCCGGCACGGTGAACCTGGAACAACTGACAGGGTATCGACGCGCCGGTGTCAAACGGGTCAACATCGGAATTCAGTCCTTCAATTCCGCCAACCTTGGTTTTCTCGGACGAATCCATTCAGGCAAAGATGCCGAAACGGCTGTAAAATGGGCGCAGAAGGCCGGATATGAGAACATCGGACTCGATCTCATTTATGGAATTCCTGAACAGACCAGAGCATCGTGGCTAATGGACTTACAGTTGGCGGTTGAATTTTTGCCCCAGCATCTTTCCTGCTACATGCTCTCTTTTGAGCCGGGTACGCCAATGTACAAAGATCTTCAAAACAGAGTCTTCAACCCTCTTCCCGAGCATCAGGTCTGTGAGATGTTTGAGGCAACCCATTCGTTTTTAAGCGCTCATGACTATGTTCAGTATGAAACATCAAACTTTGCGCACGAAGTTGTCTGCGACTCGGGTATCAAAAGCTTTCAATCCAACCGGTCGCGGCACAACATGAAATATTGGAATTTCGCCCCGTATATCGGACTTGGACCTTCGGCGCATTCTTTTATTGAACCACAGCGCTATTGGAACCATCCAAATGTAAAAAAATATATTCAGGAACTGTCGGCAGGCAGGCTTCCACGTGCACAAACGGAAACACTCACTCGGGAACAGCTTATGATAGAGGCTCTTTATCTGGGGTTGAGACAGACAAAAGGAATTGTCGTTGATGCGTTTGATAAAAAGTTCGATGTAAATTTCAAAGCAATGTACGCCGAAGTCATCACCGATCTTGAAGAAAAAGGTCTGATGGAATTTTCTCAAAACCGCTGTGCACTTACATCCAGGGGGATGCTGTATTTGGACAGTATTGCTGCCATGTTCACATAAAATTGCTTAGCAATTTTATGTGGAGAGCGTCTTAATTAACACGCTGATATAGAATCTGGCGTGGCTCATGGGTGCCGCCAGATTGGCACGGTGATTTGCCAGGACACCGCTGAGGCGGCTGTTGGTGATTATCCAGGGATGGATTTCTGAAGCGTGATGGCACGATTCAATGGCGTGATGAAGAACTTCGATCCCCCGCCGGGCTTCTATGGTAACCATAAAATCTTCCAGAATCGCCTCAAGAATGGTTCCCATGGCACTGGCAACACCCTGGGCATAAAAAAAGTAATCGTCGGCCTTGAAAAAACTCACCGGGCTTCCATCATCCTCATGGGTTTTTACCAGGTTTTCTTCGCAGCTTCCCAGCAGATCTTCATACGCCATCAAAAGCGGAATTAAATTGTCGGTTCGGGTGTGAAAATTGGCTTCCCCTTTTTCGAGTTTTTCCTTGTATATCATGAGTTCATTCAGACTGGCCCCGTATTTGGACTCCGGCGATGGAAACCAGTACTTACGGGCCTTAATCATTAGCCAGTTCATGGCGTTTTCAAGATTCTCATCAAATGATGCAGTGGCACCGGTTCGGGAGATGCGTTCGGTGAGGGCAACAACGGTACGCCGAGTGACCTCAAGGACGCCCAACTGGTAACTGTTTATGTTATCCGTAAAATCCAGAATGTCATTGGATCGCCATCCCCAGAATCTTTCATTCAGTTCATAACTAAGGGGCGCTATGGTGGCCTCGACAAACGCCACTCCTTTGGCTCTGGGTTCGGTTTCCACATGTTCGGGAGCCTTGTGGGTCGGCACGCCGTGGCGTTCGGCCGCCTTTTTCTCTTGAGCTGTCGGCAAGGGATGTTCGGCTTTTTTTTCAACCGTCTCATGTGTCGGTTTTGTTGCTTTGTGCACCGCGGCCGGCGCTTCATGTGCTGGAGCCGGTGCCTCATGCGCTGAATCCGCGGCATGGCCCGGAGTTTTTACGACTTTCTGTTTTGCCAGATGAATCAATTGATCCGCATTGACCGCTCCCACGAGCCTGTTGGTCTTGTCGATAACCGGAACCGATTGCAGATGGTGCCGGTCAATCAGTGCTTTCACCCGTTCCGTATCAAAGCCGATATTTACTGCATTTGTATTGGTGGTCATAAAATCTTGGAGCGGGGTTTCAGTTGAGGCAAACAACAGTTGATCCAGGGTAATCACACCGAGGAGCTTTTCATGCGCATCAACCACAAACATTTGAGCCGGCTGCTTTATCTCGTGGTGGGTCTTTTTGAGGTATTCTATAGCTTCTTTGGCGGTTAGATCCTTGTCCAGGGCGATAAAATTCGTCGTCATAATACCGCCGACCGTATCCTTGTCGTAATGAACAGGACCGGTTGTCGCTTCACGGCCTTCTTTTTCCGGTGTTTTGTGAGACGGTTCTTTTTTAATAGCCTTTGCCTTGTGCAATGTTTCCGGTTGTGGGCTGTTGTGGGTAGATTCAGGAGCAACATGGCTTTCAGATTTCTGAGCCACTTGAACTTCGGCAGGCTTTTCGAAAAACCCAATAATGGCGCCGACGACCCAGATGGCCACAACCATGAGCAGTGAACACACGATGATTCGCTTGGCGGCAAATCGTTTGAATTCCGTTTCATGAACTTTGCCATTTTCGCCGTTGTTTGGATTTTGCATAATATCTCCGTTATAGAACTTTTACCTGAATTTTGTACGAGTCAGAGGCTTTCATATGAAAGGCACCTAAGGGCAAAGCCATAGTGAACTATTGCAAGCCCTTAATAACGCAGCAGATGAAAGCCTCCGGCTCGCCCTTTAGGGTGAAAATTGATGAAAAAAAAGACCATCATCCGCTTTGCACCATTGGGGTATAATAATATGATGATATGCGTTGTTTAAACTCAACTCAATTAATACGTTGACAGATTCTCATCAATTTTCATTCACGATTCAGGTTTTAATTCATCAGCCCAAACTAATGTTTATTGGTATCATGTGAAAATTTCAAGCAAAATATTGTATTACCTGTTTCTCAGTTTGCGAATATCGCCGATGCGGATGGTCACATTCTGGGCATCAAAATATTCGATCAACGGTATCAAATACTTGCGGGAAACCCCGGTCATCTCCTTGAACTGCGGCGTGGTAATCTCTTCATGGGTTTTAAGGAAATCGACCAGCCTCTTTTGCAAATCGTTGACAGCCTCGGCATAAAAATAAAGATCCTCTTTGGCCTTAACGATTATTCCTTCATCCATCAGAAGCAGGAGAACATCTTTGGCCAAGGCTGTTTCAATATTAAAGGATTTTTTGAGTTCTTTGAAATAAGGTGGCGTCAACCCGTTTTGTCGGTAGGCATTTATAATCTTCTTTTTGATATCCGCCTGATCCACGCCCAGTGAAACTTTATGTAAAGCCATGCGAACCGCATTGTCATCGCTAACGATGGCGTTGTCCTTTATCATCTGATTCAGCATTAAATTAAAGCGCCTTGAATCCAAAAGATCAGGAAACTTGGATTTGAGCTCTTCTTTGGACATACCGGTTTTAAGGGGGTTTGCCTTGTGATAACTGTCAAGGAAGGCGGATGTTTCCGTTTTGAAGGTATAGTAGCTTTTGCGGTGAATGTACGTCTGGTTTTCTCTGTCCGCCAGAATAATCGTTTGCTTTGACAACAGGTCCTGAACAATTTTCTGGAGCGGTTTTTCATGCAAACTGGTCATTATCTTAAGTTCAGGGTGGGTAACCCCCTGATAGCCGGACTCAGCCACATGATAAGAAATGATCTCTTCGGGTTCATGATCCATCAACCCTGTTAATCCCTCAATGACATCGGGTTTAAACCGCTTGTGCTTTTTCGGAATCGGGTTGAGAACATTTCCGCCGCCGATGGTCCGCACCGGGGAATAACTTCTGATGACATAGCGGTCATCTTTTATGACCGCCACCGGCGAATCGATCCGCATCTGGGCAAGGGCGGTATCACCGGGCAAAAGTTCCTCCCTGTCGAGCAGGATGACAATACCGAGCACTTCGCTGGTCCCGGTATGAAATCTCACCCGTGCGCGGTTTTTAATCGGTTTTTTATTGCTGTTCAGGTAGTGAAACGATACATCGATCATATAACTCGGCTTCAAGGCATTCGGGTTTGACAAAACATCGCCGCGATTTACACTCGCCTTCTCAAGCCCTTGAAAGTTAATGGCAGTTCGCATGCCGGTTTCGGCTTTGGTTACACTCTGGTTGTGAACCTGGATGCCCCGGACCTTTGAGGTAATGCTCGAAGGATACAGCATGATGGTATCGCCCACGTGAACATGACCTGAAATCAGAGTGCCCGTGATCACGGTGCCGAATCCTTTCATGGTAAAAACACGGTCCACCGGCAGACGAAACAGACTGGAAGGCGGTCGGTTGGGCAGCTGGGCGCTCAGTCCGTCCAAGGTGTTGATGAATTCCGGTATGCCGGCGCCGTTCACCGACGAAACCGGTACAATCGGGGCCTCTTCTAAAAATGTTCCCCGGACAAAATCCCTGATATCCTCAATGACCAGTTCAAGCCATTCTTCATCCACAAGGTCGGTTTTGGTCAAAACAACAAGTCCGTGCTTGATCCCGAGCAGGGTGCAGATTTCCATATGTTCCCGGGTTTGGGGCATAACCCCTTCGTCCGCGGCAATCACCATGGCAACGATATCAATACCGGTTGCGCCGGCCACCATATTCTTTACAAATTTTTCATGGCCCGGAACATCGACAATGCCGAGATGCTGCCCGCTGGGGAGATCCAGAAACGCAAATCCGAGTTCAATGGTGATACCGCGACGCTTTTCTTCCTTTAATCGGTCTGTGTTGATGCCGGTCAGCGCCTTGATCAGCGCCGTCTTACCATGATCGATGTGTCCGGCGGTTCCGAGGATAATTTGTTTCAATGAATAAACACTCCTTTAGCTCACTTTAAACCCTGGCCCAGACCTTGGCTTCTTAGTATATTTTAACAGATCTCAAATTTAGCAAGTAGCACGTCCTTGGTATAAATACACGGATAGTCGCACCAGGGCGGGCTTTAGTTCACTTGTAACTTTTCCGGCATGTCCGGCAGGTTTATTCTTTTCTTTTTTTTCTAAAATATTCAATAGTATATGCCATTCCCACCAGAAATATAGCGAGTCCGACAACATAAACAATTTCCACTTTGCCATAAAAAAAACGCGTCAGAACAACGGCAAAAAAAGCACCCAATACAACTCTTATGAAAAACAGTTGGAATTGATTCACAGCATATCCTTCCAGATGAAATTCCGAATCATCTCAAAATCCGATCGGGATAAAAATATATCTTAGATGACTAAAAATATCAACATCAAGTTATAAAATCGCTTCCCGATTTTATATAACGCGGCTTCGCCGCTCTAAAAAAAGAAATTTCCATACCATCAAGGTTAAAAGAAATTTATCATGAGGAACTTTAAATTTGAATTCCCCGCAGATTGTTGTAGCTTGGCGGAAATCCCGCCTACCGGGGTCGGAACGCAGCGGAAATCCCGCCTACCGGGGTCGGAACGCGGTGGAGATTTATCCGCCTCTGGAGGATCCCGTCTTAACGGGGCAGCACGGGATGAATACAAATAAATGAATCCAGCTTGTGAGAAATCCAGGTTAGTCCTCACTAAATTAATGATAAAATAACTTGAATTGGCTTATGCAATCTGTTATTTAATTTATTTTTTAGATAGATTACCTACGCCTATAGCGAGGTTGGTTTGGGTCATTTTATCATTTGAGATTCGAATTTATTTCGGATTTTGCTTGAACCTGCCTTTTCCTTCAGGCAGTACTTATATATGATTTAAGCGTTTGAAACGCTCAATTTATGGTGGGTGTAGCTCAGTCGGTAGAGCACCAGGTTGTGGCCCTGGATGTCGCGGGTTCAAGTCCCGTCACTCACCCCATTTTTTTTGCATAAAAATGCGCCCGTAGCTCAGCTGGATAGAGCGCCGGACTTCGAATCCGTAGGTCGCAGGTTCGAATCCTGCCGGGCGTACCAATAAAATAAGCAGATGGTGGAACAATCAGCATCTGCTTTTTTTGTTATGTTCGGCAGGTTGAGGCGACAGCCGAAATCTCGCAGAATTCAAGCACGCCTGTCCCGTATTTATTACGCCCAAATTTGGTGAAAATTTGAGGTCCTGTCCAAAAAATCAACATTGACAATGAACCCTGCCGCTGGTATAAAGACTTTCTATGATTTCAATCAGTTCACTATCATTCAATAAACAC
>JBFESJ010000152.1:0-9037 GCA_041548585.1 Desulfobacterales bacterium | reverse complement strand
TAGAACCTATCTCAAAAAAAATCTAAGAGCCCATGGCGGCGTTGCGACACGGTTCAAAATGCTCACATACTACGTGTATGCTCCGCTTTTTCACCGCTTTGCGCCCCCGATTCTCTGGATTTCCCAAAGCTCAACTTGCTTTTTGTTGAACCCTAATCTTATTTTTGAGATAGGTTCTATAAAATTAGGAAGCGTTTTAATATCAACTTGTGGTCGATGGCGCTGTCTTTTTTAACCTGTATTTTTTAATTTTACTATAGAGCGTGCCCCGGGCAATTTCTAGCTCCATGGCGGCCTGTTTCAAATTCCAATGATTTTCATTCAACACCTTTTGAATCAAAGTGGCTTCTGCCAGAGGAAGGGACGGCGACGTGAGCGTTAAGTGGAAATTTTTGTTCTGAAATGACTGTTTAATGTTGTCTGGTAGATTGGTGGGTTGAATTTTGCTCGTTTTGCAGAATATTAGCGCATGTTTAATGACATTCCCCAACTCCCGCACATTGCCCGGCCAGTGGTATTGATTCAATATTTTTATTGCCGATTTTGATATTCCTTTAATATTTTTAGCATTTTCCTGAGCGTATTTTTCCATGAAATAGACCACAAGAAGAGGGATGTCCAAATTCCGTTCTCTCAACGGGGGTACATCTATCGATACAACATTAATTCGGTAGAAGAGATCTTCTCGAAAGCGTTTATCTTGAATGGCACCTGAAAGATCCTGGTGTGTTGCGCAAAGGATACGGGTATTAACCTGTATTGTTTGGGTACCGCCCACTCGTTGAAAGGTACCCGTTTCAAGCACTCGCAAAAGCGATACCTGGGTTTGAAGGGGAATATCACCAATTTCATCTAAAAAAAGCGTGCCTTCATTGGCTTTTTCAAACAGTCCGATTTTTTGAGTATCGGCCCCCGTGAATGCTCCCTTCTCATGGCCAAATAATTCGCTGTTAATAATTGATTCCGTTAGAGCACCACAATTTACGCGATGGAACGGTTTGTTGCGTCGATTGCTGCGATAATGAATTGCCTCGGCAATAAGTTCTTTTCCCGTTCCGCTTTCTCCAGTTATGAGGACTGAGGCAGAAGTTTGGGCCACTGCGGTAATCATTTCGTAAATTTTAAACATCTTACGATCTTGCCCGATAATATTTTCAAACCGGTATCGCTTCCGTTGATCTTCAGGCTTCACGATACTTGCTTTAATTATTTGTCGGTGTTCTACAATTTTTTCCAGCAACATTTTGATTAAATTAAAATCAAATGGTTTCTTGAGATAGTCATATGCGCCCAATTTCATGGCGTGTACGGCATCTTCTATGGAGCCATATCCCGTAATGGCGATAACAAAAATGTCCGGGTATTGTTCACGAATTTTTCTTAACAGCGTCAAACCATCCATTTCAGGCATTTTTATATCCGTAAAAACCACATCCGTCGGTGTCGTCTGAAGCAGTTGCAGGGCCTCAATGCCTGTTGATGCCGTTACAATTTGAAATTGCTTTTCTTTTTGCATGACCCGGAAGAACGTCTTCCGGAGAGTTTTATCATCATCAACAAATAAAATAGTTATATCGGCTTTCATTATAGGTCCATTTTCAAGTTGTTCGTTTCATTTTCCATGAATAGGTGCTCGTGTTTGTGAGTGGGTTAAGTAAAAATTTTTAATTGTGTATTGTATCCGGATGAATCACGATACATAACCCCATCCAGCATACAACGGTATTGATATTCATACAATTAAAATTCATATACCCAAGGCCATATGCGATGTCAACGCGCAATTTTTGTAAAATTTCGGAACATATCAGAGGTTTTGATATGGCTTATAGGACTTTTTAGTTGATAAGGTGATGGATATAATGGTACTCAAATGGATACAATATTCAGGTGCAAAAACTGAGCAAACAGCTTTTTGATTTTGGAAACTATAAAGAAATTCCTTCGCATTGATCGCAGAGAAATCTGTTTTCTAAAATTTATTTTAGAGGCGTATGATGGTATTGCAACATTGACCACCATCGACCCCCATCAAGGTATCGTACTGCTTCGAATTGCTCCCGGATGTGAAGATGAGGTTGAAACAATTTTGCAGGATCTTAAAAAAGACATTATCATCGATGATTCCGCAAAATATCATTTATAAAAAAGTTGGAAACACTTGATATGGATTTGTTTCAAAGGACTGAACTATTACAAAAAATGAAAACAAAATATGTATACATTAATACCATCGGTTGTCAGATGAATGTTTATGACTCCGAACAAATCGCCAGGGGATTAAAGTCGTTACAATATGAAATGACCTCATCTTTTAAGAATGCGGATCTGATTATTGTGAATACGTGTGCCATCAGGGAAAAGGCAGAGCAGAAAGTGTTTAGCTTTTTAGGACGGCTGGCCGGTCTGAAGAAAAAAAGACCTGATCTGATTATCGGAGTCGGCGGGTGTGTGGCGCAGCAGGAAGGTGCAAAGATCTTAGAGCGTGTGCCGCATCTTGATCTTGTTTTCGGGACAAACGCTATTGATCGGCTGCCCAATGCTATACAAACCATTGCGTCGAAGAAATGCCGTATTGTCGACATTGAAATGTCGGATCAGATTAAAGAGTTGAATTTTATCACAAATGGGGTTGATAAAAAAGAGGTGTCGCGCTTTGTGACCATCATGCAAGGATGCGATAATTATTGCACTTACTGCGTCGTCCCTTATGTTCGCGGGAGAGAAACCAGCAGGAATCCAGAGAATATTATCAAGGAAATTCGATGCCTTGTTGAATCCGGGGTGCGAGAGGTAACGTTGCTTGGCCAGAACGTTAACAGTTATGGGATGAAGGAAGGCCTTTGCACATTTCCCGAACTTTTATGGCGGATTAACGATGTTGACGGGCTTTTAAGAATCCGGTTTACCACCTCACATCCTAAAGATCTTTCGGAAGACCTGATCGCTGCGTTTAAGGATCTTGACAAATTGTGCCATCATATTCATTTGCCGATACAGTCGGGTTCAAACAGGATTCTAAAACGGATGAACCGGAAATACAGCCGGGAGATATATCTTGAAAAAGTAGACAAACTGCGTAATACTTGTCCTAAGATCGCAATTACGTCTGATATTATCGTTGGTTTTCCAGGAGAGACAAGGACAGATTTTAAAGAAACCCTCGACTTGATTGGAACTGTGGAATTTGATGGTTTGTTTGCCTTTAAATATTCTGATCGTCCAAACGCTTCGGCCGCCCAATTTCCGGACAAGGTCCCGGAAGATGAAAAGAAAGAAAGACTGCAGCAAGTGCTGGATCTTCAAGATCATTTTACAACCAGCAAAAATAAAGCATTGGTAGGCTCGATACAATCGGTCCTTGTGGAAGGTTTCAGCAAAAAACAAAATCGAATAAACAAACAAAACAGCAGTCAGGATGCCCAGTGGACAGGGCGGACATCAACAAACAAAATCGTGAATTTTTACCAAAGTGATGACCTTGCTTCCTGTAATGAAAGCGGGGTGGGTCGGGTGGTGAATGTAATGATTTTACAAGCATTTTCCCATTCACTCTGGGGCAAAACAGACAGCAAAGAACCAACTGCTTTTGGTTTGAGAGGAGAAAAGAGTTATGTTGCATGAAGTAAACATTGCAAGTATGGCGATAGACCCAACATCAAACACCCCCATTATTATTTTAAAGTCGGTGGAAGGTGATCAAGCGGTGCCGATATGGATCGGCTTGCTCGAAGCGACATCCATTGCTTCAGCGCTCAGAAATATCAAGTTCGACCGGCCCATGACACATGATCTTTTCAAAAATTTTATCGACAATCTGGAGATAAAGGTATCAAAAGTTGAAGTGTGTGATTTAAAGGATAACACGTTTTATGCCAAAATATATTTTGTATCACCAGAAAAAAGTTTCAACATGGATGCCCGTCCAAGCGATGCGATTGCCATAGCACTTCGATTTGATGCTCCTATCTATGTGGATGATAAAATCTTTGAGAAATCTCATATGGTTGAAGGTGATTATGAAGTCCTAAATAAGAGCGAAGACGGGAAAAAATGGGCGGAATATCTTGAAAACCTTTCTCCCGAGGATTTCGGTAAATACAAGATATAATTTTGACGGTTTTTTAGAGGCAGTTTTGCCAGGGTTGAAACCGCTTGATAAGGTTAACCATTATATTAAAAACATGCCATTTTCATAGATCGTTACCTTTTTGCCGGATGTAAGATGGGCGACAACTCTTTTCTTTTCTGTATTGACAAGGTCCCAGTGGAGGGCTGAATCATTGAAACCGAGTTCTTTCTTTTTTTCCGCGGTCAATTCTTTTGGATTTCCGCTATAGGTATCGGCATAGGAAGAACCCACTGCCAGATGGCAGTTACCGTACTTGCCGCCGTAGTTCTCATCAAAAAGCGTATTCGCCATAAAGGTGCTGATTTTTGAGAATCTTTTGTCTGTTAAGGAAAATTCACCGACTTTGTTGGCCCCTTTATCCATTGACAGCTGTTTGACGACAAAATCCTCACCTTTTTGTGCTTCGATTTTAACAACGACACCTTTTTTAAATTCAAGCCTTACCTCTTTTACGTAGTTGCCACTTCGAAATGACGGCTGATTCGCAAAATAAATTCCCTGGGTGCCTCTCCAGTCCGGTGAAAGAAATATTTCAAAGCTCGGAATGTTATGACCTGAGATGCCGATCCATTTTCTTCTTTCTCCCGGCGTTATCATAAGATCCATATTTTCTGATTCAACATGATAGAAATTCACTTTCATGCTGTTGAGCCACTTTTTAATGGATGTTGCACCATGATAAATATCTTGCCAATGCGAAACCGGAGAAATCCTATTCAGAAAGCATGCGTTTACAATTTGGGCCGCATATGCCTTCATTGAAAGCTTGGCATGTCTGGCCTGTTCTTTTGTGGGGTAGGTACACAGGGTCCATCCGAAATCACCTGCTTGATCTCGGGCATCGAGGATATCGCGCAAATATTTTCGGGCGACGGCAAACTTGCCAATTTTTTTGGGATCTATATGACTCAAATGCGTTATAGATTCAGGCGCATTTAGAAAGATGCCGCCGTTTAACTGGTTAAACAGTTCTTTTTCACCGGGCGGCTGAAAAGTAATCTGCGTGTTATTTGAGCGCTCAAAAAAGTTTTGCTCCATATTTGCGGTGGGGTTGGTGCGAAGGACAGGATGCATTCCCATGTCTAAAAGTTTTGCGTAAACCGTTTCAGCAAGACTTGCGGCCGGTGTACTGTAACGAATGAGCACAATGTCATTTTTTTTGAATTTATTGGTTCTGGCTGTCTTAAGCGCCCACAACAATACATCCGCATACCGATCGAGCTGTTTTTCCGTGAACATCGCATTACCTCCGGATTTTATGCGTGATTTTCTTTTAAGAAGAGGCTGTGATACTCTGAATCCTTAAGATGTTTTTTAAGGATTCGTGTCAGCAGAGAAAATATTTCTTCCAGTTCTTCATCTGACAACCTTGTTATCAAATTGTTCATGAGTGTGTCATCCGAGAATTTCTGAAGATAATAGATAATCGTATTTTCATCGGTTTTTCGATCTAAGCCAAGCCCCACAAGGCCTTCGTACGTTTCCACATGATTGTGTGTATGCGTTGTCATTTTTTTCTCCAGAAAAAATTGTCCCGAAAAATAAAATATTTAGTAAAAGTTTAGCCTTATGAAAACATTACCGCTTCAGATATAATTAAATCTTTGCTGAAAGATCACGCCAAAGGCGGACAAGACTCGTGAATAAGGGCTGGTAATGAAAGAACCTTTCCATGCTATTCATAAAGGTTTCTGTTTTAATAAGGGGTTTCATCCATAACGTTAAATCGCGTATGGTTTTTTCAAAACGATCCCTAATCCACTCAGACAGCTTCCAGTCAAAAATTTAATCATATCTGACGCAGTAGATGCGGTAAGATCGGCAATCTCTCAGCTTGGGTGATAATATTTTTGAATCGCCCTACAAAGTCCCGGTATGGTGTAAGATTCGGCAACGATATGAACTTCAAATCCCAGATTTCGGGCGGTATCGGCGGTTATTGGGCCAATGCTTGCAATGGTGACGCCTTGTATCAGGCTGTCAAAACTTTTAGGTGGGAGAAAGGCATGAAAGTTTTTTACTGTGGACGAGCTTGTGAATGTAATCATATCTATGGTGCGTTCTTCGAGTCGTTTTAGAATAAAATCGGCATCGTCTTTAACCGCTTTGGTGCAGTATGCCTCAACTTCATCAACAACAGCTCCCATCCTGGTAAGTTCCAATGGTAGAATCGGCCTTGCTTCCTTTGCGCGCGGCAGCAGTATCTTTTTTCCAATAATATCTTCTTTTGCAAATGCCTTGACAACAGATTCGGCCCTGTAGCTTTCGGGAACAATATCGCTTTTAAGTCCAAAATCAAAAAGTCTTTTGGCCGTTGCCGGGCCGATGACCGCTGTACGAACATGGGTTAGATCCCGGACATCTTTGTTCTTTTCAAACAGCCGATTAAAAAAGAAATTTACGCCGTTAACGCTGGTAAAGATCAACCACGCATATGATGAAAGATTATCGATGGCCGTGTCCAATGGAGTTATATCATCGGGTGGCGCCACTTTTATCGTTGGACATTCTATACACTCTGCACCGAGATCGGAAAGACGTTTAACGAGTTCACTGGCCTGTTCCCTGGCCCGGGTAACCACGATGCTTCGTCCCATCAAAGGCCGGTTTTCAAACCATTTCATGGTTTCTCTCAGTTTAACGACATCACCCACAACAATGATGGCAGGGGGTTTGAGGCCGGCATTTTTCACACGCTCAACAATGGTATCAAGCGTTCCTGTAACAGTAATTTGCTTGGGTGTAGTTCCCCAGCGAATGAGTGCTGTAGGTGTATCAGGGCGCATGCCATGTTTAATAAGCTGCTGCGTAATACGCGCTAGATTTTTGACGCCCATTAAAAATACAATGGTACCGATTCCTCTTGCAAGGGCTTTCCAGTCTATCTTTGATTCCTTTTTGGTGGGGTCTTCATGGCCGGTAACGAAAGCAAGGGTGGATGTGTGGTCTCTGTGGGTTAATGATATACCTGCGTAGGCCGGAACTGCAATGGCTGAAGTCACACCCGGTACAATTTCAAAAGAAATTTTAGCCTTTACCAGTTCTGCTGCTTCTTCAGCACCGCGTCCAAATATAAACGGATCGCCTCCCTTGAGTCGAACGACCGTTGAAACCGTTTGGGCCTTTTCGACGATCAGCGCGTTAATTTCATTCTGAGAAAGGGTGTGGTCTCCGACTTTTTTACCCACATAAATAATTTCAGCATCCTCGGCGGCGTATTGTAACAGGATGGGGGATGCCAGATAATCAATTATTAACACGTCGGCTTTTCGGATACATTCCAAGCCTTTTACGGTAATCAGGCCCGGGTCACCGGGGCCTGCACCGACCAGATATACTTTACCTTTCATGGTTTTCATTCAGTTCGTTTTTGAGAGTTTCGATTATTTCTTCAGCGCCCATTGAAATCAAGCGTTCCGCAAGTTCTATCCCAATACTTTCGGATGAAGTCTCAGGTCCAGAAAAGATATCCTTCATAATGGTGGCCCCGTCCACGGATGCAACCAGTCCGCAAAGCGTTAATATATTGTTTTCGATCTTTCCATGGGCGGCAATCGGAACCTGGCATCCACCTTCAAGACGGTTTAAAAATGCACGCTCACCCATAATTACCGATCGTGTTTGTGGATGTTCAAGTGCATCGGTAATTGGCCCGACCCAAGGATCATTCTGTCTAACCTCGATACAGAGGGCGCCCTGACCGACTGCCGGAAGCATGATATTTTCGTCCAGGTATTCTGTTATTCTGCTTTCAAGTCCCAGGCGTTTGACACCGGCGGCTGCCAGGATGATGGCATCAAGATTTTCTGTTTCAAGTTTTCTAAGGCGCGTATCCAGGTTCCCCCTTAAAGGCAATATTTCCAAATCCGGTCTTGCGTGGAGAAGCTGTGCTGTTCGGCGAAGGCTGCTGGTGCCGATTTTGGCGCCAGGCTCAAGTTTTAATAGACGTTTTTTGTTTTTGGAAATCAGAACATCCTGCGGGATTTCTCGCTCGGGGATCGCACCGATACATAATCCTTTCGGTATTTCAGCCGGCATATCTTTCATGCTGTGAACAGCAAGGTCTATTTTTTCGTTTAAAAGTGCGTCTTCGATTTCTTTTACAAAAAGACCTTTGCCACCCACTTTGGCAAGGGGCACATCGAGGATCTTGTCTCCTTTTGTCTTTATCGCTACAAGCTCAATAGGAAGGGATGGATGTTTAACTTCAATGGCCGATTTGACCCAGTTTGCCTGCCATAAAGCGAGCTTACTGCCTCTGGTTCCTATTTTTAAGGTTCTGTTCATCAGTCACCACAGCTCGTGCAGCTGGTGGCCGCACATCCGGTGCATGATGATGCTCCGGCAGCCGCTTTGACGGTTTGTCCGTGCCCACCCTTACTGAAGAAGACAGATGCAGACATGAGTTTTTTTACATTTTTACTGCTGCATGAAGGACAATCGGGGTGTTCGTTCCCGAAAACCAGGCACTCAAAATCTTTCTCGCAATTATCACAGTGGTATTCGTAAATCGGCATTGTAAATTACTCCTTGGCACAATAAATTTTTATATCTTCTCAATAAATTTAATATAGAAAAAGATATGAATTTGTTAGCTGACCTGTTCGAAAATTGACCTAAAAAATTAAAATAATCATCAAAATTATTAAATCAACCGCAATCGTTTAACGGTTTGGGATACGATACACTTTAAAACTGAAATGATGCAATCAACCAATTTCTTCAATAACGCCGGCGGCAATAATCGGCAGCATGATCTCGTGGTGGCCCGTAAGATTAAAACCCTGTCCACCGCCGGCTGTTGGGCGGTTGACAACATTGGTCATGGGCCGGTAGTGCCTGATGAAATCCATGTTTACCGTGGTGAATTCATCAAGGTGATGCCCGAGGTTCCGCGCAAGTGTG
>JBFESJ010000151.1:0-9069 GCA_041548585.1 Desulfobacterales bacterium | reverse complement strand
TGTCAACCGAAGTCCCTGCACCTCTGTACACCACATAATTGCCTCCACCCAGGTCTGCGCCCCCGTTCCAGGGGTCGCTGCTGAACCCGTGCAGTGTGAAATCTACGGGGTCGAACGTTCCCACATCCACGGGGCCGCCCTGTTTGACCACCACAATCGACCCGTCGCCGCTCTGGGGGGTCCAGGAGACGGTCATGCTGCTGGAGATGACCGAAGAAAACCCAAGCCCGGTGGGCTGAGAAGCCGGCTCGGTCTGAAACGCCTGCTCGGCCGAGTAGCCGGTCCCCGCACTGTTGGTGGCAAAAGCCCTGAAGTAGTTCAAAGCGCCGGGATTGAGGCCGCTGCTGACATTTTCAGTAAAGCCTCCGGTTCCAAAATCTCCCGTTGTCGAAACCTTGGTGCCACTTCCTTCTGAAACGGACGTCGTGCTCCAGTATACGCCCCGTTCTGTGGCATTTTGGCCGCCGGTGGAGGTGATGTTGCCATTAAGAGTTGCTGCAGTGTCCTGAACATTCGACACGCTCGGGGTGTCCAATGTCACCGTAGGCGCGGCAATGTTACCGGTCCCCTGGATGCCGAAGTCATAGGGGGCTTCGTCGCTGTCGTCGTTGGGAATGCTGACTGTTGCCTGAAGAATCCCTCCGGATTGCGGGCTGAACCGGACGGTGAATATCGTCGAACCGCTTCCTGGTATTGGTGAGGTTGGATCTTGAATCACACTGAAATTGATGGTGTCACTCACCGTTACGGTGCCAACGGTGAGATCGGCATTGCCGGTATTTTCAATGGTAAAGGTGTGATCCACATTGCTCCCCACACCCGTGCTGCCAAAGTCGGTATCGTCAGCCGCATTGGGGAAGTTGGTTCCGTCGGCAATG
Organism: Desulfobacterales bacterium; assembly: GCA_041548585.1. Taxonomy (GTDB): domain Bacteria; phylum Desulfobacterota; class Desulfobacteria; order Desulfobacterales; family UBA11574; genus UBA11574. The sequence goes on along the minus strand of JBFESJ010000151.1, from coordinate 8,191 downwards.
GAAACCCCGTTGCCCAGCACATTGATCTCCGGCGCTCCGCTGCCTGCACCGGTAATCGCAAAGTCATACGGGTTTTCGTTGTTGCTGTCGTTGGGTATCCTCACCGTTGCGCTGAACGTCCCCTGTGAGCCGGGTGTGAATCTTATGGTAAAGGTTGTGGTGGTTCCATTGGGAATGCTCGTGGTGACGGGTTGAGCGAAAACCGTAAATTCCGGATCCCCGATGATTTCAACGTAGTCCGGCGGAGTGCCGGTCAGGGTCAGGGTGGAGTTGTTTCCTGTGTTCTCAATGGTGAACGTGTGGTCCACATTGGTCCCAACGGGTTCGGTGCCGAAATCGGTTCCTTTGGCCGTTGACGGTGTTGTATCTAGGTATGGAACATCCGTTCCGTTGTAATGGACGTTGGGGTTGGGCGGCGCCGCCCAGCCGGGGGAGGTAAAAGTGACAACGATAATCAATCCGAAGACTATTGAGATGATTCTTTTACACATGTATATACCTTTATTTTTTTATCCGTTAAGGCATCGAGAGCGTTTCAAGTCGCTTGTTTCCATAATTGGCCACCACCACCTGCGCGCTGCCGTCGATGACCATATCCAGGGGCAGTCTCAGCTGGCCCGGATCGGTACCGCGAGTTGCGTAGACCGTGATATATGCACCGGTGTCGGGGTTTAAAATCTGAATATTGCTGAATTGAGAGTCCAGAACATGGAGCCTGCCATAGGCATCCATCTGCAGGCTCTGGAGCATCGCGAATTTTCCTTTGACCTTATATCCCATCATCCCGGACGTGGGTTTTCCGCCGAAAGCCCGGAGAAAATTACCTTGGAGGTCAAAAACCTGTATCTTCCCCTCACCCTGGTCACCCACGTAAAGCTCCTGGACCTGCTGGCCGGAACTGTTGGTGCGATCCTGGATGATCAGCGAACGGGGAAACTTGAATCGACCATCTCCAAGGCCAGCGGAGCCGATGGTTCGAAGCAGTGTTCCGTTGGAAGCGTAAACCCAGACTTTTTTACTCTCGCTGTCAACGATATAAAGATTACCTTGCTGATCGAATGCCATGTCGTTGGGCATCTTTATTTTTCCGTCTCCCAGGGATCTGAGAAAATTGCCGCTGGGATCATACATCTCCACGTTGTAGCTGCCACGGTTGCCCACGTAAATGTTACCGGAAGCATCCACGGCAACGGCCAACGGTCCGTCGAGCCCCGTAAGTTCGCCGGTTATATTTAAACCGGCATCATAGCTAAAAACCGAATGAACCTTGGCATCGCTGACATATAGATTTTGGTCGGGTCCACGTGCCATCCGGACGGGGTCGTCATTGCTGTGCACCGCCGGAGGAAGCGAGGACGAGGGCGGTGGGCCACCACTGTCGCATTCGAAAAAAATGTAGATGAAATCGAGCAGGTTGGAATAACGAGAATAGTCTTTATTGTTGTTATTCGCCGTATGCCACTGGCACCATTGCGCATTCGACCAGTCCGCCCAACCCTGCAGCCCCAGCTGTTGCTGGCTGAATAATGTGAGGTCAGCCTCGTCCACGTAACCATCATTATTCAGGTCACTTTTGTCGTTCCCTTTTGCTCCCGCCTTAACCGGCCGGGGGTGGCTGTCCAGACCGATCAGAGACCCCCAGGGGCATATTCCAAAGGCCACCAGCAGCGTGGTTACAATCAAGAGCTTCCAAAATTTCTTCATTCTTTTTTGAGAATCCGGATGGAATAAAAACATAAAAAATCCTTATAAAATCCAAGTTTTTAATAAAACGAACCCATTGGAAAAAACGTCTTGAACAAACGCCTGATCATTCTGTTTTCAATTACGGTTACCTATTAAAGCAAATGCGGTGCCATGATTGGAGATTTGGACGGGATGATTGTATTCGTTTGGTAAATAAAAGCAGGATGTATTTTAACTATTTGATAATATGATAAAAATTAAATAAAGCTTTTCTTTCTGCCCATTGATTTGTATCCGAAATGTTTCGTACCGGAGAAAAAATCAATGTTTCTGTTTTTTTTATTCTTTTTTTATTTGTATGAATTTAAACCAATACTGGGGATGACATCAATATTTTGAGCAATATAAACGGGTTGGAAGTGTACAAAACTCGTACACGTTGTCATGGCAAACACACTTGAAGTAATTTATTAATGAACGGTCGATGATTCCTTGGAGACATTGTATTTTTTTATCTTTCCGTAGAGGGTGCTGCGGCTGATTCCCAGTTGCAAAGCTGCCTTGGATTTGTTCCAGTTGCAGCCATTGAGGACATCGATGAGAAGCTTTTTCTCATGATCTACCATAGTCCCTGCTCTGTCCCGCCGTTCTGCGGGCCGCGAAAAGGCATCATTGCTGAGCAGAATTGAAGGCAGGTGGGCCACCTCGGTCCGTTGACCTTTGCTCAGTACAACAGCGTGTTCAATGGTGTTTTCAAGCTCACGGACATTTCCCGGCCAGGGATAATCCAAGAGGCGGCGCATGGCTTCCGAGCTGAAGTCTCTCACTTCATCCCCATTCGCAACGGCGAATTTTCGTTGAAAATGGCGGGCCAAAAGCGGAATGTCGTTGCGCCGATTTCTGAGCAGCGGCAAATGAATCGGAATGACATTCAGGCGGTAATAAAGGTCTTCCCGAAAATTACCCCTTTTGACTTCCTGAATCAGATCTTTGTTGGTAGCGGCGATAATGCGTACATTCACCGTCAAGGTCTGCTCACCGCCCAGGCGCTCAAATTTTTGCGATTGGAGGACCCGCAACAGCTTGATTTGAGAGGGGAGGGGGATCTCGCCGATCTCATCAAGAAACACCGTGCCGCCGTCAGCCTGCTCGAATCGGCCTATTTTTCTGCGGATCGCGCCGGTAAAGGCCCCTTTCTCGTGGCCAAAAAGCTCACTTTCCAGAAGGGTGGACGGATACGCTGCGCAATTAATCACAACAAAAGGTTTGTCTTTGCGCAGGCTTTTCTGATAAATGGCCCGTGCGATCAACTCCTTGCCGGTTCCGGTCTCACCTTGAATTAAAATGGTCGCATCCGTGTGTGCAATGTCGTCGATGAGCTTGTAAATGGTTTGCATCTTGGGGTCTTTGCCGATGATGCCGGAAAACTCGGACATGCTTTCGATGCGTTTTTCAAGAAAACAGATTTCTTCCTGATGTAGGATGGCTCTTTTGATGGACCCCGATGTCTGCTCGAGAATCAAAGCAACCAGCTTTAGTTTGTTTTCATCACACAGGCAATCCTGTGAACAGACAATTACCAGCGCACCCTGAGTACAATTTTCGATTCGAAACGGTATAATGGTTTGTCGGCCCTCCAGGGGAGCGTCATCCGGAACAAGTGGAGAAGGGATGGACATTATAGAGGAGGTGGTGATGCTGTTCATCTTCTCTAAACTGTTCGAGACGTTTTCAATCAGTTCTTTGCCTTCAAGGATTTTCACGCCACTTTCGGAGAGAATAAACAGCGAGTCTCGATCGGTGCTGAACACAAAAAATTTCATATGCGGGGTGTTCAAGATCTGCTGGAATCTCTGAATTAGAAAAGAACCGACACCACTGAGTTTCTGCTGAATTCCAATTTGTCTTAGTATCTGACAAAACGTACTCATCTCATCATGCGCACGCTCGAGTTCTGAGGTTTTTGTCTCCAGTCTCTGGGTATAATCCTCCACGCGGTCCGCCATTTCATTAAAGGACTCGGCCACCTCTCCAAATTCATCTTCCAAGCCGTTTAATCTAAAATCTAAATTGCCGCTTTTTAAATTTCGTGTGGCCATCAGCATTTCTTTAATTGGACTGGTGATGCCTTTGACGAAAATAAATCCCAACCCCGCGGCAAAGAAGGGGGTTATGCTAATCAGTAAAAAAAGAATCGTATTTGAATTGGAAATGTCACCGAGAGAAAATCTGGTTTTTTCTGATAGCTTTACCGTTGCCAGGTGTACCATTCCATTGACGTCGGCCAATAGGTTTTCCGCCATCCTGTAAGCCTTGTTGTCTTCTGAAAAAACGCGTTGCTTTTTCGCCCGAATCGTCAGAGCCCTGCTAATTAAATGTTTGTATCTCTCAATATCGTTCTTCAAGGTGTTCAGCCTTTCAACAACGCCCTTACTGTGATGGCATTCAAAACAGGAATTTGTCATGGCTTCCATGGATTTTACATTGCCGATAATCGTGGAAACACTTTTGGCATAGGGGGTCCTTTTTAAATGCAGGTCGGATTGCACATTTTTAATACGGATCAATAGCTGCTTCCTCTGGGTTTCAATCTGGTACAAGCTGATGAGATCTTGCAGCTTTGTCGTAGATGATGCAATGGTTGAGATGATATAAATCCCCCCCAGGAGAAAAACGATCGAATAGATGCTTAATGTTATGAGAATTTTTTTCTTCATTATTCGTTCATGTATTCATAGGTTGAAATGTCGATTCCTATCTGTTCTAATAATTTGTAAACATTGAGATAATCAATGTCTGTCGTCGCAATAAATTTCTGGACACCAAAAGTATTCAATATCTGTATGCCTTCTGATTCCGTATTCATATTTAACAGCGCTTCTTTTAATTTTTTCTTGAGAGATTCGTCCAAATCTTTTCTTACGGCCAACCCGTTTTCCGGCACTTTGGACGACTCCGCGATGATATCCAATTCATTGTTGATTCTGGGGTCTTCATCTGCAATTCTCATAAAAACGGTGTTTTTGGCAGATCCGATATCTGCCTTTCCATCCAACACATCATGAATTGCATCTTCGTGGGTTCCGGTAAAATAGGTTTCTTTAAAATACGTTTTGTAATCTTTAATCCCATTTTTTTTAAAATATGCCATTGGGAAAAGATAACCGGCGGTGGTGGCCTTGTCCACACATGCAAGAATTTTTCCTTTCATGTCGTTTATGCTTCTGATGCCGCTGTCCTTTTTGACAAACATCATTCCATAGTATTCAGAAACGCCGAGATTGGTTTCCGGTCTGGCTATCACTTCAACACCCAATTTGGAATGGGCCAGGGTATAGGTAAAACTTCCAAAGAAGGCGGCATCCAAACCGCCGGATACAAAATTATCAACGATATTTCCATATCTCGTAAGAATAAAGAGGTTGATATTTATTTGGAGTTTTTTTGACAAATAATCGGCCAGGGGTTCAAATCGTTTGAGCTGATGAAATATGTCGTGCTCGGGAATAAGACCGATATTGAGGGTGCCCTTGTATGTTACGGGCGCTGGTTTTTGCTCTTTTGCAGGTTCGCCGCAGCCGAAGATAAAAATGATACATATACAAGAAAAAAAGAAGATTCGGTTAATACGCGTCATGATCTACCATCCAGTTTTAATGATCTTTGCTATGCATTAATAATGGGACTGATCTGGTTAGGGCCGTCGTGTAAAATTGTATTTCATTGTCCGGCACCCTGTAACGTTTTACTACACACTATTACCACAATGTAGCAATCAAGTCAATATGAACATTCAATTTGGTTAGTTATAAAAAAAATTGTAATATTTGAATCATGTATAATGCTGTTCATATTTTGTACACGTCGTAAAAGAAAACGTTAAAAAGGCTCCCGCCAAGATCATTCGAGTTAATTTGTTAACGGGAATGAATGTATATATTTCATCCTTTAGTATTGATGAATGCTTTAACCCTTTGAAATGTGATTTCGGAATTTTTGATACAGTCGCCCACGGAAATCCCCCCCCGATAATTACCCCCCAAAAAAATGCCTGGATTATCCTGCTCGAACTTTTCAAAATATCTTTCGTGTTCGATATATCCCAGGGCGTATTGTGGAATTGCCATGGGCCACATCCGTTCTTCGATAAATTTAGGAGTTTCTTTTACATCAATTTTCATGATGTTCTTGAATGCCGACAGCACCCGATTGACGAGTTCTGGATTCTCTTTTTCTAAAAGCTCCGGAGATCGCGCTCCGCCGACAAACAGCGTAAATGCTGCCAGATTTTCTTTTGCCCGGTATGGAAAAATCGTCGAACTGAAGATTGCACCCAAAAAAGGTTTTTTTTCCTTCTCAGGTATTAGAAATCCAAAACCGTCCAATGGCTGACCGATGGCATTTTTCCTGAAACCGAGATACAATACTTTTACGGGCGGGTAATAAATTTCTTTCAGATGGTTCAACAGTGCCATGTCAAAATCGCTAAAAATAGATGCCGCCTTATAGGCAGGAACCGTCGATATAACGATATCAAAAGTATTTTCTTCCAGCGAACCACCTTGATTGTACAATACTTTAAATTTATCTTTAAATTTCGTTATCTTTTCAACACGGCAACGATATTTGGCGTTATCGCCCAGCTTGCCGGCGATGGCTTTGGGCAAATCCTGCATACCGTTTTTGAAAGAAAATAAGCGCGCATGTTGTTTGGATACTTCAGCCTGTTTCTTTCTTTCCCTTGCCCCGAGAATCAATCCTTTGATAAGACCGCCATACAGTTCTTCGAGCCGGTATAACTTTGGAAACGCGGATTGAACGCTTAAATGATCGGGATTTCCTGCAAATACCCCCGCAACGAAAGGATTTATTGCATAATCTAAAAATTCCTGACCGAGTCGCCGTTTTACAAATTCAGAAATGCTCTGGTAATATCCGTCTTCTGATTTTCCGATAAACGGTTCTGCGAGCAGTCGTAACTTGGCTTTGGGTGAAAATAATCCGGTTTTTAAAAAAGCGGCCGGACCTGTGGGCAGGGCATAAAGCTGATTATTTTTGAGGATGTATCTTTTGTTTGCTGTTTCGCTGGCATAAATCATTTCATTTTTAAGCCCCACCGCTTCGACAATCCGGCCGATTAACGGTGTCGTCTCCAATCCGCTGTTTGGCCCGTAATCAATCAGGAATCCATCCTTACGCCGGGTTTCCATGGAACCCCCCGGCTCATTTTTGGCTTCAAGAACCGTCAGATCGAAACCATCATCGTTTAACCAGAATGCAGTTGACAGCCCCGATATGCCGGCGCCCAGAACTATGATTTTCATTTTGCGCTTATCCATTTTTGATTTGGTTTCGATTGGAGACTTCTTCCAGGTCCATCGTATCAACGACGATTTCTTTTAGCGCTTCGATAAACGTTTCGGAATCGTTGAGCCCTTTTATCACGATGTAGTTCTCAATACCGAGTTTATCGGCGATGGCCCGGTATTCGATATCAAGCTCAAACAGGGTTTCAATATGATCTGATACAAAGCTTACGGGGACTATCAGCAGTTGTTTTTTCTTTTTTGCTGCCAGTTTTTCAATCATTTCACGGGTTGAAGGTTCCAGCCATTTAAGGGGGCCGACTTTGCTCTGAAAGCACACATGGTGTTCATGTGAAAAACTGCGTGCTTCCATGACACACTTAATGGTTGCCTCGATGTGTTCTTTGTAAGGATCTCCGCCTTTAACGAGACGCTCAGGCGTTCCGTGCGCGCTGAACAGGATCTGGACCTCTTTGCGAACATTTTCAGGAAACTGCATCATTGCCTCGTCGATTCTTTCATTGATCGCTGAAATGTATTTGGGGTTATCAAAAAAAGCCTTAACATATTTCAGCCGGTCCGTATCCCCATTATAAGAGCGATTCCACTCATTGAATGCCGATCCGGTGGTGGTTATGGAGTGATGGGGATATAGGGGAAGCAATACGATTTTATCAAAGTTATTTTTCGATATATTTTCGGCAACAGATTTTATGGTCGGGTGCCAGTAGCGCATGGCAGTATACACCCGAATCTCGGGAAGTAATTTGCGCAGTGCTGTTTGGAGCATGGATCTTTGAACTTCGGTCCACTCATTGAGCGGTGATTTTCCGCCGATCTGACGATAGTTGTTGCTCACGTGGGGTGCCCGCCGTTTAGACAATATTCTTGCAAATATTTTTTGACCAAACGGTATTTTAAAAATATCACGATCACTAAACAGGTTGAACAGAAAGGGTCCTACGGCGTCCAGAGAATCAGGCCCCCCCATATTAAGTAGTATTACTGCATATTTGCTCATAGCGTATTGGAATCTCTTTAAGTTATGTCAATCAAAAATCATCCACTGAAAATAGTATCAATTAAAGGGTCTGGGAAAGATCTGTGTACAAGTCTTCCATTATGGTTTTTGCCCCCTTTGATGCCAAGAGATCTGCCAGTTCCACCCCGATGATTTCAGATGAATCCACCGGGCCTGA
>JBFESJ010000150.1:0-9095 GCA_041548585.1 Desulfobacterales bacterium | reverse complement strand
CATGCGCGTCATGGAGGAACCACTTCGTCAGATTGCCAACAATGCCGGTTCTGAAGGTTCTGTCGTCATCGATAAAGTCAAAAACGGCAAGGGAGCTTTTGGTTACAATGCAGAAACAGACACCTATGAAGATCTGATGAAAGCCGGTATAATGGATCCGACCAAAGTGGTCCGGCTCGCATTGCAAAATGCGGCAAGTGTGGCTTCATTAATGCTGACCACCGAGGCCATGGTTGCAGAAAAACCCGAAGAAAAAAAGGAAATGCATCCGGGAGCTCAAGGAATGGGCGGCGGAATGGGTGGAATGATGTAAACCTCCGTAGAAAATCCCTTAAGGGGCGCAATCGCCAGACCGGTGAGGCCGTTAAAATTAAGGCTTCAACTATTGTAAAATTTAAAGCTGGAAAGAAACTCATAGACGCTATTTAATCCAACTTTTGATATTGATATAAGGCGGTCTATTTGGCTTATCAATAAGCCTGTGTGACTGCCTTATTATCTTGGAATCATGTGATACGCAAAATGTATCGTCGAATTTACTATTAATTAAGATAGGTTATGCCGATTTCAAGAGATCAAAGGTTTTGGCAAGTCCGATTTTCGTAAAGAAATTTCAATATATCGAAAGTTTGCACTCCTTCACTATTCAAGTATCATGCAAGTATTATGAAACCACAAACCTTACCATACAGAGCCGTCTCCGATATTGTTCGAGTAACATTTCGTTTTTGCACGTTTAAATGCGCAATTCACATTTTTTTTAAAAAAAACAAATAATTAGCTTGCTTTCTCTCTAAATAAAGATTATTATATATTTAATCAATTAAGTCCTGCTTAATCTGCGGGACGGTTTATCTCTGAAGGAACAATCCATTTGTCAAAGTGGCACCCTCCAGTTTGTGACGTTGAAAATTTTTAAGAAAGGAGGATGTTATCATGACCAATGGAACTGTTAAGTGGTTTAGCGACCGAAAAGGGTTCGGATTCATTGAGCAGGAAGACGGATCGGATGTGTTTGTTCATCATTCTGCAATCAATGCAAACGGTTTTAAATCCCTCAATGAAGGCGACCGAGTTTCCTTTGACATAGAGCAAGGACAAAAAGGTTCTGCCGCTGCAAATGTCACTGTGATTTAACCTTATGTTCTGAGTAAAAAGGGCATTCCTTCTAATATTGAGGGGATGCCCTATTGTTTGGTTTGAATTTATACCTTCACAATTCGCTATCATCAGACCTTAAACCTCAAAAAAGTCTGCACCTAGATCCTTTAGCTTATACCATACCGCTTAATATGTGAGCGGCTGGGGAGAAGATTATGGAAAGAACATATCCGGGATTCCACACTGAGTCGGCTGTCTTGAAGCCTTGATATGAATTCTATTGTAGTTTTTCAGTAATCGATCATAGGAAGGAGATTTTATGTTATATATAGGAAATTTTTATTTTGTTTCGAATCAAGAAGAAGAATTGGATCCGAATAGAAGGCATGGCGAATTTAACTTGATGATTGAGGCAGACAACACTGAAGTTGCTGTAAATTCTTTCAGATCACGTATCGTGGCTCTGCAAAAATCCAGGGATTTTTTTGGGGGAGATTGTTCAATCTTTTTCACTCAGCTGCAGGAATTTGAAGGATTACCCAGAACAGAAGCTTTAATATTAAACTATAAATCATATGTCGGAGATCCTTTTATGCCTTTTATTGGCTGTATTATTCCATCTGATCAGGTTGATGCCTGCAAAATCCATAATTGGGAAGACAGCACGCCGGAAATAAATGGACAAAATCAGAAGGTTTTTTTGGAATTTAAATCATCATCAACCGGTGATTAAAGCAAATACTAAATTACTCTAATCGAATTTTGACTCGATTCGATTAAGAACTTAATATGAAACATGTTTTAGGTGAAAAAATGAGCGCAAACTCCTTAAAAGAAATCAGAGAATCTTTCATGATAAGCAAGACCGAACTTGCTAGAAAGGCAAACATATCATCAATCACCCTGACACGGATAGAGCAGGGGAAACCAAGCAGAATGAATACAAAAAGAAAAATCCTTTTAGCGTTAGGTTTAAAATTATCAGATAGGGACAAAGTATTTCATTAATCAAAGATTATTTCCAATTTGTGAAAAAGCATACCTGATATCTAACACATCCTTTTAAAGTCTAACCCATTAGAAGCTTGCCATAAAGAATTCAAAAAAAAGTGAGGGATAGAGATGTCAAAGAAACATTTAGAATGCCCATTGTATAATCACAATAATTGTAGAGAGTCTCATAACCGGAAAGTCTGTGCTTTTGTCCGTAAAGATAAGACCTGTCTCAAAAAGTTGAATAAATCGGCAAAGAAGCTCAAGGAGTTAGGTTATATTTACTTGTTTTGATTGCGACAAGGAAATCCCAGAAACATACTCGTACTGTTCTTGGACCGGCTTAAAAATGGAATGGAGGAATTAGACTGTAGGCTTATGGACAAAAAGAAGCTTTGGGGAGTCCGTGAGCACATCCTAACGCGGATATTCAGGATCTGAGGATTGTCAAATATCAAAAACTAATCATGGACAATTGAAGGAACGTTACTACAAAAACTGACATCCACCGAACAGAGATAATGTGTCTGAACACAGCACTCTGGCAGGCGGATAAGGTGCTGCCCTTGGTATGAGTGGTGACTTAAAATAAGGGTTTGTTAAGGAGGAAAAAAATGGGGAACAGATTAAATGATTTATCTCTGAGGTTTCAAACAAAGGGGTTTATGCCTATTGAAATTTCAGGACTCGTCAAAGATATTTTTTATATTTTAGATAAAGGCATATATCGTACCAGAACCGAAGTTAACCAAGAGTTGGAGGATCTGGGCTGGGGGATAGGAATCATGGATAATGATTCATACAAATTAATGAACTCCCTGGTTCAATAACAAATGGCAAATATCCTTATCATAGATGATCAGAAGTGGGTAATCAGGAATTTGCAATTTAAGTTAATAAAATGAAAGGTGAAAATGAAAAAATTATTAAAAAATTACTTAATAAAATTCGAGGATAATAAATTAAGTTTAGATGAAATCGAAGCTTTAAGATTTGCTGAAGAAAGTTCTGTTGAGAAGAAGGTTTTCTGGGAGCTACAGGAAATTGCAAGGCAAAAAAAAGACGCAGATGATTTCTTTGAACAAATGAAATATCAAAGGAAATTATTGTAGGAAGAGTCATAACAGGCTCTACCTTTGTTTTGATACCTAGCTTGTATTCATTTTTTCTAAAAGCTGTAGTTCTTTCGCAGTGAATCAATATCTAATGTTAGTGGCAAAATAAAACTGAAAAATGCAATAATTAACCCATAAATTTAAATATAAAGGAGCTAAAAATGGCAGAAGCAAAAGGATTGATGAAACCGGTAAAGCTGAAAAATGAGCTGGCAGAGCTTCTGGGAGCAACAGAACTTCCCAGGACGAAGATCACCAAAAAACTATGGGACTATGTTAAAGCGAATAAACTTCAGACAAAAATTGAAAATGGAAAGCCTGAGAACGCAGGCAAGTTCATTGTGGCTGATGCGAGTTTGCTTCCTATCTTCAAAAACACAAAATCCAAAAGCAAATCAGGCAAGGTCACTGACCTTACAAATCTGAAAGAAGGCCAGACGATCGACATGATGCAGATGGCCGCTGTTGTCAGCGCAAACATAGAATTAGCTTAAAGTGTCGGGCCTGCATATGAATAATGCTTTTGAGGGCCAAATCCAGTAAAAAGAATGGTGTCACACCTTGAATAGTGAATAAAAATTTAAAACGAAAAGGTTTTCATCGTCTTTTCAGAGAGTTAAATTGGGATTTTGCCGTATCAATAATTTTGAATTAGACGCCACTATTCACAATTCAAGATGTGACACCATAATCCCAAATTAGTTGCTGATGCCATCGAGTCAGCTGAGAGAGTCGAATCCCCAGTTAATGTTATCGCTAGGGTTCCCGACAAGTTTGGAGAGGAACCGGTAGCCAGGTTTACTTTAGTACTATCTCTTAAGAAAAAGTCATAGATTGAAAAGTAATTCTTTAAAGAAAAAATAGCAAAAGACGGTGGCGATGGATTCCTTAAGAACAGCTTTCACAAAACAGTTTGATTTAAGATATCCTATAATTTGTGCCCCCATGTTTCTTGTGAGCTCAGTTAAAATGGTTGTTAGTGCAAGTGAGGCTGGAGGATTGGGAACCTTTCCAGCCTTAAATTACCGTCCCATTGAAAAATATCGTCAAGTCATCAGAGAGATAAAAGGTCTGACCACAAAACCTTTTGGAATTAACATTATCGTTCAAAAGTCTAACAAATACCAGTATGAACAAATCGACCATGCGCTTGATGAGAGGACCCCCTTAATCATAACGTCTTTGGGAAATCCAAAGGAGGTGATTCGGCTATCGCATCAAGTGGGAACCAAAGTTTATTGTGATGTAGTGGGATTTGAGCATGCAAAAAAGGTCGCTGATTTGGGGGCCGATGGGCTCATAGCGGTGGCCTTTGGTGCTGGTGGTCATGCAGGAGAGATTTCGCCTTTAGCCCTTATTCCTAATTTAGCGAGAATGATTAAATTGCCGATCGTTGCCGCAGGCAGTATTGTAGATGGAGCTGGACTGGCGGCAGCGTTTGCCTTAGGAGCTTCTGCGGTCTATATGGGAACACGTTTTATTGCTTCGAAAGAAGCAGAAGTCGCAGAAAAATACAAAAACACAATTGTTGGTGCAGTGTGTGAAGATATCGTAAATACTGACAGAGTAGATGGATTCCCCGGCAATTTTATACGAACTAAAGAACTGGAGGCCCTGGGTCTGGAGAAGGGGTTGATTGAAGAAATACTCACAAAAAACAAAAGAATTAAACGATTTATTTCACTCAGTCGCGCTGCACGCGCTCTATTTGGTTCGACGGATTCGAAGGTTTCTTATAAAACCGTCTATTCAGCAGGTCATGGAGTTGGCCTTATAGATAAGGTTTTATCGATTCAAGAGATAATGGAAATAACCGTAAAGGAATACAAAAAAATTAAAGCACAATTACCTTAGCATGGGAAATACCGCCATTGTGTGTCTTTTGCCTATATGATATCCTCTTTAATAACGGCAAATCAATTTCACTGGGTTTGCCGTTTTGCAATTTTGTAAGAAATAAGATATATGTAACAGAAATTGAGATGTTTATACCTGCACTTCTGGCAAGATATCACAACATTGATTTCGGTTCAAAATCTTCTATTTTGGGAACTGATATTTTAAGAGTATAATTGTAATCAAACCCTCTCCTTCTCCCTATTTAAAAACATTTTTGACATATCACTTTTTGGTATTATATATTTGCTATAGGCTAAAAAAACCATTTTCTTCATTATTGTATAGCCTACCTTCCAACAGCCCTTGGGAGTTGCAGTGCTCTCGGGGGCTTTCTATTCCCAGGACAAACCCGAAAGCTCATCATTGGCCTCCAAGGTAAAAAACAAACCTCAGGTTTCAGAAAAACATTTTCCAATAGAGGGAAATTCATTTCATTGGGTTTGCCTTTTTGCATTTTTGTAGGAAATAACATATATGTAACAGAAATTGAGATGTTTATACCTGCACTTATGGCAAGGTATGACCGTTTTTTATACACCCGATTGTTTCCGGTTATCTCAACACATAAAAAGTTTGAAGACTTAAATATGCACCACAATTTATAGTTTCCGCTTTGTTTATTTCGATTGAGAAATATATTTAGAATCACACACATTTTTTCTTTTTTGAACCACTGAGTAGCATTGAGATTGTACATTCCTTCGCATTGAACAATCATCCACCAACACCATAGAGTCGTCTTTTTTATATAACCAAAAGCCCCGGTTTTATATGATAGTTATAACCTATTATTAAAACCTCATTTAACCAGTATTGCATTTTAACATTCCGGCCATAGATTATTTTTGAAGGGACAACCAACCTTGAAATTCATTTATAGAACATTAATAAGTTAAGGGTTAAATAAACAGGAGGCGCATTATGATCGGAACAACCATCACACTTATTACTATAGCCTATTTTTTAAATAGCTGTATTAACAAAAAATCTTCAACTTGCAAGTTGTAGATCCAGTCGTGACAGAGTTTAGATGACGCAGTAAAATGGTTGGCTTAAGATACCTAAGCGGAAAACATTCGAAACGGTAGGTAACATCACCTAAGCTATGAAGTACATCGAAAATTTTGATTTTATAATACAGGAGGCAGAACAATGATAGAACACACAGAAGATACAACAACTTGGCCTGAGTTAGGAATAGCTCTTTATGATAAACTAACCGGCAGGGATGCTGAAATTACTTATGAGTTTGAAAATTTGGAGGTTTCCGTTCCAAGTAGTGCTTCACCAGAGGCATCCCATGCAAATTGGAAATTAAACGGCACCCTTAAAGTTAAAACCACAAAAAATGGTGACGAAGAAAGTGTTAATGGATAGTTCTATGTACATATTTGCAGATATGGTCCTCTCCTTTAATGGAGAGGACATTCTTGTCAAAGCTGCAAAAGACAGCATCATGGTTACCACGCCCTCTGTTCGTTCAGGGCTCCGAGCCTTGATCAGCATAGACAGGCATCACAGATTGCTTATGAAAATATCTGTGCTCAACACAAGTCTTGCAGTCCTTGGCTGGACCGTGTATGCACAAATCGGAATGTTAAACTTGGCCGTATTAGGGTTGAAAGGAAGGCGAGGATTTCTTAGATCACTACTTTTCTTTGGACGTATTGGAAGGATGTTTGGTGCTGTCTGATATTTCGTTTTTACGAATCGAAGATTTCGAGTATTTACATACTCCACATGGCCGTGCTTTCAATCTTAAATAGTCTGTTCCAACCAGTTGTAATGATACGGAGATCAATTCATGAGGATATGGTTTCTTTTATTAATGCTTTCGGTTTTTACAATCGGCTGTTCACAAGTCGAAAAAAATTATTACGACCATCGAATGTATGACTTGGTTCAAGAAGAAATAACCACGCTTTCCGAGGTGTTGCCCAGTTTAACTAACAATAGGATCATATTAGTGGGCGAATTTCACAACAATAAAACCCATCACGAAAGCCAGCTTCACATCATTAGGGCTGTTTTCGAATCTGGTGTGCCCACAGCTGTCGGTTTTGAGATGTTTCAAAGTGAGAGCCAGTTGGAATTAGATAATTGGGTTTCAGGCAAATTGAACGTAAAGGAATTTAAGAGAATTTATTATGAGAACTGGAATTTTCCATGGGAACTTTACAGTCCTATTTTTGAGTTAGCACGAAAAAACAAGGTCCCCATGGTCGGCCTTAATGTATCCAGGGACATTACAAGGCAAGTGTCGCAAATGGGGTTTAAATCTTTATCCGAAAAACAAAGAGGTAAGTTATCGGAAGTCTATTGCCGTGTGGATAAGGAATACATGGATTTTATTAAAAATGCCTTTGGTGCTCACGCTCACGGGGAACTAAACTTCACACATTTCTGCGAAGCTCAGTTGATCTGGGACAATGTTATGGCTATCAACGCTTTAGAGTTTTTGGATAAAAATCCGGACTATATCATTATTCTCATCACTGGTTCCGGTCATGCCAGAAAAAAAGGCATTCCAAAGCAGATCAGTAAACGCTCGAACCTTTCCTACGCAGTCATTCTTCCGGAGGTCTCCGGTTCTATCAGTCCCAAAACGATAACCGGAGAGGATGCAGATTACATCATTATGGGTCATTAGACAAATTCTATAAGATCATAAAGTTAAATTCCATATCAAATAGATTTATGATTGGTCAAAAATAAGAATGGTTTTTGACCCCTAAAGATTGAAGCCGAGAATACTTTTAATGTCGAAAAATTAGGAATAGGATAAACAAATTGCCACTATCGAAAATCTAATACAGCTTAGGTTTGTACACTAAATTTTATGAATGAGAATGGGGTTTATGGGGTTGGTTCAAAACCAGTAATATTTTCAATTCCATATAAGAAGGCTGATCTATATACCTGCTATATATCTTCCATTTTGACAACAGTTCAATTGGTTGTGATATCAAACTCTGAAAATTGAACTGTCAAGTGATGTATTGACCTGCCTTACGATTCTGTGAAATATAGTTTAGGTCGGAAAAGATAATTTATCGGAGGATTTTTTGAATAGAGGGCTTTAAAGTAGCTTATTTCTTTCTTCTTTTGGTGGAAATGGGTTGTAATGCCGTTTATTGATCTGTTTTATATTTTCACGGGTATAATTATTCCCCTTTGTATTTTTTATTTTTAATAAATCCAAAAGTTTTTTTATTTCAACGTAAATAGCATTTGGTGTTAAATTTGAGTTATTTTCAGCTACCCTATAAACTTCACAAACAAAACCTCTTAGCGTTAGCAATCCTTTAGTCGAGATTTGCTTTTGATCAGTTGCCCACATCAGGCCGTATTCGTGGATATATTTCAATTGCAAAAACGTTTCTGATGGCTTAAGGTTCTCAGCCCTCTTTTTTGCTATATTCAAGTATTTAAGGTTTTTATCAAAATCAGGATCAAGCTCTTTGATTAATTTTATAGCTTCTTCATATTTTTGAATTTCTTTCTTCTGTTCTCTTTTGTGGCGTTGATATTCTTTTTTGTAGAGTTTTTTGTAATAATCTTTTCTATAAATTTCACTTTGTATAAATCCTCGAAGGTTGGATATTCGTTGCATTATATAAACCATACTTTCCTTAGACTCAGAAAGATTTTTAATTCTGGTCATGAGCCTATCCCAACGTAAATCCGTATTTCTTCCGTGTTCTTTCTCAAACCAGCCTATAAAATCGCAAATACCGCCAAATTCAAGTGATGGTAATATGGCTTCAACCTCGCCTTTTTCCCCGAGACCATATTTAACCATTAAGTCTTCAGGCTGGAGGGATTTGCCAAGTTTGGTCTCATAAAAAAACCGACCAAATTTATGTTCTAGAGTTTTTTGTAATTCGCTGAATAATGTTGGGTCCATGATGTCACTCCACAAGACAAAGACTCCACTTTGATGTATTGGGAGAAGGCCGGTAGTGGAGATCTCGGCTTTTCGGCTTG
>JBFESJ010000149.1:0-9345 GCA_041548585.1 Desulfobacterales bacterium | reverse complement strand
CGGAACAGTTCGTCAATACGAAAACGGATATCGCTTTCAATGATCCGCCGATCCATGATACGGCTCATGCTGATCCAGAAGTAAAGATCAAAGATTAGGGCATTTTCCCCAAAATCGTTAAAGAGTACAAAAGGTTTGGGGGCTTTCCTTACCCTTTTGTGCTCGTCGGCGACCTCCAGCATAATGCGCTCTACTTTACGAACCGGAGACCCGTAAATAACCCCTACTGTCACCTGGGCTCTGACCTCTTTGTCTGAAAGGGTCCAGTTAATGATATTTTTTTCTAAAAAACTGCTGTTGGGCACCAAAATTTGGACATTGCCGCCGGTGCGAATTCGCGTACAGCGCGCACCGATCTCCTCCACCATGGCGAAAGTCCCTTCGATTTCAATCAGGTCTCCGATCTTTATCGGCTGCTCCGCCATAACGATGAATCCGCTGATGAAATTATTGATCAGGTTCTGAGCCCCGAAACCGAAACCGATGGCAACGGCACCGCCTAAGAATGTGAACAACGTCAGAGGGATATTAACCACGCGCAACGCAAAGAGAACAATCAAAAATATGATAATATAATTGATAATCTTCTCAACGGCCGCAGACGTGGTCTCTTTCATGTGGACACGCGTCAAAAGACCTCGAATCCAAAAAAGGATGATTCTTTTGACAAATATAAACCCGATAATCAGGGTGATCAGGGCCATTGCCAGTTTTTTGACGGTCACACCGTGTTGGTCAATAACCCACAATTCCAGGTCCCAGATGTTTTTTACCTTGCCGGTCAGTGTAGTTAGTTTTTTC
The DNA here is from genome assembly GCA_041548585.1 of Desulfobacterales bacterium. Classification (GTDB taxonomy): domain Bacteria; phylum Desulfobacterota; class Desulfobacteria; order Desulfobacterales; family UBA11574; genus UBA11574. Next base: position 8,544 of record JBFESJ010000149.1, on the reverse strand, counting down.
CACAAATCAACGTGTTGGCGTTTATTGGTAATTTCATCCAGAAGCCGCTGGTTCAGCCGTAAGGTGGCTTTCAGCATCGACAAATATTCGAGACCGCCCTTTTCCAACGTCCCCAGCGCACCCAGTCTATTTTCCAGCTCCCGGCGTAAATCTTTCGAATACCCCTGGTCCGATACTTGTTTTCCCAGGGATGTAATTTGGGGCTGAAGACTGTTTTGATAGCTTTCCTGAAGTCGAACGGCGCGTTCAATTTTTACTTTGTTTGCTTCAAGTCCCTTTTTCCAGGCGTCTATTTTTTCTTGATCCACCTCGCCTTTGACAAGCGCGTAACGATTTTTCCACACCTGTTCCTGTTGATTTAACAGGTTCAACATATCCTCTGTCTGTTCCAGAAGCTGCTGGGAGGCTTCCCGCTCGGCATCGGCGGCCTCTAATCTGGCCTTGGCCAATGCAATATCTGTCTTTTTTCTAGCGTTCTCGAGTCTTTCCTGGGCCTGAAGCCAGACGGCCTCCACCTTCATCTGCCCACGGAGCTGATCCTTCTGTCGCTTTTGAAGTTCATCCCGGTTCAGACTGATGGCTTCGATCTGTTTTTCCAGATCAGCGTTGTCAAAATGTAAGTTTTTACTGACCCAAACAAGGTTCTGTTGCGTAACATCCGAATTTTGTTTGGCAAGGCGAACTTCGATGGAAAGATTTTGCTTGATTGTCCTTTGCAAATCGAAAATCGCCTGGGCTATTTCCAATTCCAGTTGAGCCCGGGCGAACGCCCACTTCAGGTTCGAAGCATCTTTCCCGGGTTCCATTACCGCCAGTTCTTCTTTGTATTTTCGCAAATCCTGCTGGCTGTCATCCAGCTTCGATCTGGCATCCTCCAAGGCCTTTTCGGCCAGGCTGATCCCCAAAATGGCCGTCTCCTTCTTATGGTCGTCGGTAACCAACTTATCGAGAATCGTGTCATAAAAACTCAGGGAATACGGCGGATTTTTCGAAAGTGTTATCTGCTTCTGAGTCTGCACTTTTTCTTGCAAAAGGGCTTCTTCTTTTTCCAAAATTTTCTTTTTCTTCAAGGCGGTTAAGAGCCGCTGGTAGACGCTGTCTAATTCACGAATCTTTGCCGTTCGTTCCTGGAGCTGAGAAAACAGTATTCCCAATTGGCGTGCTGTTTGTTCATTTTCCGTTGCTTCAGCTTCCGCCAGTCTTTTTTTGATCTCTTTGATTTTCAGCTCGATGTTGGCGGGGTCGATCTCAGGCGATGGCTTCTGATGGTTCACCGCTGTGGGACTTTTTTTATTCTCCAGTACTTTGGGTGCCGCGGCCCAGGACATCGAGATCAGACAGAACAAAACTATCGCGACATATAAACATAACCTTTTTTTAAGCTTAAAATGTATCATCATTCTTGACACCCAACCTTTTAACATTCAAAAATGTATTGACATAGATCCAACATGTTTCCTTTATTCCTAAAAAACAACAACTATGAATATGACACCTTTTAATTATCCGTCAAGCATGCTTTGTAGAAAAAGACATAATTTTACTTTAAATACATATTAATACTTTAAAATTTTCGCCGTTCTATCCATGAACGATTATACCCCCATATTGCCGACCCGGCATCACAACCTGATGCAGTGGGCCCAGCCCGTAATTTTTCTTCGGAAAGCCTTGAGGGTCTATCCGAATGAGATAAAACCGCTGCTTTGGGTTACCGCCATTCAATTGGTGATGAGCAGCAGCGCTATCCAGATCAACAATTTTGCTCAAAGTGCCTTTCTCAAGCGTTTCGGAGTCCAATCCTTGCCCACCGTTTTTCTCGCAGAAGCCATTATTACTTTCTTCTTTTCCGGACTTGTCGGCATTTTTATGGAACGCTACCGAAACGTTCGTGTTTTTACGGTGGTTTTGCTTTATTTCGGCGTATGTATCGGTCTGATTCGGTTGCTCCTGCCTTTGAAGTTTGCCTGGATCTATCCGGTGCTCTACATTTTCAAAAGCCAATCTGTTGCCATTTTGCCGATTCTCTACTGGGATATTTTAAGCGACCTGTTTACCACTCAGCAATCCAAACGCCTTTTTACTCTGGTTACGGCCGGTGGTGTTCTGGGTACCACAGCAGGAAGTTTAATGACAGGAAGACTTGCCCGCTGGCTTGGTCTTAACAATCTCCTTTTGATTTTCGTCGTTGGAATGGCCCTGGCTGCCGTCCTGAACGAATTGACTGAAAAAATCGTGGCCACTCCCATAGAAACCCGGGTCGATAGGCGCAAAGGCAAACTCGAAGGTAAATTTACCGACAGCTTTAGGGAATTTCTCACTCACGCCCGTCAATCGGTGTTACTGAAATACATGATTCTTATCATTGCCATACCCAATATACTGCTTCCTATCATGGACTTTCAGTTCAATGTTGTTGTGGACAAACATTTCACCACCGAAACAGCGACGCTTCATTTTTTTGGACTGTATCGCGGTATCTCCAATGCCGCCATGTTTATTATTTTAATGGTTTCCGGGCGGATCATTACCCGTCTGGGCGTTACCACCAGTCTGCTGTTTCATCCAGCAAACTATTTTCTGGCATTCGGGAGTCTTTTTCTTCGTTTCGATATTATATCCGGAATTTATGCACGTTTTAGCACCGAAACGCTCAAAACAACCCTCAACAACCCGGCCAGGACGGTCCTTTACAACTTTTTCCCTGAGCAAAGTCGGGCGCTCATCCGAGTCTTTTTAAGGGGAGCGGTGGTTAGGATTTCCGATTTTACCGGTTCCGGTCTACTGATTCTTATCAAAGGTTTTGTTGACCCGCGCTGGTTGTCGATAGTGGCAGCCCCTTTAGCAATCATCTGGCTGTTTACCAATATCCGTCTCAAAAAAGCGTATCCGTCAATTTTACTACAAACACTTTCTGACAAGCACGTGGATTGGTCAAATCTCGAAGACGTCAACCATAAAGCGCTGTTACAAGATAAGCGTCTCCTGAACAATCTTAAACATAAAATCGCCAATGCAGAGCCAAAATTCGCTGCGTTTTATGCCGAAATCCTGGGAGCGGCAAAACCGTCGGGATGGGCGGATACCCTTGTCGATGCGTTGTCTGCCCAGCCCTTAAAAACACAAAAACGGATGTTGGATTTACTGGTTCCTGAGGTTACGGAACCGGCGCTTAACAGACTTGTCCTTTTGACCCGGTCGGCTTCGCCGGAACTTCTGTCGTATCTACTTGAGACGCTGGCCCGAATCGCCCCCCAAAGATGTTCGTCAGTCATGGAGGCTTTTTTGGATCATTCAGATCGCCGAGTTCAGATCGAAGCAATGTCTGGCTTCTACCTCGGAAAAGACCCTCGAAATTTATCTATTTTTCGATACCGCCTCAACAACTTACTCAACAGGGATGATTCCGACTTGCGAATGGGGGTCGAGATTCTCGGTAAAACCGGAGATAATGCGTTTGCAGGCATCCTGCTTGGGCTTTTAGCCGGACAAGATCCGGAATTAAAAGCATGGGCCATTTCCGGACTGTCCAAGATGAAGCACAAGGCTGTTGTTGACATCCTTAAAACATCACTTGAAGATACCTCGCCTCAGGTTCGTAGAGCCACAATTGAAGCAGCTAGTGTTTTGAAAAATGACATCCCTGTCCATATGTTGATAAAACGTTTAACGGATTCGGATTTGAGCATCCGGTCCCGGGCGGCACTGTTGATTAAGGAAAAAGAAAAAGATGCGTTGCCAGAGCTATTATCAGCCCTTCATCTTCCCTCCCGTGTTCTAAAAAACGAAGTCCTTGCGCTTCTTGATAACATCGGTGTGCCTGCCGTAACGCTTTCCTCTTTTATCGTAAATGAGCTTAAAGCCGCTTATGGTTGTCTGGCACAGGTCAAGATCCTGGAATCCGTACCATTGAGTCCCGCACTCGCTTTATGCCACGATCACCTGTTGCAAAAACACAATGAAATCATCGAAATTGTGCTAAGAAGTCTCGAATCTACGGTCTTCGGAGATCGAATGAAACTAATTATACGAGCGATTCAGTCCGGAGAAAAGCGGGATGTGGATAACGCCATCGAAGCTTTGGAAAGCAATTTGCACCCCGACATTCGATATCTGTTATTGCCGTTGCTCAGTGAAGGAACAACGGATGAAAAGTTCGCCGCAGTCAGGCAAAGACTGAAAGATGATCTGCCCATGGCATCTTCACTTGGAGAAATTCTCAAGGAATTGGTGGACGATCCGGACCCCATGATCCAGGTCCTCGGCCTTTATGCGTTGGGAGAATCGGCCCAAGACGATTCTTTGCTTCCTGAAATTCGAGCATACGCGAATTCAGGAAACCAGATGGTAAAGGAGGCCGCTGGATGGGCGCTGGATGCTTTGGGGGCGGGTGTTTACAAAAATAACCGTTCAACAGCCAGCTCACCCATCGTAGAAAAAATCCAATGGATCCGCCAAATACCGCTGTTTACAAACCTGCGCGTTCAGGAGCTTCTCACCCTTGTCTCCATGATGGCGGTTCATCGATATTCCAAGAACGACGTCGTGCTCCGGGAAGGCATGCCTTACGATTGCCTATATCTTATTTTCGAAGGTCAGGTGTCGCTAATAACGGGTGCTGAAACAGACCGGCAGAAGGTACTGGAGTGTGTCGGGGAAAACCAATTCTTCGGCGAATTGGCCCTTATCGACGGTAAAAATCATCCCTATACCGCTAAAGCATTGTCCGATGTACTGATTTATATGTTCAAGGCCGATGATTTTTCACTTTTTTTGAAAAACTCCCCGGCCGTATCACTGAACCTGTGCAAAGTGCTCATCCAGAGAATTCGAGGCTACCAAGGCCGTCTAGAGCCGCCCAAAATTGAACGTGTGCAAGATTAACGGGGTACAGCACAGCCTCGAATGGCGATATAAATTCGCCAAAAATGAATGCGATCAGAAATTAAATCTGAAATTCGAAGTCATTGAAACACATCCAGCAGGAGCAATTCTGGATTTCACAAAATAATTCATTCTTTTAAAAATCACGGAGGCATAGAAAAATGGCTGATATTACGATAATCGGTGCCGGGCTGGGCGGAATCCCCATGGCACTGGAAATGAAAGAACATTTAAGGTCTTCGGATGCGCTGACCGTTATCTGCAATATGGATACGTATCAGTTTACCCCTTCCAACCCATGGGTGGCCGTGGGCTGGCGCACACGCCGGGAGATTGAAATCCCACTGGCCCCCATCTACAAAAAAAGAAACATAAATTTTATCCCCACGGGTGCCAAACGCGTCCTGGCGGAAAAAAACCAGGTGGAGCTGGCCGACGGTCGGATTGTTGATTACGATTATCTGATCATCGCCACCGGGCCTGCTTTGGCCTATGACGAAATCGAGGGGCTGGGACCCGTGAGTGGATTCACCCAGTCCATCTGCAGAACCGATCATGCACTCAAAGCCTTCGACGCCTGGCAGTCCTTTGTCCAAGACCCCGGGCCAACGTGGTCGGTGCGGTCCAGGGGGCCTCATGTTTCGGACCGGCGTATGAGTTCGCCATGATCATGGAAACCGATCTTCGGCGCAGAAGAATCAGGGACAGGGTGCCGATGACGTTTGTCACTTCGGAACCCTATATCGGTCATCTCGGACTGGGAGGTGTCGGAGACACCAAGGGGCTTTTGGAGTCTGTAATGCGTGAACGGACCATCAAATGGATTTGCAATGCCAAGATTACTCGTGTCGAAAAAGACAAGGTTTACGTCACGGAACTGGACGAAACCGGTAATGAAAAGAAAAAACACGAACTTTTCTTTAAATATTCCATGATGCTGCCGGCTTTTAAAGGCATTGACGCTGTATATGGAATCGAAGGCCTGGTGAATCCACGCGGGTTTGTACTCATCAACCCATACCAACAAAACCCCAAATACCCCAATATCTTCGCCATAGGTGTCTGTGTGGCCATCCCGCCGGTTGAGCCGACACCGGTTCCCACCGGCGTACCCAAAACAGGCTTTATGATTGAATCGATGGTGGCGGCGACGGCTCGCAACATTCGTGCACTGCTCGACAATAAAAAACCGGTTCATGAAGCGACCTGGAACGCCGTCTGCCTCGCGGATTTCGGTGACAGCGGGGTTGGATTCGTGGCCATTCCTCAGATTCCGCCAAGGAACGTCAATTGGTCATCCAAAGGAAAACATATTCATCTGGCAAAAGTTGCTTTTGAAAAATATTTTCTCCACAAACTGCGGGAGGGGATTACGGAAACATTTTATGAAAAAACCCTTTTCAAGTTGATGGGAATTGAAAAGCTTAAGGATATCGAATCGTAAAGCGCGATCGCTGTTTTGATTTTTTCGTCTCATTTGGATCTCCCTTTAACAAGCTTCCATTTAAAGGGTAAAGGATTTTTGAATCATAAAAATATAACTCTCTCATAAAATCAAATATTTATCATAAAAACAACCGCAAACAGAGATTTTTATCATGATTGATTCCCGGATTGCCAAATATCGCGATATCGCCGATGCCATGAAAAAAGGGATGTTTGATTCTGAGGTCCCGGCCGGTCCGGAGGATGAAATCGGCCAACTCGGCAAGACCTTGGTTGATTTAGGACATGCGCTGAAAAAACAATTTGATCAGTTTCACATGTTATGCAAAATCACCGCTCAGATAAATGCCGGCCTGACTTTAAACGAAATTTTGAATCAGATCTTTGAATCGTTTAAATCGCTAATACCCTATGATCGAATTGGATTTTCACTGCTCGAAGAAAATGGACGGGTCGTTCGGACGCAATGGGTACGATCCAACACAGCCACAGTGAATATCACGCCCGGCTACACAGCACGCATGGAAGGAAGTAATTTGCAACGTATTGTCGAAACGGGCGAGCCGCGCATCATTAATGATTTGCCGGCATACCTGATAGAGCATCCGGGATCCGAATCAACCCGGCTGATTGTTGAAGAAGGAATGTGCTCCAGCTTAACGTTTCCGCTGGTCGGCATGCATCATCCCATTGGATTCATATTTTTTAACAGTAGGCAATTGAACACCTACCAGAATGCCCATGTAGAACTCTTTCTTCAGATTGCAGGCCAGCTGTCGACGATCGTGGAAAAGAGCCGGCTTTATCAGCAGTTAATCGAACTCAATCAAATGAAAAACAGATTTCTGGGAATAGCGGCGCATGACCTGAGGAGTCCGATCTCTATCATCATGAACTATGTCGAGTATCTTTTGGAAGGTCATCCCGGCAAGATCACGGAATCTCAAGATAATATTTTGAACAAAATGCTTAAAGTTAGTGAAAAAATGCTTAATTTGATTAACGAACTTCTAGACGTGAATGCCATTGAAGCCGGTCGGTTAGAACTGATCATGCGCCCAACAGACCTGACAAATTATCTGAAAGAATGCTATGAAGAAAATCTGGTGCTGTCAAAGGCCAAGTCCATTGAACTGGTGTTGGATCTTGAACCGAAGCTTCCGGTTATTGTCATGGACCCTCATCGGATCGATCAGGTAATGAATAATCTTATAAACAACGCAATTAAGTTTTCCTACCCCAATACCTCCATCACATTGCGAGCACGCGCTCTGGATAAAGATGTCGCAGTTTCCGTCCAAGACCAGGGACAAGGGATTCCGGCCCAAGAGGTTGACAACCTATTTACAGATTTTGGCAAAACCAGCGTTCGGCCAACCGCGGGTGAGAAAAGTACAGGCCTGGGCCTTGCAATTGTTAAACGAATCGTCGAGTTGCATGGCGGCCGCATATGGGTAGAGAGTAAGGTCGGCGTTGGTTCTACTTTTACATTTACATTGCCGCAAACGACCCCGGCGGTTCAATAGGAAAGGCGGACGGCGCCGGATGTCTCGACCCGTCCGCCTAAGCATCTTATTTCGGACCTTACCGCACCGGCTTCTGCCACTCTTTGGCAAAGATCCCTGCAATCCGGTTGATCTGGCTCGGATCTATCTTCAGAGCCTTGGCAACCTCTGAATAGAGTGTTCTTCGGTCGCTGTTTTCGGCATCCACGAGACCGTTGAGGTCCCTTTTCTCCTTGAGGTTTAGCCCCACGGTATCTGCCACGGAAAGATAGCCGTCACCTCCTTCATTCAAGGCGCCTTTCTGGTAGTACGGTTTCAGCGCTTGGAAACGGGCTTTCATTTTTTCCTTCAAAGCGCGAATGGTTGGATTGGAAACGGTGGTCACGTCATCCGCCCATGCACTGGCGGGAGAAAAGGCGAACCTGACCTTAAAAGAAAATCCTTTATGGTTTTTGGAAAGGTTATCCTTTTGAGGGGGCTTTTTACCCCGGATATCATTCACAATATCCCCGGCAACGGATTCAACTTTCTCTGCCGGAAAATAAATATTTATGGTCACGCAGGCAAACAGGGTTATCATCGCGAACACCATTGCCATCCACATGGGTTTTTGAAACATTTTCATATGAACCTCCCTTTATCATTTGGAAACCGGTCCTCCCTTGGCACCGATCCTTTTGATTCTTTTTACCATGTCCTTGAAACTGAT
>JBFESJ010000148.1:0-9347 GCA_041548585.1 Desulfobacterales bacterium | reverse complement strand
GCCAATATGGCAAAGCCGAAGATGTCTTTGTGTTTAAAAAATGCGTTCATTGTTTTAAGAGCATAAGTTAAGTTTCCAATGCAGAAATTTGCAATTTTTCGCAAGATCAAGGAAATCAAGGAATTACTTGGAGGGCTACAATTGGTACGCCGCACAAGTGATTCCGCAGATTGACGCTGAGATTGCGGAAAAGGGCAGTTTCTGGTTGGAAACTCTAGACTCTTTCCGACTCCCCATACCCCATAATTCCTGTGGGTTTTAAAAACAACACCAGAAGTAGAACGAAAAAAGCGATCGCATCCTTATACTGAGACGATATCAGCCCTGCTCCCAATGATTCCAAAATACCCAAAATTATGCCGCCCAATATTGCGCCGGCAAAGTTTCCGTATCCACCAAGAATCGCAGCAGCAAACCCTTTCAATCCCAGCATGATTCCCGTGTCATAAGACGTTGTGGAGATCGGTGCGATGATCATTCCAGCCACCGCCCCCAGTGCGCCACTGAATGCAAAAGAAAAAAGTGTCATTCGGTTCACTGAAATACCCACCAGGGCCGCCGCCCTTCGATTGACCGCTGTCGCCCGCATGGCTTTGCCCATCAACGTTCTTTTGAAAAAATAACGCAGCATCAGCATGACCAGCACAGTAATTGCAAATACCCAAATGTGCTGAGGAACGATGGTTGCTCCGCCCAGCAGATGAATCGGATTTTCACCCGAGAATGAAGGGACACCGACATTATCGGTCCCCCAGACCTCTTGGGCGGATCCCCGGATAATTTCCGATAGGCCGATGGTCAAAAAAATAAGAATAATGATTTCCTTTGACCGGGCATGCCGTATGGGTCCGATTTCTATCAGGGCTCCGATTAGGGCGACCCCGACCATAGATATGAAAAAAGAGATGGCCAAATTGACGTTGAAAAGAACCACCAGAGAGTACATAAACATCCCGCCAAGGGATATAAATTCACACTGGGCAAAATTGACGATTCCGGTGGCATTATGGATGATATTAAACCCCATGGCCACAATGGCGTAAATGGCCCCGATGGTCAAACCGGTGATGATATATTGAGCAATTTGCTGGGAAAAATCCATAACGATTTATGTAATTGCATACTCCCCTTCCCTTGGTCTTTATCATCAGGGAAGGGAAGTTTTAAATACTGATAATATCCTTCTAATCGAGCAGTTTCCATCCCCCTTTGGTGGCCTTTATCATCACAATATCATCCATGGAAAGACCGTTATGATCCTTTGGGCTGATATTGTAAATGCCGCTTAAACCTACATAACCCGTTGTATTTTCAATGGCATCCCTGATTTTCGCCCTGTCGGGCCCTACCTTTTTAATCGCATCTACAATAATAAAGGCCGCATCTGCCCCATAGGCAACCATCGTACCGGGCTCACGATTGAATTTTTCTTTATATGCCTTAACATAGTCTATTATTTTCTTTTTCTGAACGTCGCTGTCGGGAAGTTGATCTCCCACAACAATTTTGGTAGACGGCATCATGACACCCTCTCCAGCCTCCCCTGCAACCTTCCAAAAAATGGGATCTCCGGAACCGTGACACTCAAATAATGGTGCTTTAATGCCCAACTGTTTGACATTTTTGGCAATGATTCCCATGGCAGGCCCAACGGTCCAGGCGATGATCCCGTCAACGCCCTTTGCGTTGATGCGGGTCAACTGTGCCGTCATATCCACATCTTTTGGCTGAAAGGCCTCTTGGGCAACAACCGTTACCCCATACTTGGGTGCCTGGACCTTTACGTTTCTGAGCCCGTCTTTTCCGAACCCTTCGTTTGAATAGATAAATCCAATTTTTTTAATACCATGCTTGCTCATATACTGGCAGATTTTACCCATTGCATCTGCAGCCTTATAAGGGGATTTAAACGTCCATTTGGGGAGCGATTTTGGATCTTTTTTATTGAGTGGTGCAAAGAGGATCACATCTCCGCCTGAATGCATGAAAGCGGGAATCTTTTCCTTTTCAATAAATCCTCTCATGGCCATGGCCGTCCCGGTGAGGGTCGGCCCAATAATAGCCACAACGTCTTCGGACTCTAGAACCTTTTTAAGGGCCATAACAGCCTTGGTGGGGTTGCTTTCCGTATCTTCCATCACCATTTCCAGCATGCGCCCGTTGATACCTCCCTGTTGGTTCACTTCGTCTATGGCAATGAGGACAGCATCTTTTTGTGCAGTTCCAATGTGTGCAGCACGGCCGGTTAACGCAAATATTCCTGCAATTTTAATGGGTCCAGCGCTATAGCAAAGTGATGATCCCAACATAAAGCTGACGGTCAGCGCCACAGCAACGATTATCAGAGATCTTTTTTTCATTTTTCCCTCCTAATTCATTTGCATATACATTGTTCGGTCATGACAAATATAACCTTTTCACCCCCCTTCTTTTTCATGACTTTTCATTTGAACCCCTATCCCAAATAGGCCTTTTTAACGGCCTCATTCTCCATAAGGTCAGATGCTCTTCCCTGAACCCGTATCTTACCGGTTTCCAGTACATACGCTCGATCGGAGATCTTGAGGGCTGCTCTTGCATTTTGTTCAACCAAAAGAATGGTGGTCCCCTCCTTTCTGAGCTTTACAATGATAGAAATGATTTCTTGCACCACCAGCGGTGCAAGTCCCAAAGAAGGTTCATCCAGAAGCAAAAGGATCGGTCGCCCCATCAAGGCCCTGCCGATGGCGAGCATCTGTTGCTCCCCTCCACTGAGTGTTTCCGCGCGTTGTTTAAGCCTTTTTTCAAGAACAGGAAAAAGCTGTAAAATATACTCAAAATCGTCCAGTATTTTCTTCTTGTTCTGTTTGCCCCGCCTTCTATAGGCACCCAGCTCAAGATTTTCCCGGACCGTTAAAGGGCCGAAAACGTGTCGGCCTTCCGGAACCTGGATGATACCCAGTTCAACGATCTTTTCAGGAGATAAAGACAGGATATCTTTCCCTTTAAAAATGATGTTCCCCCGAGACGGCTTGATGATACCGGAAATGAGGTTGAGAAGTGTCGTCTTACCGGCCCCATTCCCACCGATGAGCGCCAAGATCTCTCCCTCTTCCTGCTTAAAAGAAACATTGTCGAGTGCCCGAACACCGCCATAGTGTGCACCTATGCCATCGATTTCAAGCACGGCCGGTTATAACTCCTTCCCCAGATAGGCCTCTATAACTTTCGGATTACGCCGAACCTCTTCAGAACTCCCTTCAGCGATTTTTTCTCCATAATTCAAAACGGAAATCGCATCGGAAACACCCATAATTAAATTCATGTCATGTTCCACCAGAATAAGCGTGATGCCCTTTTTTCGGATCTTGAGAATTGCCTGAGCCATCTCTTCGGTTTCCTGCAAATTAAGGCCGGCCACCGGTTCATCAAGAAGAAGAAGTTTGGGTTCCATCGCTAACGCCCGGGCAATCTCCACACGCTTTTGATCGCCATAGGGGAGACCGTCAACACGCAAGTCGGCTTTGGAATCAAGGTCCAGAAACCTTAAAATATCATCTGTTTCTTTACGGATGCGTTTCTCTTCTTTCCATACCGTGGGTGTCTGTAAGAGACATCTTAAAAATCCGGACTGACTTTTGGTATGAAGCCCCACCATAACATTTTCTCGAACGGTCATATGATGAAAAACTTGGATATTCTGAAAAGTTCGGCCGATTCCCATATACGCCAGTTGATACGGCTTTTTTCTAAAAAGATTCTGGCCCTCAAAAAAGATTTCGCCGGAGGTCGGAGGATATACACCGGTAATCAGATTAATTGCAGTTGTTTTTCCTGCGCCGTTGGGCCCAATAATAGAAAAAATCAACCCCTGCTTCACCCGGAAGGATAACCGGTTGATCGCCTGTAACCCCCCAAAATTTTTTGAGACATTGGTCACTTCGAGGATGTATTTGGAATTGCCTACAGTCATTGATGCTCTTTTTTTCGTCTGATGTTAGCCGCGAAAAATCATCGCCATGTGTTTTCATATATAAGTGTTCACGGATTGTGCTCCCCCGTTTCACTCTGGTGTCTACGTGTCTGGTCATTTCAATGGCTTAGCAGCGGTGGCATTCCTGCCCCCTCCGCGTTCTCCCGCGAGAAACTCGCGGGAGCCGCGGTCTCCCCCAATATCGTTGCACGGGGAAACACACCTTCGTGTACACATTCGTATGAGCGGAATGGATACTCTTTTTTGAAAAGCGTGTACTGTTTGAGTGGTTTAGGGATCGTCAGAAAGAACAAGTGCATACCGAACCATTTAAACAGTAAGAAAGTTTCTGCCTTAAAACAATCCATTATTTGTATATTGAACTCTGTTCTTTCTCTATGAGCCTTTAACCACGAGTTTACACGGTTTGAAAAAAAGCATCATCCATGGAGCGATTGAATCAATAAAAATACTTTGCCCCTGAATTAAAGGACGCGAAACTTGACTCAGGAATTATTTCTATGGTCAAACACCCGTCTGCTTTTTCTTTCGGTACGCGGCAGGGAGCCATAATCAATAATTTCCACCTGGCTCCTCACCAGTATCTTACGCCGGATTTCTGTTGCCACCTGTTCGGCCAGATGTTCATCATCCGTCTTTTTGGAATCCGAAGCACGTTCCACCTTGATCAGCATCATATCACGGCCGCTTTCACGCTGTTTGAGATGGATCTGAAATTCACTGCCGATGCCGTTTATACGACTTAACACGTGATCAATCTGGCTGGGATAGATATTAACCGCCCTGTAGATAAACATATCATCCGTGCGACCGAGGATGCGGTCATGCATGGGAAACGGCGCGCCGCAGGGGCACATGGAGCCCATGATCCGTGTAATATCATGGGTTCGATAACGAACCATGGGACTGCCCTCTTTGCACAGGGTCGTCACCACGAGTTCGCCCTGCTCCCCTGGAGAAACCGGCTTTAATGACAGCGGGTCTATGATTTCAAAAATAAAATGGTCGGCCCAGTAATGGATGCCGTTATGAAGACTACAGTCGAGTCCTGTACCCGGACCGTAAAGTTCGGTTAATCCGTAAATATCAAAAATATGCTCAACGCCCATGAGTTCAATGATTCGATCTCTCATGGCGTCACTGTGGCGTTCCGCACCCAGGATGATCTTTTTAACCTTTATTTTGGATAATAAATTTCGTTTGTGAATTTCTTCCGCCATGAGCAATGCCATGGATGCCGTGGAACAAAAAACGGTGGTTTCCATGTCTACCAGCATTTCACAGTGCATGTCCGCATTGGCAGGGCCAAGGGGAACCGCCATGGCACCGAATCTTTCACAACCGGCCTGAAATCCTACACCTGCCGTCCAAAGACCGTAGCCAACAGCGATCTGTACGCGATCATGACGGGTTAAACCGGCCATTTGATAACATCGGGCAAAAAAATTCGCCCACACGTCGATATCTTTTTGTGTGTAGCAAAGTACCTTGCGTTTTCCCGTAGTTCCCGAAGACGCATGAATCCGAACAATATCCTCATATGGCACCGAACGTAAGGGGAAAGGGTATTCCTTTTGTAAATCATTTTTATCGGTAAACGGCAGAAGTTCGATGTCATCTAGTGATTGAATGTCTTCAGGCTTAACGCCTGCGGCGTCGAATTTTTTACGATAGAACGATGAATGATCATAGACATGATTCAAGGTCCACTGAAGGCCTTTTAGTTGGATCTGTTTTAATTTTTCTTCGTCCAGATCATAGGGGATAAAGGTCATGATAAACTCCTCACTCGTGTCCATCCATAAATGGTCTTTTTGTCCAATTCGCCGGTCGAATATGCCGCTGGCGGTGAGGCGGACAAGTCTCTGCGCTTGTCCTGTGGAATGCAGAGCCTATTCCTTTAGGGTTATCCTCAAAAAATATCCTCATTTATGGATGGACACTAACTCAGTTAAAGCAAAAAAAGTAGCTATTTTCGAAATCCATTAAACCCTGTTTCAAGCGCCTTTACGGCATCCTCCAGTATCTGTTTCTTTTTTGCCAGACGATGCTGTAAAACCATTACTATATCCTCCAAATCGCAAAAAAGATTGTTTTCAAGTGCCCCTGATACCGCTGCGATGGCAAAACCGAGCAGGATCAGGTTGACCGACTTTGGGTTATGAATACGTTGAGCCAGATCCTCGGCATCAATGGTATATGCCGACAACTCCGGTTTGGTGATCACATTTTCACGGCTGTTCACAACGGCCCAAGCATCTGGTTTCAGATAGTAACCATGCCGGGATAAACTGTCCGCCTTTAGCGCCAGCAATCCGTTTGCATTACCGGGGCGTATCAACGGACTGGCAAAATTTCCCACTTTAAGGTGGGATAACACCGTCCCTCCACGCTGAGCCATGCCGTGGGTCTCCGATGTAAAGACGGAAAACCCTTTCATAATTGCCGCTTCTGCCAAAAGACGCGTGATAAAAAGGACGCCTTGACCCCCCACCCCGCTGATGACAATCTGTTGCCTCATGGAACTGTTCATCCATACTCCTCGTTTAGGATACATGATGCAAGATACAGGATATGGGATTCATGTATCCTGAAGAATCACTGCAAGAGTTTGAAGTGAACTAAAGTTAAGGAATTCTGTCAATTATATAAAATCATCGGAGCGAAGCGACACCATAACTTCCCCGTTTAATACGGGATAAATAGGCACTTTAGATCACTTTAGGCACTTTCAAAATCCTGGTCCTTTAAGCCGGGATTCTTCACTTCCTTTATCGACTTTTTGGGACAAACACCAATACATACGCCACATCCATTGCACAAGATGGGATCGATACGGACCTGTTCTTCGGTGTCGTTGAAGACCAGCGCCGGACATTCGAAATGTTGGATGCAAAACGCGCAGCCGTCGCATGTATCCGCGACTTCAACCTTAACCGGTTGCCACGTCGGCGTTTCTTTTCTGAACCGGTCAATCAGGCAGGGATGCCTCGAAATAACAACAGCCGGTCCGTGTTCTCTGCTGTATTTGACCGCTTCCTTCAACAGGGCGATAAATTCCTTCAGATGATACGGGTCTCCCACACGACAAAATCTAACCCCGCATCCTTGAACGACCCGCTCTATATCAACAGAATCCAGAGGTTCTCCAACGGCGCCAATACCCATGGCGGGTGTCGGCTGATTCCCGGTCATGGCTGTGGTTCGGTTATCCAGAATTACGAGGACAAACCGAACGTTCTGAACCACCGCATCGATGAGGGCCGGGACACCGGCATGAAAAAACGTCGAATCTCCAATGGTGGCCACAATGTCCGGCCGTTTTTCTTCATTTTTATAGGCATGATAAAAACCTGCCGCCTGGCTGACGGCTGCCCCCATACAGAGGACCGTATCGACCGCACCCAAATTTAATCCAAGGGTATAACATCCGATATCACTGGGATATATCCCTTTTGGAGCCGCCTTTTTAACGGCAAAAAAAGCTGCCCGATGCGGACAGCCTGCACAGAGCGTCGGACGTACGCCGGGTTCTGACGGCATGTCAATTCGTTCTGTGTCAATTCCGGCAAACTCGCCGATGATCTTTTGAATGGTTTCAGGGAGAAGTTCTCCAACCACAGGAACCGAATGGGTCAGTTTCCCTTTGATACGATGTCGGTCCGCAAGCTGCATCTCAATAATCCCTGTGGTTTCTTCAACAACCAGAATTTCGTCATAGGTATTGATCATGTGAGACACGAAATTTTGATGCAAAGGAAACGGCTGAAGGACCTGATACATGGGGATGAGGTCCCACAGATTTAAATCTTTGAGGACTTCTTTGGCATGGGCGGCGGCAACACCGGATACGATCAAAGCTCTTGAAGCTTTTGCCTCAACATTGAGCCTGACCGGCGCTGTTTTTGAATAGCTGGAAATGGCGTTCAGTTTTTTCTCCAGCTCTTGATGTAAATGAAAGCGAAATTTGGGGGTTGCCGCCCATCGTGTCGGTTCCTTTTGAAAGTCAACTTCGGGGTTACACGGCGGAAAGGATCCTGCTTGAATATCCTGTCGGGCATGACAAACCCTTGTGGTGGGACGCAGCATTACGGGAATCTTAAAGTCCTCGGATAGTTCGAAAGCCGTGGCAACCATCTCTTTTGCCTGCCGGGGGGAATCCGGATCGAGTACCGGAATTTTTGCCATCATGGCCATGAGCCTGCTGTCCTGCTCGGTTTGTGAAGAATGGGGTCCCGGATCATCCGCACTGATCACAACAAATCCACCCTTTACCCCCAGGTACGCTGCGCTCATCAGCGGATCGGATGCCACATTCAACCCCACCTGCTTCATACTCACTGCGGTGCGTAATCCCGCCACACTTCCCGTATAGGCGATTTCAAATGCAATCTTCTCGTTAACCGCCCACTGGATATGTCGTTTATCTGATCCTTTTTTTTGAAGCTCAGCAAAGGTGGCAAGAATCTCTGACGCCGGAGTTCCCGGATATGATGTCGCCATCGCGCAACGGCTTTCCATGAGGCCCTGGGCAATTGCCTCATTCCCCAGCATTAATTTTTTTCTGCTCACTCGCTTTCTCCACAATTGAAACTTTTCAGAACAAATTACTCATTCAAAGCGGTTATATGAAACAAAAAAAGCCAGTGCTTTTGAAGAAGCGCTGGCTTATATTAAATGGGCCATGAGCCTCTTCAACGCCAACTGCCGAAGCCTCTCACGGCCCTGAAATCAATTCATCTTTATTTCAAAGGTGGTGAGCAAGCCTCATATTTTTTGCCACCACCAGCACCAAGGCTTTAATTCCATGATTGTCTCTATCACTATGAATTTTATATTTATATCTGATCAAAAGATATTCTCAATTACATAAGGAAAATATATTTGTCAAGTGCTTTCGCTATTTTCTTCTCCGGCCGGGACGTCACAATCCATGCAACTTTATACCTTCTTATTTACCCACATGTTGGTCGATTATGAAGCGCGTTTTATCGTTGCTGTAAAAATACCGGCGGCAATCCGTACGCTGCCACCGCAGCGATTGAAGCAACGACGCTCGCTCGAACGCTTCATTGTATCGCGAAGTTTACCGGCAAAATTTGTTCCGTCCCTCCCCTCGCTATTCAGGCTGGAATCACACTTTTCGGGCTGGACGGAATGAAGCCTAGTTTATTTCGCAACAGGCATGTTGAAATTTAACCCATTGATATTTTTGTTATTTTGTATTTTATAGCAGTTGCCAAAAATATGTTCCGATTTATCCGCCTTTGGTGTGGTTGAATGAATAACGGTCACAATTTGCCGTAAGCCGCCGGATGATTTCGTTTAGGTCGGGAAGCTGTCTGAGCAAATTAGAGCGCGTTAAAGAGAACAT
>JBFESJ010000147.1:0-9389 GCA_041548585.1 Desulfobacterales bacterium | reverse complement strand
CCCCGAAGGATAGGCTCCGCTACCTCCGGGACGGAGGACACGAAAAGCAAAACGACTCAACCCTTCGGGTAATAAAATGCCCGTATTGGCACCTTGCACCAAAGAATTGATGGCTTATGTCATTTCCGCAGCGTAAGCTGGAACCTTCCGTTTAGCTGAAGGTTTAATGGATTAATTAAATCAATTCTACGGGGCAAGGGGGTAGTTCAAATACCCACTATATCCCCCCAACAACCCTCCTTGACGTTTCGATATCTTCAACCTATTTATGATATTTCAAAATTTCTATGCCCCTTTTCTTCAGAGCAAGATAAATATGCCCCTTTTCCTCAGAGCAAGATAAATTTTTCGAATTCTAGTTGCCGTGATTTTTCAATTCATCATTGAGAGTTTTAAATGGCACTCCCCAAAAAGAAAAATAAACCCTCTGCCGAGAATATTGATGCGCTTTATTTAGAAGCCGGCCACCCTGCCTTTAAAGAACTATTCGACAATGCCAATGATGCCATACTGGCGACACATGACCATGGTGTCGTTCATTGTTATGTGAACCGCAGTGCCTGCGAGCTGACCGGGTACAACTTCGGCGAACTGATGAATATGGGATTTAAAGATCTGATTCATCCGGATGAACTCGCCAAAATAGGTGACCGGTTGGTAAAGCGACGAAAAGGCATAGCGTTACCCAACTACTATAAAACCCGTATCGTCACAAAAAACGGAAAGGTCATCCCTGTCGAGGTGACCGTTACCGTAACCCATAGGAAAAAAACTGGATTCGTTTTTGCGATTTTAAGAGATATTCGCAAAGAAAAACATCTTGAATGTGAGATGAATAAAAATCTGAACATGCTCTATGAAGCGCTTATGAAAAATCGATCTGAGTGGGAAAGCCTGAACAGGGAACTGGTGCAGACCCATCAGGCCATGTCGGTTCTGGCAAAGAATATAGACAGCAAAAAGGTCGAACTGGAAAAAAAGGTGAACACCACCATCACTTCAAAGGTTATGCCCATCATTAAAGAACTTCTCACCGAGGAAAGGGTTAAACGATTCTGGCCGGAAATCAGTTCAATGGCTGAATATTTGAACAGTATCACGACAAAAAGCGACTTGCATCTTAAAACCATCAGCGTGCTCACGGAAACGGAAATGAAAATTGCCGCAATGGTGAAAAATGGCATGTCCAGCAAAGAGATTGCATGTGTGATGTACATTTCTTTGGAAACCGTCAAGGCCCACCGGAAGAACATCCGGAGGAAGCTCAAAATTCACAATACAAAACACAAGTTGTCGGAATATTCGGCGAGGGTATTGGGGGAATGAGAAAACCCGAATATTTCATGAAAATTTTCGAGAGACCTTTTTATTAGTAATGAAAACAGTTCATTAGCTACAATTTTCTTCTAGTTGTAAGGTGTCAGTTTGTACATAGAATTTTCTTGTTCAATTTCTCAAAAATTTTCACCCTACAGGCGGATCCGAGACGTTTATTTTCCCGCTATTCGCGGGATCTGCGAGATGCGTTATCAAGGGTTTGCAGTAGCTTACTACGGCTGCACCCTTGAATGCCTTCCAAATGAACGCCTCGCACACGTGAAATATCCGGGTTAACACCCAAGGTGAAAAGAATCCGGGGGCTTGGATAGATAATGACATAAAAAAACAAATAACCTAACAATATCAAATAAATAAACTCAAAAAGCTTATGTAATGCACGAGGCGGAGCTGGGCCGGCGTTTGGGACGGAAGCTATAGAGAAGATAAGAAGGTGAGAGGGTGAGTCCGCCACACTAACGGCGGATAAATCCGCCACACCAACGGCGGATAAAAATAGAGGTTTTGTCCGTGTGCGTCTGTATGTGTCTATGGCTGATTATAAAAGACTGTTGGGGCTTGACGCCATAATGAAAGGGTTGTGAGATGAATATTGATGAATTAGCAAAAATAATCTACGGTGCCGTATTTAAGGTGAATAAAGTCCTTGGGGCTGGATTTATGGAAAAGGTGTACGAGAATGCGCTACTGATAGAGCTCCGAAAGATGGGGTTGAACGCCAAGGCTCAAGTTCCGATAAATGTTCAATACGAAGGTTAAATCGTCGGAGAATATTTTGCTGATATTGTCGTTGAAGATAAAATTGTGTTGGAGTTGAAGGCGGTTGAATATTTGGAGAAGATACATGAGGTTAATTTATTAAGTCATCTCAACGCCACAGAGTACAATATTGGCTTTTTGGTGAACTTCACTTACCCCAAGGCCATCATTAAAAAGTTTGTGCTTTAAACATAAATGGACACAGATCCCCAAAGACATTTTAAAATATCAAACGGCGCAGGAGCGAAATGAAAAAATGCCCATATTGCTACGAAGTGATCCAGGCTCAAGCTATTAAATGCAAACACTGCCTCGAATGGATTGAAAAACCAAAAGGCGTGTCCGGAAAAGAGCAAAATTTCAACAATTCTCTTCGGAAATGGATTTTCCACGAAATTCAGCGTCCGTCAAATGAAAACCTTTTCGACGATATGATGAATAGAATCGAAAAAGAGATCATTCTCGAAACGCTTCGGCGCACGGATAATAACCGTACAAGAGCTGCTGAGCTACTGGGATTTTCACGACCAACACTTCATTCAAAAATTGAGAAACACAGGCTCTGACTGGGTCCATCTGCTCTTTATTTTCCATTTTGGCGAAAGTTCAAGTCGTGAATTAATTAAACCGGGAACTATTCACTCGTTACTTTTCACTTGTCACTATTCACTCGCTACTATTCACTACTCACTATTGTCTTTTCACTAAAGGAAGCTATGCACGCTGTGCACGAACGTCTTAAAATAAATTTAATAGTCAGGAGTACAATATGTTATTACCGAATCACAAAGGCTACACTGAAGAAGCCCTATGGAATGTTGACATCGGTACAGATATAAAAAATCAAATAATTGTTGGCTCTACTGCAAACGATCTGTGTGAATTTACGAATGAAATGCAATCTCTCATCCATAGCAAAGATGTCATGGATGGGTTGGTTGGAAGTAAAGAAAAAGCCTTTGGATTTAGTGCGATATATCAGTCACACTTTGGGGATCTCACATCAATGCATTCAATGGCAAAAGCCAGTGGTGAATCACCGGAAACCACCAGAAGCGAAATAATTTCATGGTTTCAATTTTTAAATGGGCTGGCTTTGGGATCCATTGTAATAGACCCGGACGCGAAAATTGGGGAGGACAGTGTCCCTATTCGAGAAATATTCTCTAAACATACGATTGAATATGATCAGATTTTTGACAGTGAGGATATGTTTGAAATAAAAAATAGGGCCATAGGCATGATGTGCCACTTAATTCAAGACCTTTTTACTTACAGCCACTGTAACCGAAACAGTCATAATGAAGTCTTAAAGTTTTATTGTTACCAATCACAAAACAAACAAAAGCACAAAGAAGGCGACCATGTCATCACTGGACTCAAACAGGAATTACTCAATCAGTGCAGAAGCTGCGTTGAAAACATAAGCAACAATATCGAGTATGATTATGGTCAAATTCTTTCCTTAGACAATGATGCTCAGGATTCTGATGGAGGGATTTTTGCTTAGATCCTCCCAACGGATTTGAACCCCTTTCCAGTACCGTAACGTCCGGTCATGACTTTTTTTTAAGACTTCAGATATGATCAGGGAACATTTTAAAAAAAAAGATTTACGGTTACTGTAATTTATCTTCCTTTGAAGCGATACAAACACGTGAAAACTGAAAACGCTTTCAGCGACCTAATGCCGGATTGGAAGAGGAATGAGGATAGAGGTCAGAGGTCGGAGGTCAGAGGTCAGGGGTCAGATGTCAGAGATCGGAAGTCAAGGGAAAGAGGATAGAGGAAAGGGCAGGGCTCAAGCCAATGATAAACATAATAAAAAGAATGTTTGAAGCCAGTCCTGATAAATCGACCATCGTATTGAAAGATAAATGTTCAGACTGCGGGTGCGAGACCATCATTGAGATAACCCCCACATCCAGGGGATTTGGGTTGCAGGGCGGCGCGTTGTTCAAGTGTGCATCTGGCGGGTATTTAATGAGATGTCCAGCTTGTCGCTCAAAAACCAATAGATAGACGACAATCAAGGCAGGAATTAGGAAAAAGGAATCAGAAGGGCAGAAGTCAGAAGAAAGGATATTTTTAAAAGACCTTAAACCGGTCTAAAGAATACCTGTAATCTACCATATATGCAGTCCCACAAAAGGCAGGGCTAAAAAAAGCCCTGCCTTTTGTTTTTTTGAAGGTATTAATCCGGCACGCCATCATTCCGGCCGGCATATACGCTAGACTTCACCCCTTTGGAGTGGCACCAAGGCCGGGGCCTCCACCCGCTTGGCGGGATCCAAGATGGGCCCGGATTCTTTTATCAACCCATCCTGTTTTTCTGCTTTCGCAAAAATGCATCCAGGGCTTCGATGATGACACTGGCAATTTCTGTGTTGTTCTTTTTGGCATAGGCTTCAACTCTTTCCGCGAGCAAACAGGGGATCTGTATGTTGAACTCTTTGGTTATATCATCACATTGATTTTTGAAACTATCGCTGTTCATGGGTTATCCTTTTAAGTATCACCTCAATTGAGCGTAAACAAAATGCCGGCAAATATAAAAAGAATAAAAATTACAGGGGCTTACTCTCTTTAAAAGTGAACTCAATTGAAATTCTCATTAATTTTCATGCAAGATTCAGGTATCAAATTATTATTAGTAAACATAACACAAAAAAGTCTATTAAGAAACACGTCTTCAGCTAAAGGGGTCGGGGAGTTTTTCTAAATAGTCGCTCCACGGATAATCTTTTTTTAAAACGCGTGAACTCGTGGCAACGGCTCGTAAAGAAAGAACAGAAATCAATCTTTGAAAAATCAATAGGTTCACTGTGCAATTTGCAATTTTTTTTAAAGATGTGATTTCGGCATGCGTCTGTTCTTTCTAACGACCCCTAAGCCACTCAAACAGCACCCGATTTAAAAAAAGATCATCCATTCCGCTCTCCAAGGCGTAGGCTCTCCGAGCCGGAGGCTAATACTCAAGGATTTAGAAGAAAAACTCCCCGAGGGCTCAGCTAATTCTTAAACGTGTCTTTTCATCTCCTGGTAAACCAAATCGCATGTTATTCGTCTTAACCAACAAATCGCGCGAAAAATCCAATTCATTGTAAAGGAGGACGTCGCTATGAAAAAAATAATTACAAGTGCATGTATCTTATTGCTAACAATAATGTTTTCTCCGGCCATGGCCCAGGACGGCCCGACCGACCGGCTCGATAGACAGGGCGATCGAACAAACGACCGGCTGGATAGACAGGGCGATCGAACAAACGACCGGCTCGATAGACAGGGCGATCGAATCGACGAGCGCCGGGATAGACAAGCGAATCGACTTGACGAGCGCCGGGATAGACAGACGAATCGACTTGACGAGCGCCGGGATAGACACGGCAATCGAATGGATGAACGGCTGGGCAGAGATGGCGACCGGACCAACAGAAGGTTGGGCCGAAACAGCCTTCGCGGCGACCGTCGCTTTGATGGCCGAAGGGACCATCGGGGACGACGGGATTCGACGCGATATTCGAATCGAAGGGGCCATCGTGACCGACAGATGCATCGATGGAATAACAATAGACATCGAAAACCGATGTATTCCCGACCTCACAACCGGCATCGCCGACCGATGTATTCCCGGGGGAACACCAGACATCACAGGAATATGTATTCCCACCGGTCAACCCACCGGTATCACAGACAACACAGAAATCGGTAAACCGTTTTGCGGCCGGATCGTCTAAAGGGCCAAAACAGAATGAAAGGAGGCTCACATGAAAACGAAAACAATAACTGCTGTTTTTCTGACCTTGATGCTGGCATTGATATGGAGTTCGGCAGCTTGGGCGGATCGTTCATATATTAGGGACAATCGACAAAAACGACGCATCCACAAAGGGATACGCAGCGGGCAAATCACGCGGCCCGAGGCCCGTTCCCTGAAAAAGGAACAGCGTCGTATCCACCGCGCTTATGATCGCGCATTGGCCGATGGTTATCTCAACCGGCACGAAAAAAAGCGCCTGAACAGAATGCAGAATCGCGCCAGCCGACATATCTATCGGTCCAAACACAACCGCCGGCATTATTACGGACCTTACCGTAAACACGGTCATGGTTTATACCCTCATCGCCGCGGCGCGGTATATAGCCACAACGTCTACCATTACTATCCTACTGCGGAGACCGACTATTCAGACGGGTATTCGTTTTCGGCAGGCGTCAGTGATACGGGCTGGCAATTCGCTTTCTCCACCAGCCAAAGTGAGTAGGGTTTAATCCCAAATGAGCGTTTCAAGTAGTGACAGGGCTATAAAAAAGTAATAATTATAAATAAAACAACCGATGGTGTGCCCGAAGGAACAGCCTTCCGGGCACACCGTTTCAGCACGCACACCATGCTTGGAACCCTCTGCAAAACGCCCTTTTTGTCCGATTTTTGTGTCAGGGCGGCACATCCCTTCAGACGCGTGAAATATTCAGGCCAACCTTCTCATCCATCCAAAAGAATACCACGCTTCTTATCGGTTCTTATCCATGACTTAATTTTTCAATTTGTGTAGAAACCGTAATAAAAATTATGAAGGTTTTTTCACAATTGGTCGAGAGTGGCTTGCCTTGAAATTGTATAAGTACCTGAAAAACAATAAAATAAAAAATATTTGCTCTGCTTGCACGATATTTGCAGTACATAAGGGCACAAACTTGGCATTGATGATGATTTGTCCCTGAATTTACTTTTTATCAAAAAGAGGAGCTGGTGAGCAATTATGTTTAAAATATTACTGATCATTTCGGTAATCGTGGCTATTTTTTGCCTGTGTGTTGTTACAGCGTGTTTGATTGCTGCAGCCAAGGAAAATGGATTGCCGGATATTGATGATGTTGAGATTGTTGAGTTATTTACATCGAAAATACAAAAAGTATAGTTTCGACATTTCGATATTTACTTTTCCCCCAAAACCTTCTTTAGTGATCTTTTCTTGAATTTACAGCACGATCCAGTATCCGTATTTTCATACCCGGTTTAAGTGGAACATAGGTTCCGGTTTGAGTTATCATTCCTATTTCATGGTGACCGCAACAGTCGCACGTGCGTGCGGTTACGATACCCTCGGTCGATTCTCCGGGGTTCTCTTTTTCATTCATTGATTATCAATCCTTCGCTCAACTTAGGTTTCGTTTTTCAAAAAGATGCTAACCCATATCGACAATCGAATCAATGGGATTGTTTTCGCCAAATACATTATAGCAGTTGGCAAAAATATGTTCCGATTTATCCGCCTTTGGTGTGGTTGAATGAATAACGGTCAAAATT
Source organism: Desulfobacterales bacterium (assembly GCA_041548585.1). Lineage (GTDB taxonomy): Bacteria > Desulfobacterota > Desulfobacteria > Desulfobacterales > UBA11574 > UBA11574. Next base: position 1,981 of record JBFESJ010000147.1, on the reverse strand, counting down.
TGCCGTAAGCCGCCGGATGATTTCGTTTAGGTCGGGAAGCTGTCTGAGCAAATTAGAGCGCGTTAAAGAGAACATCTTCGAAGTTTTTCAAATTAGAAAATAAGATCAAACTACTACACGATATTCTAAAAAGCCATGACCATGTTCTCTTTTACGCGCTTTTGTTCGCGAGTTCTTGCCGACCTAAACGAAATCATCCGGCGGCGGAAACGGAATGTTATTCTGACAATAGCTATAAACCGAATATGGCCTTAATCCTTGTTTAACCAATGAAAATATTTGAAGTTTGTTTCTCCTTGTGTTACTTAGTTTCCATCCGGAAACGGCCATTTTTGTCCTGCTCGGCGTTCTCCGCGGGTTTCCGGCTGCGCCGTAAAGACGTACGCCTTCCTGTCCCGCTGGGCGGGGACCGCAAACCCATGTGCGGCCTTGATCAGAACAAAAATTGCTAATTTCTGTATTGGAATCTTAATTTGTGCCCAATATAGATTTATGGACAGGTACTGATTAGACCTCGATTGATCGTTTAAAAATAATGGAGCATTGGGGTGCTGGAGTGTTGGAGTGTTGGAATATTGGAGTGTTGGGAGATGAGCCTGGCGTAATGGGTCAGAGGTAAATTTATGGAAGAGCAAACGTTCACCACCGCTATTTGGGGAAGAGTTACATCATGGATGTTGATTCTATTCGGACTCTATCTCACCAGCCTTTACAGTTACCTTCTTTTCCACAGCCTTGTTGAGATATTTAGTATTTTCATCGCCTGCAGTATTTTCCTGGTCGCCTGGAACGCCCGGCGATTTATGGATAATAACTATCTCCTTTTTTTAGGCATTGCATATCTCTTCGTTGGGGGGGTAGATCTAATCCATACATTGGCCTACAGAGGCATGGGAATATTCCCCGGATATGAAACCAATCTGCCGACACAATTGTGGATTTCAGCGCGGTATATGGAGAGTATTTCTCTTCTGATTGCACCGATTTTCGTTGTCCGAAACATAAAAAAGCGTTTCGTGTTTTTCGCGTATATTTTGGCGACGTCCCTTATCCTGGGGTCCATTTTTTACTGGAACATTTTTCCCGACTGTTTTGTTGAAGGCCTTGGGCTGACACGGTTCAAAAAGTTCAGCGAATATCTGATCTCTTTAATCCTCATCGGTTCCATTGTCCTTATGTTTAAAAAGAAAACGGCGTTCGATGAAAACATCTTTCGGCTGTTGATGGGATCCATAGTGCTTACGATATGTTCCGAATTGGCCTTTACATTCTACATCAGCGACTACGGATTTTCTAATCTTACGGGACATTTTTTGAAGTTTATCTCCTTTTACCTGATTTATAAATCTATTGTCGAATCGGGTCTTGTAAAGCCGTACAGTCTTTTATTCAGAAATTTAAAGCAGCGCGAAGAAGAGCTTTACAATCTTAATCTCGAACTGGAAAAACGTGTAGACCAAAGAACCGCCGAGCTTCAAAAAGAAGTCATTGATCGAAAACATGCTCAAAAAGAGCTTTTTAAAAGTAAAACCATGCTTCAATCGGTCTTTGACGGCATTTCTGAGCCTTTGCTCCTTTTGGACAAAAACCTCACCGTAAAGATACTCAACAGGGCTGCCATTGAATACTACGGGAATAACGGCCGGGATGCCATAGAGAAACCGTGCTATCGCGCATTCAAGGAAAGATCGGATCCGTGTGAAGAATGTAACATTGCTCCGGCAGTTTTGGAAGGCCGGCATGGAGATGTTGAACGCAAAGGGTTTATGGACCCTGAGCGGCTGGAGCGGGTTGTGGTATATCCGGTGGAAGAGACGTCCGGTGAAAATGGGGCGGCCATCATCCGTATAACGGATATAACGGAATCGAAGATGTTGGAGAGACAGCTGATACAGAGTGAAAAAATGGCCTCTCTCGGTGTTCTCATCTCGGGGATTGCCCATGAGATTAACAACCCGAACAATTATATTTCCGTCAACAT
>JBFESJ010000146.1:0-9636 GCA_041548585.1 Desulfobacterales bacterium | reverse complement strand
ATCCGGCGGCTTACGGCAAATTGTGACCGTTATTAATTCAACCACACCAAAGGCGGATAAATCGGAACATATTTTTGGCAACTGCTATAACGACGTTCAAACTTCAAAACTAGGTGTTTTAACATTGCCGATATGGTATTTTTAACATCTAAAGCAATCAGAATATAAATCCCGCATCAAAGGATACATTCATGGGCGGCAGATTTGGAAAATATGGGAACATGAAAAGAAAGGCCCGGCTTCGGCGCAGCAGGGCGCTGAAAAAAGATGTTTACCGATTAAAGCAGACATCACGAAGACTTAAAAAAGATAAAAGGATCCAGCTCCAGTCGACGGGCAAATTGAATGTGGACGTTGAATTCAAACCGGATGAACTTACAGGCCTGAACGAATCAAATGCCTGAACTTCCGCGCTCACCGTTGAGACCATCTGGGGCGTTCTATGTTAAATTTTCTCAAGCGTTTTTGGGTTAGACCTTCGGACAAAGGGCCCTGGTTTCACAAAATAATTGCAGGAGCGCAAAAGCCGTCGCACTTTTTTTCTGAGTCGGGGAGCCCCACAACGGCCAGCGATTCATGGCTTTTAAGATCCGCTCCAGGTTGTCATTGAACAATATCGCCCGCTCGAACTCTTCATAGGACCTTCCGGTTTTACGATCGACGGTGGGGAACCAGACCGGAACCCAACCTTCCACGGTATCATCGTACATCTCCCAGGCATCCGCCGGATTCACCCCTGGCGGCACGGTTTCCCAATGGATGTCCGGCAACGGAAGGTCCTTGTCTAAAAAATCAATCAACAACGGATTCGGTTTTCTAATCATAATTTTTCCAGACGTCGAAAATCAGGCAAAATCGGCAATCCCGAATGAAAATTGACAGTGTGTTGCCGGTTATTATACCCTTATATATTGAAAAAACAAAGTTGAAAGATCTTCTTAGGACATCCTCGACTTTGGCGGATTTAGAGTAATCGTATACAGTATGGCACAAATTTTTCTCTATCAACAATGGCTGCATCAACAGTTGCATGAATATGCACATGCGTCTCAGCCGCCGAAACTTCACGGTCGAAGGGTCGTCATGCCCATTCACCAATACGGTGCAGCCTTGATGCAGGCGTACCTTGGCGGTAATTCTTTGAACTGGATTGCCGAACAAATCGGAATCCCCATAAAACGCGTCCGGCAATGGCGCCAGGATCTGCAATTTCTTCTGGTCATGGACTGGAGCAAACCCATTTTCTCCGACACGTTTAAGGAAAAGCTGATAATAAACGATTATTCCGTTACACAATACCACACCATTTCTGCTGAAGTGTCTCTGCTGGAAAAATCGTTACGCCTATCCGTTCGATCGCCCCTTTACCGGCGTTTCGCAAAACTTGGCCAGAGACTTATCAGTCAACATCAAAATGACATTGATTTCAACACCTATGATCTTCGCTTGTTCCGGCGCCTTTTTCTCTTTTTTCTTTGTCTGGAATACCACTGGTCGAGCAAAGCGCAAGGACAAATCAGAAAGAACTTTCTCCCCTTGGCAAAAGATGTGGTCTGGCCGCTCCTTAAACAGAAAGCGTGGATAGAACCTTCTCTCGAATCCCTTCAGCAGAACACGCCGTTATCTCAAATTCGTCTTGATCTCGGCAGCCGGCTGAACGAGACGTTCCATCGCTTTAGTTAAGGGCGTCCAGTGCTTCTTCGGCTGCCTCTTTCACGTCAACACCATATGGACCGTTCAAAACGGTTTCAAGTTTTGGAATTATCCCCTTATCCCCGGATTTACCCAAAAGATAGAGGATATCCCCTTTGACCGTATCTTCTGCCGTTAAAAAACCATCCCATAAAAATGGGATGGTGTGTCCCACCAGTGGTTGATTTTCCTCGGCGACGGTTTCAAATGCCACCATGGCAGCCAAACGAACCGGCCACTTTTTATGAACCAGGAGTTCCATGAATGCCGGGAAGATCTTTCCGCTGTCGAGCATCATATTGGCGACCTCCACAGCGCCGCCTTCTTTAAACATGGCTTTCAATGATGACGCACCGAGACGAGAGGGATCACGATGCAATATCATATCCACAATTTCTTTGACCTGAATCGATCCGGTCCAGTAAAATTGATCATCCAGTAATACTGTCGGTGCGGAACGGATATTGTCAGACGCTGCCATTTCCGGAAATAATGCGCCGTCAATGATGGTCAGTTTTATGGATTGGCTTGCCGCGGCAAGGGAGAGCAGTTGGATGACCGTCCCCGGACAAAACGGGCAATGGGGCATAATATAAATTTTTAACAGGGCGGGAATGCGAATTTGATGAAGCCTTTTATGAACCAACAGCGGTACATTTTGGGTGCGTTTATCGCCGTTGACCAAAGCATTCAAAAAAGGTTCGAGTTCCTTACCCGTTGGAATCGCATGGTATCCAACATTACCGGCCTGGATGATGGGTGGTTTTGATTCTTCATCTTTTTCTTGTTTTATTTTTATCTTAGGGGCAATGCCCGTCAAATCATCACAGAAATCACGAAATGTTTGGCTGCGTTCGTCCTCGCTCAAAATAAGATTGATGCGGATGTCGTCTTTGAGGTTTTGGCCCCACTTGGCGATTTTCTTTTTTTCTTCTGCTGAAATCATTGCGTTCTCATCCTTAAACTCGGCTACGATAAAAAACGGGATAGAAATTGTTTTTCGATCTCATTTTCCACCCATTTTAAGTCATTTTTCTGCTTACCGGTCCGGTAAATACCAATGATCGCTTCAGCGCGGGACTTAGCGGCATTGTAGCCCTCAGCCACTGCTTGTTCTATCACCTCCCAGTCACGTGTTTGGGTAAATTCTTGAAAAGCCTTAATTATTTGAGGAAAGAGTTTTTTGGTAAAGCTCTCGAGGAAAGCGACATAAAATGCAAGAGACGCTGTTTTTCGCTCTTGGATGATATGGTGAAGCGTTCCGTATTCGTTTGTGTCCGCCAGCAGATCCTTAATGGTTCGAACAAGAAATTCAATGGGCGTGTGCGGAAACGTCGCAATAATTTCTCGCCATGTTTGACGGTCGAAAACCGTGTCCTGTACTTCGCCCAACTCGTGATAAATGTATTTATCTGCTTCATCCGCAGCAATTCTTGACAAATTGCGATGTAATTTTCCGGGTGTCGGTTCTTCCAGCCCATAATCTTTTAAACCAAATCTGAGGGCAAAACGTCCTGATTTTTTGATATAGAATATTTTATCCCAGAGAAAAAGCCTGGCGGATTCCTGTCGAACATAAATGCAATTTTCTTGAGACAACGCAGGGATGGTTAATAGATCACGGGCAAGCTCCCGACCGAGAACAAATACCGTGAATCCGTTTATTGTTTTTTTGTCTTCGATTGCAGCAAGAAAAAAAGAGGGTTTAAGGCTCCGGGCATACCCCCCTCCGTAAATGTATCCATGGGGCTCTAAAATCGCGTTAATCCCTTTGACATCAAACGGATCGAATCGACGCCCGAGAATTATGATGTCACTGAAATCTTTTTCTGCCAGCTTTTCCCACGTTTCTTCTTTGTCACCAATCCATTTTAAGACCTCGGCGGGATCCTCTTCAATCCAAGGATCCAATCTGTTTTCCCACTTGTATAGATCCCGCAATCGCAATGCCAAACCGCAGATCGAAAAAAGTCCGGCATGCTGCGAATCCGCAATATTGCAGTTCTTTAGTACTTGATCGGTGATGTCATCTATTTGGAACATGTCGTATTTATTTTAGGTCATAACAAACGGGAATTCTGTTTTTCAAGGACACGAATAATATCTTTGGCCGGGATTGCGCCTTCTCTTAAAATTTTTGGGGGGTCGGCGGTCACATCCACGACGGTTGAACCGATGCCGCCTTTGAGCGTCCCGGCATCAAGAATCAGATCCACGTTATCCGCAATCCGCGGGTCGATATCTGAAACCGTTGAACATCCCGACTCGCCGGTAATATTGGCACTTGTGGCGGTAAAAGGACCTCCAACGGCCTTTGAAAGTGCCAAAGCAACAGGATGTTCCGGCATTCGGATACCAATTTTGCCCGTATCTGCCATAAGGTTTACAGGCAGTGTGTCTTTGGCCTTAAAAACCAGGGTGATCGCACCTGGCCAGAAACACTCCATAATGCGTTTGGCTGCAGGAGAGATATGTTGAACCAGCCTTGTCAAATCTTTTTGGTCGGGGATAAGGACAAGCAGGGGTTTATGATACGGCCGATGTTTGATCTCAAAGACCCTGTCCACAGCTTCGACGTTCATGGCATCTGCGCCCAGTCCGTAAAGGTGCTGGGTGGGAAACACAATGACCCCGCCGTTTTTAATGATCCGGGACGTCGCAGCGATTTGATCATGGCGGGGATTTAACGGGTCAGCCTGAATGATCCTTAAGCTTTTTGGCTTTTTGATCAACTTGTTTTGCGAGCTCCTTTTTATAGGTTTCCAGCTTTTTTGTGAGGCTTGGGTCCGTAAGCGCAAGTATCTGTACGGCCAGGATACCCGCATTTCTAGCACCCGGCTTTCCGATGGATACCGTTGCCACAGGAACCCCCGGAGGCATTTGAACCGTAGAAAGGAGCGCGTCGAGCCCCTGAAGGCAAGATGAGTCTATTGGAACGCCGATAACCGGAAGCGAGGTATACGCCGCGATACTCCCTGCGAGATGGGCGGCATGCCCGGCCCCTGCAATAATCACTTTTATGCCCCGCTTATGGGCGGAAGCGGCAAATTTAGATGCCCTTTTAGGGCTCCGGTGTGCAGATGCAACCGTCATTTCATAGGGTATCCCGAATTTTTTTAAAACCAAAGCGGTTTCTTCCATGACATTAAGATCAGAATCACTTCCCATGACAATGCCAACTTCAGGCAGCCGGTCAGGTTGTTTTAAAGCCTTATTTGCTGTGTTCAAAAATTCCTCCTTATCCGTTTGCGAGACGCTCCAACAAATCTTGTTTCTTTTGATCCATTTCCTTACGATCAATCTTTGAGCCTTTTATCCCGCCGTTTAGGGCGATTTCCGAAAGGTAATACCTCCCATTATCCGCAATCTGGATATCCAAATGAGCATAAGGAAATTTACCACGCTTCATTACTGCTTGACAAAAATTCAACAAATCTGTGTTCATCTCGTAGGGATAATTTTTGCCACCCATGGAAATATTCATCCTGAAATTATTGGGATTATGCCGGACATAAGCTTCAAGATAATCTCCTATAATAATCACCCGTACATCAATAAAATTATCCAAAAAGGGCTGAACGACAAAAGGATACGAAGCTTCAGACAGGGCCACAACACTGTAAAGGGTTTCAACGGTATCCCATTTTCTCACACCATAACCGCAGTGCAGGTGGTCTTCTTTTGTGACCAGAGGGGTAATTCCAAGTCTGTTATAGGTGTTCATTGCTTTAATGAGATCCGTTCGTCGCGAAATAACAAATGTATGGGGCAGCATCCATTGATTTAAAACAACGGCTTGTGTGGCCTTAGAATGATTCAGAACCTGTGAAAGCGGAGAGGGAAAGCAGGATATTCCACGTTCGATAAGATCGACAAGAATAGATTGTTTTATATATTTGTAGGTCAGTATGCCGATAAAGATATCCCCGGAACAAAGGTCCTGATAGCGTTCCCTGAGTTCCCTGCTGCTCCTGATGATCATTGAATCACCTGTTGATTTTGTGCCCTTCGATACTGAGTTCAATCAACCTGTCCAGAAGTTGGCTGAAAGGGATACCCGCTTCTCCGGCAGCAAGAGGCAATAGGCTGGTGGCCGTCATGCCAGGGATTGTGTTGGTCTCAAGGACATAAATATCCTGACCTTTAAGAATCATATCGGTCCGGCTGTATCCTTTACAAAACAGCGCTTTATGTGCCGTTTTGGCTGTTTCCTGTGCTTTTTCGGTCATCACGTCATTAATTCGGGCCGGACAAATTTCACTTGTGGCACCTGCTGTATATTTGGCTTCGTAATCAAAAAATTCGTAGGATTCGCTTGGAATTATTTCAATAATGGGCAACGCCTCCAATTGATTGTTACCAATAACGCCGCCGGTGAGTTCGATGCCGTCAATATACGATTCTATCAAAACCATAGAATCCTGTGCAAAGGCTTCATTTACCGCTTCTTTCAACGAATCTTCCGATTTTACGATAGATATTCCGACACTCGATCCACTGCCAACCGGTTTGACAACCAGTGGCAGACCCAGTCTCTGGGCACACGCATCTGCATCTAAAGCGTCGTTTTGTTCGATCACAACGTAAGGTGGAACCAATAGGCCGGATTTTTCGTAAAGATGTTTTGAAGCCAGCTTGCTCATGCCGAGAGCACTCCCGAGAACCCCCGACCCTTGATAAGGAATTTCAAGAAGGTCGAGCAATCCCTGAACTGTGCCGTCCTCGCCAAATGGTCCGTGGAGAATGATTAACGCAGCATCAATTTTGGGCGCATCCGTGACCAGTCGTGGAAGATCGGTTTTCGGATCATACCGAATGATATCGTACTTATTGTGGTCCAGGGCTTCATAAACCTGGTTTCCACTTGCGAGAGATACTTCACGTTCGGAGGATATACCCCCGGCCAGGAGGGCAATGGTTAGTTTTTTCATGGGTTTCCTTTCACTTTGAAAAATGCTGAGGTGGATGTGTTAACAAACTTTACGTATAGGATTTGAAAATCTCTTCCTTGAATTTGTTATATTCTTCAAGGGTAATAAGGTTGTTCTCAAGCAGTCTTACAAGTTCAGAAAACTCTTTATATCGAATTGATTCCGGGTCTTCGAGTTGCCGGAGATGGCCTGATGATTTGCTTTCCAGGGCAGGTGGGTTATGATGTGCCCCGCCGATTTTTAATGATGCAAGTCCTCCAAGAACACTGACCTCAACGCTTCTTCCGCTGTACCGATGCCCGCTCAGTATTTCCCGAAGGGTCTTTCCCTCCATTTTCATTCGTTTGTAAAAATGATAACCTGAAGCAAGAATGGCGATTAATCCGCCGAGAAAAATCCATATCATGTAATTTAAAATGCCACGGAAAAAAATGACCATTACGACCAAGCCTGCAACCAGAATAACATGGAGAACAAGAATAAAATAGGCCATCAGGACACTTTTAAAATGCTGGCTTTCTTTTTCTTTTTTCTTGAACGTCATTAAATGAACCTATTGAACGCTGTCAAGTGCCTGTCTCAAACTTCTCAGCTTCTATGACAGCTGTACCCTGTTTAATTTTCTTGACTATTATTTTTTTATCGCCCTGTCACTATTTGCAACGATCGGTTTGGGTTTCAGATTTTCCAAAACGTCCTTCTATCTTTTCCATATAATGTTGGGGCATTTCAAACATAATCGACGTGTCTCGGATTGTATTCAACTTCATGATTAAAAAATTTAATTTTTTCAATAAACGATATTTTTCAGACGTCTCTTCCATGTCGGCCAGCAGGTCTTCTGTCTGTCTAATCTCCTTTTTCAACTCAATTTCCGGGGGGACACAGTCTGCATTTTTAAGGATTTTATAGGCCAGGCGCAAGTCTTCGGGAATAAAATGATTATCATTGAATACCAGGGGTTTGCCGGAACCGGGCAGATTTTCAAATTCGCCTTTTCTTTGAGCCTTTCGAATCCGTTCCTCGACGATTTTTTCAAAGCCTTGAATCATGGTTGAACGCTTAGTCTTTTACACGTCTTGTAATATCCTTTTTTACTTACAATCCATAATTATAGTACAACCCAAAATATTTTCAAGCTGGAAAACGATAAAAAACAGCAAAACCTCCTGATACGTATCAGAGGGGCCCAGTTTTAAAAACTGTCGGCCGTGGGCGGAATCTCTTTCACCGTAGTAATTATTCATGTTAATTGATACATATTCAATACTGATAATCATTTTCAGTGTCAAGTCATTTCAAATTGTTGCCACAATTCCACCCTTTGATTTTTTTCTTTCTTTAATTTACAATATATTGTGTTTTCTCTTGACCTTTATATCAATAGGTTGTATGTATGCCCACAAGATGAAGGAAAAGTATCCAGAACATAAAAAACAACATTATGACCGAAGGCTTTTCCTTGTAAAAGGATTAACTTACCTTTCCGGTGCCCTGTTTGGACTGAATCTTTTTTCAAATGCAGCGGCAGGGGAAAGGCGTATCTTTCCCATTCCCAAACCCCGCCGGCAAGGATCACCCTTATCCATCTCTGCCCCCAGAATCGCCTTTATCATTGATGACTTCGGGAGCAGCATCTCCCGAGCGGAAGCGTTTTTGAATTTGAAGATGCCAATGACATTTTCAATACTCCCCCAACTACAGTACTCCAACCTTCTCGCAGAGGAAATACACGGACACGGGCATGAAGTCATGCTCCACCAGCCCATGGAACCATACGGCCAGAACATGGACCCCGGACCGGGGGCACTCTATATTTCATATAGGTACAAAGAAATTGAAGAAATTGTTGAAGAGAACCTTTCACAAATCCCTCAAGCAACGGGTGTGAATAACCACATGGGCTCCAAGTTTACATCTTGCTCCGGAAAAGTTGCAGAGGCGTTGAGGATCATTAAACATAAGGATCTTTTTTTTGTGGACAGTTTGACGAGCAGTCATTCAAAAGCTTACAAAACGGCCAAACGGCTGAACATGAGGACCGCACCGAGAAACGTCTTTTTGGACACCCCCTCTGATATAGGATCTGTCCGCCGGAAGCTCAGATATTTAAAGCAATATGCCCTGAAACATGGGGCAGCCATCGGCATCGGGCATCCTTACCTTTCCACACTGACAGCGCTTCAGGATTTCAAGCACAAGCTCAATGAAAAATGGCCTTTTTTTGAACTGGTTTCTGTATCCAACCTGCTATAGCCTCCCACCGTTGATAAAATCTATAATTTCATCAGCCCCATCTGTAAAATATATGTAACAGACGAAATTGATCAAACATTAAGACAGGAATCACAAAAAACCCCCTGTAAAAACAGAGGGTTTTATTTTTCGTTTGGTGGCGATGCAGGGAGCAGGCAAGTAGCTGGAAATACTTGAAATTATTAGGTGCGATTTTTGAGAAATGCTATTATTTTGCTTCATTTTGCACCCTATATGCACCCAATTTCTATGGTTTGCAAAGGGAGTGAAATATGGTAATTTAAGAAAACTATCAGGTGCAAAAAAAATAATAAAGCCGTCCTAAAAGACGGCTTTATTATTTTCTTCATGTAGCACGGGTTGCGAAACGCAAACGACTAGCAAGCGACTAAAACAGCATTTTTAAAGCGTGTGCACATATGCAGAGATTGTTTAAATTTAGACGTCTGGATGGTCGGTTATAGCATTATTGGGGGGATGAAACAGAGTGTCCGCCTAAGGACAGTAGACGCCTATCCGGAAAATGACATTTCTTTTGATATCACAACTTTTGAACTGGCTTTAAGATTGCAAACATATAGCAAGTGATCTCGGAATCAACTAATTGTGATGTATGTTGGGAGACTGTCGAAAAAGCTATTTTTGAGCACGCCGTCATTTAGCATATTTTATTTTTTCCAAATATCCGCCTGCTTTAAAAGAAAACTTATATTTTTAGCTGGGTATTCTCCTTGTTATCCCTGGAGTCATATACTAT
>JBFESJ010000145.1:0-9665 GCA_041548585.1 Desulfobacterales bacterium | reverse complement strand
TTTCCGGCGGCGACCGCAACCATGATATCTTTTAGTTTTAGCCTAAAGGATTCAAGCAGGCGTTTGGTAATGAGGTTCAGATCTTCTACCAAAAGTTTTTGCAAGTGTACCAGACCTTTTGGGCGTCCTTTTATATATTGAATGCGGCTGATAACGTCGGCCCCGTATTTTCGTTGCGAATTGAATCTGGAAATTACCGCCACTTCCTGGCCTTCTATCAGGTTCACCAGTTTGCCCACCAATGTGCTGGTTCCCAGATCAAATATCAGACCGAATACGCCGCCAATATTATCTCGGGACTGCCATTCCAGCAGGCAGTTGTTATGGATAATCGCCGCTCCGTCGAAATTGGTGGTCCTTAAGTTTTTATAAAGAGAAGACAGGCAGCGATAGGTTGTCTTTAAGTCATGAAATTCAGGGCTTAACACCTCTCTTATGCGATTAACGTCGGAAAGAGAGTTTTCAAGGCTTGGCGGCGGAATGGTTACCAAACGTCTTTCTATTAGAGGATCAAGCACAACAGAAGGCATATGTCCATGTTTTAGAATCTGAAAAAATTCCGTCTCACCATTCAGTTCCTCGGTATAGATTGCAAGGTTTTTGAGCATTTTGGTGCGACATGCCAAACGAATCCCTTGCTCCAATTCGTCAGAATCTAAAAGCTCTAAGGTTTCTTTTGAAGGCTTGCCAAGGGGGGTGATCACCTTGATTTTGCACTTTCCGCATTTACCGAGACCGCCGCAATCCCCTTCCAACTCGATTTCCGTATTCTGAAGTGCATTCCAGACGGTAATGCCCCGTTGGACCTTAATCCACATATCATCCGGTAAAATATTCAGCCATACCATTTTTTTTGTTACCTTTTTAGGCAGCTTTCGTTTATTTAGCTCCTTTTGCATGAGATTGTAATTTCTCTTAATCGTCAAAGCCGCTTTTACTCGGGCCGTGAACTCGACCTTCCTTATCGGTTTGGTGATAAAATCGGTGACACCGGCTCTGAAACTTTTTTCAAGCGCTTTATCTTTATCTATGTTCTCACCTGTCATCATCAGGATAGGTATATGGGCAGTACTTTTGTCTGCTCTCATCTTCTGTGATACTTCATAGCCTTTCATTCCCGGCAATTGAATGTCGAGCACCACAAAATCAGGAGGATTCTTTTTCATCATCTTCAGCGCCTCTTCTCCTGAACCGACAATCTGAATATTCTTATAACCGTTCTTAGCGAGCATATTCTTGGTCAATTTTTGAATGACAGGATCATCGTCTACGATAAGGATTTTCATTTTCGCCAAGTTTTTCATAAAAGTTGCTCCTATTAGACATTTAAAAATTAGTGTCCCTTTGTACACAGTCTGAGCAGGTTTGCTGTTAACTCCGAATAATCAGCGTCGATCACCATTGGTTTGAGCTTCAAAAATCGTGATATATCGTGCATATTCGGCATAATGGTGTCAGGGTCAAGCGGCTGGCGAATGTAGGCCAGTCTTTTGTAGTATTGAAAATAACTTTTCCGCATCAAGGGGTCATCAAGTTCCAGCGGTTGGATGCAATATTCGTAAAAGTTCAAAACAAGGTCCTTTTCAACAAAATACGTCCCGGCTTCTTCATGGATAAGAGCATGGAAACGTCTGCTTCCCAGCAAAATCTCATAACAGTGCTCACCCGGAATTCTGGGAATGCCCATTTCATAAAGATGGTCGTCCAGGTCCGGATAACACCTTCCATACAAACACAAAATTTTGTCCCCTTCTTTTTTAGCCAGATGGATTTGGTGCAGTATTTCCTCTTTCAGCTTTTGGGGATAATTATGCAGATAAGGATCGATATAGGTGATGGCGATATTTTGGTGAAAACGCTGCGGTTCAATTTGTCTGAGTGCATCACGAAAGACACCACATGCAATGATGCGAATAGACATATTGATTTTCCCGTTTTAGTTAGTTTCCATCCATAAATGGCTATTTTTCCGATGAGCGGCGTTCTCCACGGGCTTCCGCCCTTGACTTACTGCAAGTACGCCTCGGACGAAAACCCTTGTGCCTGCCCTGTGAAATGCGAAGCAGATTTAACCGGGGCGGTCTTGCTCATCGAAAAATATCTCATTTATGAATTGGAAACTGTTTAGTGCTCAAATGTATATATGGATGGGCACTAGTTAAGGGTTTACAATTTCCGGGAATCTGCTTTTGATTTCCATTAATTTTTCAAGACTCAATACAGGTTCGGCTTCTTCGAGCCATGTTCGAGCCAGCTCACGGGCATTGGTTAGCGGCGTGGGCCGGCCTTGTTCCTGCCAGCGGTCGAAATTCATGCGACTAGCGAGGGTGGGGTAAAAAAACTGTCTGAACATATGCTGAACCGTATGCTCTTCCGTGATGTAGTTACCCCCGGGCCCCACGTTTTCTATCGTATTAACGGCAAGCGTTTCTATGTCCACGTCGACGCCGCGGATCAATCTGTGGACCATCCCCAGGATCTCGTTGTCAATGATGAATTGTTCGTAGGAGATCGAGTTGCCGGAATCCAGCATTCCGGCGGCCAGATGAATATAATCAGCCCTGGCCATTGCCACAAGCAAATACGATACCCCCTTTTCAAACCCTGATTGAATGTCGGGGACTTTGGCATCCGTCACGCCTGCTGACGCGTAAATTGGCAGTTTGTAACGTTTTGCCAAATGAACGGCGCAAGTATTCAACATGGCGGTTTCGACCGAGCCCATGGTAAGATCCATTGTGCGCAGGTCCATAGCCGTTGGAACAGCACCATACAGCATCCGGGCGCCAGGGTTAAATACTTGGGCAATTGACACGCCTGCCAAGGCCTCCGCATGCAACTGGGCAAGGGTGCCCGCAAGGGTCGCCGGGGAAGTCGCGCCGGCAATAGGCGCCGGCGCACAGGTGGCCGGAATGCCGTTTAAAGCGCAAAACTCTAATATTTTAAGTGTATTGGCATCTAACGTCAGCGGGCTTATGGGATTGGTAATCACCGAAACAAAGGGGCGTTCTCTGAGCCGGTCTTCCCCGCCTGCCACAAAGCCGGCCAGGTGCCACAATTGCTTTACACCTTCAAGGGTAGCACATCCTCCCATGACATGCTTGGTGGTATTGCTTAAGGCATGAAAAAAATCATTCAGATGATAGAACTCGGGGTCCAGATCGTGGGCCTGACAGGCAATAATGTAAAATCGGATGTAGTCGAGACGATCGACAAGACGTGCGGTATTGATGACGTCTTGCAGGATGGTCGGACGGTAGCCCCCGGTGCCCATATCCAGAATCTGAAACACACGGCCGCCGTCTCCAAAATAGACATTGCCCGATCCAAGGTGCAAATCATTTTTACCGTCACGGGAATAGAGGGTGAATTGCTGCGGGGCCTTTGCAATCATTTTGTCAAGCCACCGGCCGGAAAAATAGACCCTGTCGGTCTTAAAGTCGACTTTGGCACCGGCCGCCTTGAGTATTTTTTGAGTATGGTCAGCAAGTATCTTAACCCCCACGCGTTTGAGTATTCTACGTCCGGCCCGGTCGATTTTGTCGATTTCAGTGCGAGTTAGCAATGTAATACCTACCTAAGTTGAGCGTTTCAAATTTTGCTTGAACAAATTTATATTTTAATATCAGGCTATTAAACATTATTTTGTTGTTCGTTCCAGCAACCTGTTGGGTGTAGCTCCGTATGAGTAAAAAAAGGATCTTCTCCCTTTGTATAAGCAACATTTGAAACCTAAAGGGCTTTTCGGATTTACCGAATCTGCTGCGTTACCGGTGTCTCGAAGTACGCGCGGCGCCTTGCATATCCGACAAATCCGAAAATCGCTCAACTTAGGACCTGCTTGGTGCTCAAATGTCTTTATGTATGGGCACTACTTCAGTTATAACGCGTTCAAAAGGTCTTCAATCTCTTTTAATACGCCGTCATCTTTGGGCGTTACCTGATGTTCGGCAAGAATGCGTTTGACCTCTTCATTACTGCGTGTGTAAAGATCCTTTGACCCTTCGGCTTCCCAGGCATCATAGCGACTGCGGTCCAGAAGTTTGGGAAGAAAAAGCGCCTGCTCAAAGTTCTCGAATGTGTGGTCGTCCATTAAAAAGAATGCCTGGGGGCCTGCATTTTTAACCCTTTCCAGAGCGTCCAGAGCCAAAGTGGTTTCGTTTACCGGAATGCCGTGGGTGAAAAAACGCGCCATGGCAACCAATTCATTGGCAATGGTGACCATTTCAAGGGAGGACGTGCTGCCATACTCGATGTATCCGTTATCATGGATAAGATTGCAACGGGAGAGCATGGCGGTAATAATCGAAAACATGGCTTCAGCGCCGGCTTGGGCATCCACAACTTTGGAATCCGATGCCCCTGCAAAGGACCAAATGGGAAGACCGTATATTTCGTCACGCATATCCGCTAAAGCCGCCTGGGTCAGGCTCCATTCAGGGCAACCGTAGGATACGACGGCGGACTTCATGTCAAGGGCGCTGACGTTGGGACCGAAAAGAAACGGCGCCCCTTTAGCGGCAAGCTGATGTAAAATCAGCCCTGCCAGGTTTTCAGCAATCCCCATGGCCATCGCCCCGGCAAGGGTTACCGGCGCGCCGCCGCCGGCATTTGAACCGGATGGGAGGCAAATGGGAATTCCTTTGCGGGCGCAAAAGATAAGTCTGTCCATGACATGTGCAGGAAAGCGCAAAGGACTTATGGCTTCCGAATAATTCAACAAAAAAGGTTTTTGGCGCAGTTGGTCTTCGCCCCCGGCTACCATGCAGGCAATTTCGTGAATTTTGACGATGTCCTCGCCTCGGTCGGCGATAAATACAATCGGCTTGTTGGTATTTTTAACCATTTCAGCAAACGCGTAAACATAAATATAATCGACTTTGGAAACATCATCGGGGTTTCCCATAGACATGGCAAAGGAAATGTTTTCGAGACCGTCAACAAGTTTAGCAAAATTACCGGTGTCTGCAAGGATGCATCTGCGCCGATCTCCGGTTTCCAGATCCAGAGTAAACGTCGTATCCGAGCCTGTGCCGTAAAACGGATTTTCATCTACCAGGGGCATGGTTTTATTGCCAAGCTGATCGTAAAGAGCAATCTGGCGCGGTGCGGATCGAAGTGCTTCTTCGGCCAGGTAGGCCGGCAGCCGTATCCAGTCTTTATCAAACACCTTGCCGCCGGCGCCGGCCAGCATGTCAAGGCTTTCAGCATGTTCCATCTTTATACCGGTCTTTTCAAGGATCTCAAGGGCCGCTGTGTGAATCGCCAAGGCCTGCCTGCGGTTTAAAACTTTTAACCTTGGTTGAAATGTGGGAATAGGTCCTAGTTCCATTGTATCTCCTTCCTAAACTGATCGGTTCCAGGTTCAGGGTTGTTTTTTCGTTTACCTTTACTAACTATCCCCGAACCTTTAGCTATAGTCGCCTACGGTGCCGCCAAAGGCGGGAAAACCTCTGAACCCTGAGCTTTGAACGGTTGCAGTGATCTTAAGATATATTGAGAAGCTTTTTGGCTTCAAGCACCGCCGAGCCTGCATCCGAAGCGTAAGAATCGGCTCCGATATCCTCGGCATACTTTCTTGTAACCGGTGCGCCGCCGATGATGACTTTCACGTTGTCCCTCAGTCCCAAATCAGCCAATGCCTTGATCGTCAAAGACATAGAGGGCATTGTGGTGGAAAGTAATGCCGACATGCCCAAAACATCGGCATTCGCTTCTTTGATTTTATCAACAAAGACTTCCGGCGCAACATCCACTCCAAGATCGATAATATTAAAACCGGCACCTTCCAGCATCATGCCCACAAGGTTTTTACCGATGTCGTGCAAATCGCCTTTGACCGTTCCCAAAACGATATTACCTTTGGTTGTCATGGCGTTTTCTTGAAAGTTCGGTTTTAACACCTCGACACATTCTTGCATGGTTTTCGCGGACCGCAACATTTGGGGAACAAAAATGGCACCTTTGGAAAAATTGTCGCCTACAACGTTCATGGCCTCTATGAGACCCTGGTCAAGAATGTCTTGGGCATTTTGGCCGGCATCAACAGCCTTAAGGGTTTCCTCCTTTGCCGTTTTGATATCTCCTTTGATAACCGCATCCAACAGTGCTTGGTAGCTCATCGGTTTTCCCCCTTTTAAGTTTTGCTTTCCGGTTGGTTAATCTTTATTACCTAAAATCTGCAATCCCAAAGGGTGAAAAGTTTTGAAAAATTTGGAGAAGTCGATACACAGCTATAAGTGCGTCCGGAACCACCTCCAAATTGGCGATAACTAACTATAATTATATAATATATATTCCTTTTCAAAAGTTTTCATGCAGTTTTTAGATATTAATTATGCCGCTTTGATAGGCATCAATAAAGTCACCGCAGTATTCATCTTTGCCAAGGATCATC
The DNA here is from genome assembly GCA_041548585.1 of Desulfobacterales bacterium. Taxonomy (GTDB): domain Bacteria; phylum Desulfobacterota; class Desulfobacteria; order Desulfobacterales; family UBA11574; genus UBA11574. The sequence continues at coordinate 3,268 of JBFESJ010000145.1, read as the reverse complement.
CGGGCAGACAGCAGGTTTGCCATGAGACGTTTATCGGTGGGGTCTAAAATGGCGGCAGACAAACCCTGGAGTATGCACAGCGACAGAAAGGTACTGTTGATCAAACGGCGAGCCGGAAGGCCAAAAGAAATATTTGAAAGGCCGCAAATGGTGTTGACTCCGGGAAAATCGTTCGTGATCGTTTTGATGGCACCCAAAACAGCCGTTCCCATGCGCGTGTCCACGGAGACCGGCTGCACCAGGGGATCGATATAAATGTTCCCGAGAGCTACGCCCTTGGCTGTCAATCTGTTGATCAATTCGGCACCGGCTTGAACCCTGTCTTCGATGGTAACCGGCATGGCTGTTTCCGTCATACACAGGGCAACAATACGACAGGGATGGGCGGTTACAATCGGTAGCATTTCATCAAAACGATCTTTTTCAAGCGAAATCGAATTGATCATCGGCTCGCCCCGATGGTACTTGATTGCTTCCGACAGCGCCTTAGGGCTGGGACTGTCTAGACACAGGGGCAGATCAACGGCATCTTGAACCGTCTTTACCAGCCAGCATAGATATTCGGCTTCTCGATCCACAAACGTACCGGCATTTACGTCAATGAAATCAGCACCGGCATCTGCCTGGTTTTTTGCTGCTTGAACAATAAATTCAGCATCTTGTTTTTCAACCGCTTCGGCAATGCGCCTTCGACTGGTGTTGATATTTTCTCCGACGATAAGCATGTTTAACCCCTCTTTCTATAGTTAAACTATTCGTAGTATTGTTTGAATGTCAATAAAAAGAATAGATTATCTAAAAGCGCCCGAGCATTCATTTTGAGGAAGATCGCGATGTCGTAATTGGGTGTTATTTGTAATTTTAAGAGGGCTTGTAGTATGTGAGCATTTTAAATCGTTTTGCAACGCTGCCATGGGCACTTAGATTGTTTTTGAAATAGGTTCTATATACCCGGTCATGTCCATCAGCTACAATCGAATCCACTGACCGACCGTGTCTATTGCCCGCCCGCTGCCAAAATGCTCTTTAAAGATATTAAAATAATAAAGTTCTTCCTTGCTGCGCACCATAGGGAAACCGGTCTGAGCTGCTCGCAGCTTATCATCTTCGATAATCTCTTCAAAATACATGGGCAGAACATCGGCGGAGCCGGATCCTTGAGAGAATTCCTGTTTCAGCCGCCATACGATCTCTTTGGGCAGCACGTTTTCAAAAGCCTTTCTGAAGATCCATTTTTCGATTTTCTGGACGCCATCAGGTTTTTGTTTATATTCAGGGTGAAGGGTCATGGCATAGTTGAGCAATTCTATGGATTTGCCCTTTTTGAAAAACGATATCACAAAAAATTTGAAGCTCTGATATTTACACTTTTATTGCAGAAATCACAAGGTTAGTTCAGGTTGTGATATCGTATGGTTATCACATAAATTTAATGAGTTGATATCTGGATTTTATTGCGGATATCTGCACCTACTGGCATTACTTTTGTCTATCAATATTACTCTTTTCGCTATTAATTTCCCGCATCGGCAAAACTCTGCATTCTTTGTCCCCTGGTTACATATATCGCATAATGTCCTCATCGAGCCAAAAAGGCAAACCCTATGAATGGATTTGCCTCTATTCAAAAATTATTTCACACGATTTTTAGGCCCCAGATATTTACATTTTCATAGAACCAGAAGGTGAGGTGACGACGAGCTCAGCCATCCTTGAGACACTTAGTGTATAAGGGGTTTGGTGGAAGATTTGTCAGCGATTTTTTAATTCTATATTCCAATCTTCATAATTATGACCAAGGTCTTTCCCTGTTATTTTTTTCAGTGCTTCGATGCAATGATTTTGCGTACACTCCATAAAATCATTCTCTTTGAATTGTTTTAATCTATTTAGTAGGTATGGAACAGATTCCTCATTTCCATGTTTAACTAAAACTAAATAGGCATCATGATGATTCCCAAATGGATAGCTTAGTATTTTATGTGCAACATCTCGTTGTTCTTTTGGAACTGCTGTTTCAAACCAATCCATATTCCTAAATTTGTTGTGAGGGATCCATATGTTAAAATAAAAGTATGCCCCTGCAATGAGCATGGTTATACATATTATACCAAATATTTTGAGTAGTTTTTTCTTCATTATTTCTTACACTAACATTAGATATTAACTACTGGAGATCGTATTCCCTTTATAGTTGAGGCATATACACAGCGAACGTTTTTTCTCCTAATTTCCTGTCATTATACAAGATCTGAAAAGTATACTGCCCGGACGCTAGTTCCCATTCATGCTCGAAGATCCATCCATAAAATTCATGGGTTCCTATTTTTATAGGATACACTGATTCAGCAAAGCTGAAAAGTTCGTTTGTATGAGGATTTTTTATTGGTGGATGTAATATTCTCATCTTGATGTTGATCATATCACCAAGAGGATTTCCATTTACAACATAGATTATTCCAAAATGCTTCCCAAGAATGGCAGGGATTTGTAATGTTTTTTCTACAAAGCTTGTAATGGTTACCTTCTGCTCTGTACCTCTTTCACTTGTGGGGGTGTCAAAATCATTATCTATGTCACCTTTGAAAATCCCATATTGATAGATATTAACTCCTGTGACCTCAGTATCTAATAATTTTATCATAAGTTGCCTGTTTTTGGGGATCTATATCCGAAGTTATGCTTGTAGATACACTTGTTATAAAACCGTTTTTTACCATATCAGATTATTGGGAAATGTTCAATTTCAGGCAGACAGGCGAACATGTGATACCTTGCGAGACTGTCGAAAAAGTCTAAAAAGCCTGATTTTAGCAATTTTGCCTATAATGATTTCAAATACTTATAAACAGCAAAATCATGGATTGAGGGTTTTTCGACAGTCTCTGCAAGTATCACTTTATACGGATTTTTTGATATGGAATGGATATCACAAAGATTTAAAGATGGCCCAAAGTTGTGATTTCTTACCATAAAGACAACCCAAGTTTGATCAACTCCGATTGCATATATCGTAAAATCCAACAAAAAGCAAAAAGGCAAATCCCCGAAAAAGGATTTGCCTTTAACTTTGGTCAATGTTGGTTGATTATTCGTTATATCTCCATCTAAACCAGACGAATCCCGCTAAACAAGAAATGAAGAAAATCATTAATGCCGCTGTTGATAAAGGGCCAATTTTAAGGACAATCCAGCTAACACCCACAACGGGCAGCAGACTTATGCGAACCATCGCTCTCAGGCTGTCATGTTTTGCAATAAAATTGGC
>JBFESJ010000144.1:0-9688 GCA_041548585.1 Desulfobacterales bacterium | reverse complement strand
TCTCAAGGGCCTGTAAGATATACGGGGAATGAGCTCGATGTGGCATTAAGCTCCAAAGGTTTTTTCAAAATCCAAACTCCCAATGGGTTAAGATATACCAGAGATGGCGCATTTTCCATCAACGTAGAAGGAATTCTGGTGACAGGGAATGGAGACACGGTATTGGGGCAAAATGGTCCCATAACCGTTGAGGGCGGCGAGGTGTACATCGGAAGAGATGGACAAGTTGTGGTGAATAATGAATCGATGGATAAAATACTGGTCGTCGATTTTGATGAGCCTCAGCTCCTTAAAAAAGAAGGCGGGTCCTATTATTCTTATACGGGAGAAAACACAGGCATTTCAACAGCCACAGATGCCGAGATTCAACATAAATATTTGGAAAGTTCCAATGTTAATCCGACGCAGGAAATAATTAAAATGATAGAGACATACAGGGCGTTTGAGTCAGTTGAAAAGGCGATTCAGTCCATTGACGCATTAACCGCTGAAATGGTTAGTGATGTTGGTACTGTCCCATAAAAAAGGAGAAAATCATGTTAAGAGGATTGTGGTCCGCAGCATCTGGGATGGCTGCTCAAAAAATGAACATTGATGTTATTGCAAATAATCTGGCAAACGTGAACACAGCGGGTTTCAAAAAGAGTCGGACGGACTTTCAAGACCTCATGTACCAAACAGTGAATATGGCCGGGTCTGAAACAACCACCGGTGAACAGATTCCTGTTGGTATCCAGGTCGGCATGGGAACAATGCCTATTGGCGTTCACAAGGAATTTATGCAGGGAGATTTTCAGCAGACGAAAAATGAGCTGGATATGGCCATTGAAGGGAAGGGGTTTTTCAAGGTGCTTAGCAACGAAGAAGAAGTCTATACCCGTTCGGGCAATTTTAAATTGGATGCAAATAGAAATGTTGTGACTCCCAATGGTGACAAGCTGCAACCAGAGATGACGATTCCAGCCGAGACAGTGACCATTAAGATCGATTCTGATGGTACGGTAACCGCCTTTGACCCCGATGGCGTCGGCGCATCCCTTGGAACGATAGAGTTATATTCATTCCCGAATCCGGCAGGGCTTTTCAGTCGCGGTCACAATCTATACAGATCCACGGATGCTTCGGGAGAGGCTGTAAACGGGACACCGGGTTCAGAGGGTATGGGTACAATTGTCCAGGGGTTTGTTGAAATTTCTAATGTGGATGTTGTGCAAGAGATGGTTGACATGATTATGGCACAAAGGGCGTATGAGATTAACAGTAAGGCGATAAAAACAGCGGACGAAATGCTGGCCATAGTAAATAATATTTCAAGGTAATTCAGAAGATGAACAAAAACATATTTAAAATATTTATTGTCCTGTTTATTTTGGGGTTCTATTCGACGTCAATGGGTGCGGCAATCAGCAAAAATGATCGTCAGAATGTCTCCCATCAAAGCTACCAAACCATACCGGAGACCAAATTCAGAGAAATCTTTCACAAATATCTTTATCGAAATTTAAACAACCAAGGGAGCGATGTGGTTATATCCAGACTGAAGATAACCGGCAATGCACCCGTACCTGCCGGAACGATCAGTTTTCAGCAGTATCAAAAAGGTAAAAGGAGATTTGAAGGACACGTAAGCTTAATCGTCGTGGTTAAGATAAATGGTGCAGTAATAAACAAAGTTAAACTATCCGGTTGGGTAGATATATTTCAGCCTGTAGTTTGTGCTTCTCGTGACCTAAAAAGAGGAGAGAGGATAAGCAAGGATGATCTTTACCTTGTAAAAAGAAATATATCCCATTTATCTTCGAAAATACTAACCGATATGAATAAGATCATTGGGCTCATGGCAAAGCATAACGTAAAAAAAGATACCAGTCTTAAAGAATGGATGTTTGAAAAGTTTCCAATTGTGGATAAGGGAGATATCGTTACGATATTGGCTGAATCCGGTGATCTAAAGGTGACTGCTCCCGGAAGAGTTTTAATGAAAGGCTATGAAGGTGAGCTTGTAAAAGTTCAAAATCTAATGAGTAAAAAAGAGATTTATGCAAAGGTCGTTAATGGCTCAATGGTGGCAGTAGATTTTTAGATACTAGGAGAGAACCATGGCAGATAGAAGATACTTACTTTTGTGTATGATGTTCATTTTCCTAACCGGTTGTGCGGGTTTGTCTAAAGACCCGGTTCATGTGGTTCAGCCGGCCCAGATTCAAAAACCTAAATTTGATGTTTATGAGCCTCCAACGCCGGAAGAAGGATCATTGTGGTCGGAAATGTCGGAGGTGAGTCTGTTTCAGGACATGAAGGCAAGAAAAGTCGGGGATATCGTCACGGTAAGGATCGTAGAGGATCCGGAAGCAGAACTGAATGCAAATACCAAAACAAGTCGGTCCTCGAGCATCGATGCATCGAAGCTCAAATTTTTGGGCTACATGAAGGCGCTTGCTGAAAAAAATCCCAGACTTGCTCAGGATCCGGGAACAGATGATTTGATACTGGCGTCCTTGGGAACGAAATTTGACGGCAAAGGTTCAAGTGACAGAGATGGACATGTTAAGGCATATATTACTACTGTTGTAGAAAAGGTTCTTTATAACGGCAATCTGTATATCAATGGACAAAGGGAAATCAGGGTTAATCATGAAACACAGTATATAACATTGTCGGGCGTCGTGAGACCGAAAGATATAACTTCGTCTAATGAAGTCTCTTCTACATATGTTGCTGATGCAAGGATCACATATTCCGGGAACGGTCCTGTGGCAGACAAACAAAAACCCGGATGGTTAGGGAGGATATTGGATCATGTCTGGCCGTTTTAAGAATGTATTATTCATTGTTTTGCTGATCTCCTTTATTGTAACCTCTGCAGGTCATTCTGCAAGGATAAAGGATATTTCATCAATTAAAGGTATCAGACAAAACCAACTTATCGGTTATGGTCTGGTTATTGGTCTCAATGGCACCGGAGACAAGGGGGGAACACAATTTACCATACAGGGCCTTGTAAATATGCTCGAACATATGGGCGTCCACGTGGATCCAGATGAAGTAAAAGTAAAAAATGTTGCCGCAGTTGTTGTGAGTGGAAAATTGCCCCCTTTTGCCAGGATTGGGAAAAAGATCGATGTCATCCTGTCTTCTATCGGTGATGCGAAAAGCCTGCAGGGAGGTACGCTTTTATTGACGCCTTTAAATGGTGTGGACGGCAAAGTATATGCCCTCGCACAGGGCCCTGTTTCCATTGGCGGTTACAGCGCCGGCGGGGCCGCAGGGGGCGGTGTAACAAAAAATCATCCTACGGTAGGAAGAATCAGTGGTGGGGCTAGCATTGAAAAAGAAATTCCTTTGTCGATAATGAGCAAAAACGAAATGACAATAATTCTAAATAGCCCGGATTTTAATACAGCCGATCGGGCTGCCAACGCCATAAATTTACGATTTGGGGATACCGTTGCCAAACCCATAGACTCGGGCACCTTGAAATTCAGGATTCCTGAAAAGTTTGAAAACAAAGTCGTTAACTTAATCGCTCAAATTGGGGAAATCGAAGTAGAGCCGGATTCTATCGCCAAGGTTATCGTGAATGAAAAGACCGGAACGGTTGTGGTTGGAGAAAATGTCAGGATTCAAAAAGTTGCTGTTGCTCATGGAAATTTAAGTATTCATATAAAAGAGAAAAAGAATGTTTCACAGCCGCTGGCCTTTGCACCATCAGGTAAAGGGGTTGCGCCGCAACAGATGAAAGACGGTACAGTTGTTGCACCGGGTGGCAGTACAGTGGTTACCCCCGAAAGTCAGGTAAATGTGGCTGAGGAAGACAGTCGTCTTCTTTTGATTCCAAAGGGAAGAACCATTGGTGAACTGGTCAACGCATTGAATGCCATTGGCGTAACCCCCAGGGATCTCATAACTATTTTACAGGCCATTAAAGCCGCAGGTGCGCTTCAGGGCGAGCTCGAGATCATATAAAGGAGAATAAAGAATGATAAAAGCAATTGCTGCAACCCCGAATGCTACAGCTACACCCGATGCCCTTCGTCAGACAAGACTCGAAAGCGCCTGTTCCGAGTTTGAATCTATTTTTATCACCTATATGCTGAAATCGATGAGAACAGCCGTTACGGAAGATGGTCTTTTGGGAAATAACAATGAAAGCAAGATCATTCGATCGATGTTTGACGAAAATCTTGCTCTTGGCATGGCAAAGGGTAAAGGCATGGGGCTTGGCAAGATGCTTTTTGAAAGTTTAAAGGATTGAATATGCACTTTAGATACCAAAAAAAAAGACCGATAATAGAAGAGGGAGTATATTTATGGAGGCGTTTACCGTTGATACGATTGAAAAGCTTTTTTACAAAAAGATCATGCTTTACAATGATCTACTTCATTGTTTTGAAGAAGAAAGAAAGTCTCTTATCAGAATAAATATCAATAGGTTGTGGGGATTATCTAAAGAGAAGGATGAAATATGTGCCCAGATAAAATCTGTCAGAAAGGAGATTTCTGTCGCCGTTCATCTGGAAAATGAAAAAGACGCGTTTAATCTGAATCTGGTAATGGACCTTATTCCCCGAAAATACACGGATAAATTTAAAAAGTTATACATAAGGATTTTAAAGCTAAAAGGCGAAATCGAGATCTTAAGGAAACAAAACATCCTCTATATCGATGATTCTCTTGAATTTCTGGATGAGATGATATCAATTATAACAGGAGAGACCGATTCCAGATATATTTACGATGACAGATGTCATTTTAATAAATCCGGTCCTCGTTCTTTCCTGACCAGGGAGGTTTGAGCATGTCAAGTATAGGAATGGTGTTAAATATTGCTACGACTGCTTTAAACGCCCAACAGTATGGCATGGGGGTGACGGCTCAAAATATTGCCAATGTGAATACAGAAGGTTATTCACGGCAAAATCCTGTCCTTGTGGCAAAACAGCCCTTAATGTACGAAGGACTGCTCTTGGGCAGAGGGGTAGACACGGAACAGGTATCTAGATCCAGTGACCAGTTTATAGAGAACAAACTCATGCGGGAAAAATCGAACATGTCGTCTTCCTCTGAGATGGAAAAATACATGCGGGTGCTGGAAGGCTTTTTTAATGAAAATTCCGGTACCAGCATCAGTACAATGTTATCCGATTTTTGGAATGGATGGTATGATATTTCAAACAACCCATCAGGCGTTTCGGAAAGGATTTCGCTTTATGAACAAAGCGTCCTTCTTTCAGAGCAATTTAACGCTCTGGGAACCGACTTAATCCAGATTGATACGGATTTGACCGGTGCCGTAACTTCTGGAATAGAAACAATAAATAAGATTACACACGAAATCGCGCAGGTCAATGGTCAGATTGTCAGTATGGAGGTCAATAACGTTGCAAATGATCTCAGGGATAAACGCAACACCCTGGTTTCAGAACTCAATGAATATCTGGATGTACAGGCTTTTGAACAAAGTGATGGTTCACTGACCATTGTAGCGGCCAGAGGGTGTACGCTGGTTCAAGGAAACAGCAACTATGACCTGGAAATGGGCGGCACCAATGGAGACAGGGTAAGGTGGCAGAACTCTAGCGGCAGTTATGTTGATATCACTAACTATCTTACCAATGGAAAACTTGGCGGATGGCTTGACATGCGAGACGAGATTGTTGCCAAGTATAAATTGGACCTTGATGCCCTGGCAAGAGAAGTAATCTGGTCTGTGAATCGGCAGCATAGTCAAGGGGTGGGACTGGAAGGATTCAGCAGTGTCACAGGAAGCCATGAAGTATCGGACAGTGGAGAGGAACTTGGAACGATTGATTCCGGCCTCGACTTCTATGATAGAGTTTCCGATGGCACTTTTAATCTCTGGGTGTACGACTCCAGCGGCGCCGTCGTTGGTGGAGCCGCAACCATAATCACTATTGATGCAAACTCCGGAGGCACCACTCTCACTTCCCTTCGTAATGATATCAATGCGGCTGCAAATATAAGCGCTTCCATCACTACGGAGGGAAAATTAAAGATCGATGCTGACAGCGGGTATACATTTGCCTTTTCCGACGACAACAGCAATGTGCTGGCAGCGCTTGGCATAAATACTTTTTTCACGGGTTCAAGTTCCGGAGACATAAAGGTTAATGATATTGTCGGTTTGAATAAGAACTTCATCGCCGCAGCCCAAGTTGGGAGTGATGGAACCATGGCGGCAGGTGATAATAATAACGCCTTGACGATCACAGACTTGCAATCTACTTCCATGAGTATTTCACAATGGACCTGCGACAGGATCAATGGAAATACACAAGGGAGTATCCTTTCAACCATTGAAGACTATTATCATTCTATGGTAGGTTCAATGGGTATCGCCTCTGCAAGCATTTCAAGGGACAGGTCCTTTGGTGAGATGATGGTAAATGAGCTAACCACTATCAGAGACAGCATATCCGCTGTTTCGCTTGATGAGGAGATGACAAATCTCATAAAATTTCAGCATGCCTATGCAGCGGCAGCCAAGCTTATCGGTGTTTCCGATGAGATGCTCAATACACTGCTTGAATTGAAATAAAAGGAGTTAACTTAAATGCGAGTCGCCAATAAAACCATTTATGATGCGGTTAAGTATAATCTTGGCAGTATCTATGAAGAACTGAACAAGACCAATGAAATTGTGACTACCGGAAAGCGTATCAACAATCTTTCTGATGATCCTGTGGGCCTTACCCAGTCACTTAACATCAGGTCTACTCTCACAAATATTGAGCAGATGGGGCGCAATATCAGTTACGGAAATTCATGGCTCACAGTATCTGAAAGCGCCCTGAAGAGTGTGCAGAATATCATTTCAGATACAAAGGTGTTGTGTATTCAGATGGCCAATGGAACAATCGGACCCGACGATCGGTCTTCGGCGGCGGGAACCGTTCAAAATATGCTGGATGAAATCGTCTCTTTAGGAAATACTGATGTGGCGGGTAATTATATTTTTGCCGGTTCGAAAACCGACACGATACCATTTGGTCAGGATGGTACTTACAATGGTGACAAAAACCCCTTTGCAATAAAGATCAGCCGGAATTCCACCGTTGAGGTCGGAAGTGACGGTGAGGAAGTGTTTGGAAATATTTTTAACACGTTGAGTAATTTGAAGACCGCCCTCGAGACCAATGATGTTGGCGGTATTGAGGATGCGATGGGTAATCTGGATGATCACTTTGACGATATTTCAGCCAAAATATCAGATGTTGGTTCAAAAATGAATCGTATGGAAATTAAGGATAACATATATCAGGATTTGAAATTTTCCAATACGGAAAGGCTTTCAAGCATTGAGGACGCAGATATTACCGAGGCAATCATGAATCTTAAGGCCGCAGAGCTGACCTATCAGGCTGCTCTGGCCTCTTCATCTACGGTGATGACACTGACTCTGGCAGATTACCTAAAATAATTACATAACAGACGAATAGATGCCATGGAAGGGCTATGCTTATACTAACACGGAGGTTGGGTGAAAAGATCATCATTGGCGATGATATTACGGTTACATTGGTTGAAATAAAAGGGGTACAGGTTAAGCTTGGAATTGAAGCACCCAAACACGTTGAAATTCATCGTCAAGAAATATATGAGAGAATCAGAGAAGAAAATTTGAGTTCATCAGATATAAATGACTCAGATCTTTCGCGTGCGGCATCCCTTTACACGTCCTCAGGTCTCTTGAAAAAATAAATGAACTCAAAGGGGCTTCGCCCCAATCTTGAAAGGTTCAAAGCGAGAGAAAAATTGAAAATTAAAACAACGAGATTCGGAACGATCCAAATAAAAGAAGAAAAAATTATTAAGATGCCGTTTGGTATGCTGGGTTTTCCGGACAAAAAGAAATATTTTATACTTCAGCATCGAGAAAATTCACCTTTCTTCTGGTATCAGTCAATTGATGATCCGGAACTTGCCTTTGTCATTACAAACCCATTTTTGTTTATTCCGGAGTATAAAATAGATTTGGAACCTACATTAAAGGAGATGTCATGGAATGGAGATGGGAATAACAGTTATCTGGAGTTATTTATTGTTGTTAATATTCCCAGAGGTATGCCTCAGAAGATGACCGGAAACTTTATCGGTCCCATTCTCATCAATACCAAGGTGTATCAGGCTGTTCAGGTCGTCCTTTCAAAGAGTCCATACACGCACAAATATCCACTTTTTAAGGAGAAGAAGGGCGAATAATACGTTGTTTTTTGAATCGTTAGCTCACGGCCTTCTTTGACGGTTCAAGCCATCAAGGCAAAAAAAGCAGGGCGTTTAAATATGCTCTGCTTTTTTATTTTTTTTAACGTGTTACTGCTGAATTGGCACGAAGTTTGAATTAAATTGGGATTAGCTGTTCATGTAAGGATATATAGATGAAAAATCCATTAAATATCGATATGCGTATTGAGTCCTGCCGTTCTGCGCATGGCCGCAACATACAGGATTTATCGCAAACAGATTCAAACCCGGCCAAAAATTCTGTCAGATTTATTGCGTTGCTGTCAGATAAAATTAAAAACGTCAAAAACGAAGAAAACCTTAACAATACAGCGTTCCCTTTACACAAAGACCATTTGCAGCGACTCATAGATGCCATAAAAATTCAAATGAACAACTATTTGTTCCACGAACTCTCCAATTTTGATGAGGGCATTGGCTTCCCCAAATTCCATGATGAATGGCCAAATTTTTATGGGACAGAAAATCACGAGGCGTCATTTGTGTCAAAAAATGAACATGACCCACAAAAAACAACAGGGGTCAAATCAACACCTAATATTGATGACATCATTGAGCATGCTTCAAAGATCTATGATGTTGATCCTTCATTAATAAGGGCAGTTATAAAGGCTGAGAGTAATTTTGATGCCGACAGCACCTCATCCAAGGGCGCAATGGGACTGATGCAACTTATGCCTGAAACAGCCAAAGATTTGGGTGTCAAAAATTGCTACAATCCCGTTGAAAATATCATGGGAGGGACCCGTTATTTAAAGGGCCTGCTAAAAAGGTACGATGGTAACGTGGACCTAACACTTGCTGCCTATAATTGGGGAATGGGAAACGTAGAAAGGCATCCCGGCAGATTGCCGCAGGAAACCCGAACATATATCGCCCGTGTGAATGAATTTTTACGGCAATATACGTCGTAATATTACCTCAATCAGGCGAAATTCGAGGATGCCCCATATCCGCGAAATAAATATATTAGGACCGTTCTCGGTTTTGTTTATTCTCAATGACGGTATTACACAGTTATGAGAAAGAGAAGGCATGTCTGATGGATTAGACCGTATTGTCGTAGATATGGATAATAAAATCGTGTAACGATTTTATGAAACGCGGCTATGCCGCTCAGTTGGCGAAAGGCTAAAATTCCTATCCCCGCAGCCCCGCAAACGGGATTTCCGCCAAGCTACAACAATCTGCGGGGTATTTCGGAAATTTTGCCACAACCCTCCGGGTTGAGCCACCGCACTTTCGCTTTGAAAAGGATTTTAACTTTTATTTGAATTCATCCCGCGCTGCAAGCAGCTGGGAATTCAAATTTAAATAGTTGAGGAGTCGGGGAGTTTTCTAAATAGTCGCTTCATGGATAATCTTTTTTTAAAACGCGTGAACTCGTGGCAACGGCTCGTAAAGAAAGAACAGAAATCAATCT
>JBFESJ010000143.1:0-9688 GCA_041548585.1 Desulfobacterales bacterium | reverse complement strand
TGAGATTCGATCCGATGGCATCTTCTTGGGTGAAGTTCAGCAGACCGGTGTGATCGGGATATTGATTTCTCTTTATGCGTTGAATGCCAACCCTGAACCATGTTTGGTAGAACCCCTGAAAGCCTTCAAAGATCTTCCCAACAGCATGCCGTATGCCGCTGCTTTTGTGACCCATACCCAGCAGATCCTGGAGCCGCATGTTGAAAAAATCCAGGTATCCACCGGCCGGATCATCGAAACGCTGAAGGGCTGCAACGCGCCTCCCGGTGTCGGCGGTGATTTTTCATTTATGGTTTACCCGCTTCCGAAAATTACCCTGTGTTATATCTTCTATGAGGCTGATGAGGATTTTCCGGCTTCCGTCACCTGCCTCTATTCAAACAACGCCATTTCATTTTTACCCATAGACGGTCTGGCGGACGTGGGAGAATATACCTCAAAAAAGATCATCGACATTATCGACTGATTAAAAATTATCCTTTTCAGCTTCACGGGGTTTGCTTCCCCGCTTCACTCCGGTGTCTACGTGTCTGGTCATTTCAATGACTTAGCAGCGGTGGCATTCCTGCCCCCTCCGCGTTCTTCCGCGAAAAGCATGCGGGAGCCGCGGTCTCCCCCACTGCTAAATCATTGAAATGACGAAGTCACTCCGCCAATATAGTTACACGGGGAAGCAAACCCCGTGAACACGTAAGCATGGGGTTGGACTATGATGAGACTGTCAATGCATCTTCCGCAAGGGAAGCGTCCGGGACAATTTTGAGGGATTGGAGTTGAAATCTTCTTTTCAGGGCACTCACGTTCCTATTTTTCAAACCCCTCATTTTTGAAATGCTTTTGGGATGAACCTTTAGGGTAGCCGTATCCTGGGAAACCGACGTGTTTCCCAGGATTTCTGTGGCCATATCCAGAAAGATTTCGGAATGGACCATGTGGCCGAATGCCGGATGATACGGTCCTGCTAAAATCGCAGTATCGCTCTCAAGATCTTCAGATGCCTGAAGCCCCATGCGGATGACCCGAATCCCCCTTTTCTTAAAAAACAGGTATAGCTTTTTTACTTGAGCAACGGATCGCTCAAGAGGCCAGGGACGATACGTACCATTTCGATACCACCTGGCAAGGGGACTGTTTTTAAGGACGATCGTTGGATAGATCCTCACAAAATCGGGTTCGAGTTCTCCAATTCTATCTGCGGTAAAAAGAGAGCTTGCTTCATCTTCGTCCGGCAACCCCACCATCATTTGCAGGCCGATTTCATAGTTCCGGTCTTTTAACAGCGCCACTGCCCGTTGTGTGTCAGAAGCAGAATGCCCCCGCTTGACCGTGGACAACACCGAATCATCCATGGACTGCACGCCGATTTCAACGGTCGTAATTGGATAATTTTTTATAATTTCAATCCGATCGTGGTCTATGGTGTCCGGCCGTGTGGAAAATCGAATGGCATCAATGCGCTTGTTCTGTACGAATTTTGTCGAGACATTCAAAAGACGCTCGATATATTCTTTTTCCAGGCCTAAAAAATTCCCACCGTAGAATGCCACCTGAACCATCCGTCTACCATTTCCCTTATGTTTGAGAAATTTAAGGATCTGCCGTTCAACTTTTTCAGGAGAAACACTGTCACGCGTAAAGCCGGTAATGGATGTCTGGTTGCAGAAAACGCATTGGTGCGGACACCCGGCATGGGGTAAAAAAATAGGAATGATGAAAGGGCGCTGGGTGGATGCGGTATTAACCATCAGATTTCAAAAGTTTCAGGCCTTTTCTGGCCGCATTTTGTTCAGCAGCCTTTTTGCTTTTTCCATCGCCTTCCGTTTGAATCTCTCCAGCTTTCAGCCTCACACGAAAGGTTTTATTATGATCCGGGCCACTTTCATGGATAACGGTGTAAACCGGCATTTTCTGTTGTTTCATCTGTACGAGCTCTTGAAGCTGGCTTTTATAATCATTATTTGCCGCTGACATGACCTCTGAATCGAGTAAAAAAGAAAAATGGCTGTCAATAATTTTAAGTGCCGCATCAAAACCGCCGTCCAGATAAACGGCTGCAATGACAGCTTCAAAGGTGTTTGCCAGGATTGATTTTTTTTCCCATCCTCTAGTTTGGATCTCCCCCTTGCCAAGTTGCAAATACGAACCCAGGTCCATTTCTTGTGCGATGGAAGCCAGTTGAGATTCATTCACCATATTGGCTCGCATTTTGGACAAATCGCCTTCTTTTAACTCTGGATAACGCTGCATGAGGATGTCTCCGACAACAAGATTTAGAACCGCATCTCCTAAAAATTCAAGCCGCTCATTATCCTGAATATCCAATTCTAGGTTTTCGTTTACAAAGGAACTGTGCCTGAGGGATTCGGTAAGAAATTCGACATTCTTAAACTCATAACAAAGTTTTCGCTGAAATTCAGAAAGATCTGGTGATGTCATGGTGATTCCTGTTTATAAACTCGAAATTAGTTTTTCATACAACACATAGGGGATAAAAAGGTCCCCTGTACCGGACCCCATTTTTATTTCAGGTTTGATATCTCCGTGAAAATCGGTACCACCGGTGATCAATAAATTATAGTGACGCGCAAGCCGGGTATAATATGCAATAAGATCCTTTGTGTGTTCCGGATAATAGACCTCTATCCCTCTAAGGCCCATTTCCGTTAACACGGCTATCAGATCTTCGAGAACTTCATTTTCTTTAATATTTAGAAGAAATGGATGTGCCAGAACAGGAATTCCCCCTGCATTCAATATGGCTTTTATTGTTTGTTCACATTCAAAACGAAAACGATCAACATAAGCCGGCTTGCCGTTTCCCAAATATTCGTCAAATGCCGCATCGATTGACTGGGCATAACCTTTTTTAACCATGAGTTGGGCAATGTGGGGTCTTCCCATCTGACTTCCCCCGGCCAAATTCCATACCTCGTCTAACGCAATTTCAATCCCCAGGCCGGAGAGCAGTTTAAGAATACGGGGGTTTCGATTATTTCTGGAGTCTTTTAACATTGAGAGTGTATGATTCAGCTCAGTATTATCGATATCGACAGCATACCCTAAAATATGGAAGCTTCCAGGGCAGGAAAAAGACGGCGGTGGGTCGGCACTTATTTCAACACCGGTTAAAAATTTGACTGAAGGGGGAATTCCACATGAAAGGGCGTCTTTTGAACCCTCCAGTGTATCGTGATCTGTTATCGAAATTGCCGCGATATTGAGGTCTTGAGCCAGGGTAAGTATTTCTAACGGCGAAAGCGTCCCGTCTGAGGCGGTTGAATGGATATGAAGATCGATTCTCACATGCTTATTTATAATCCAAGGGCTTTTTCGAAAGCCTCTTCCTTGGTTTTGCAATCAATGCAATGCGTGGTAACCGGTCTGGCTTTAAGCCGCTTAACAGAAATGTCTTCGCCGCACTTTTCACAAATTCCGAACGTACCGCTGTCAATACGATCTAATGCCTTTTTAATCTTTTTGATCAGTTTGTTCTCTCTGTCCCTGATACGAAGCATGAAATTACGGTCTGCCTCAAGAGAAGCGCGGTCGGTTGGATCCGGAAAATTTTCTTTGGGCGTCGTCATGCCCGAAACAGTATTGTCCGCATGACTTAACAGCTCTTCTAATCGATTGTTTAGAAATTCTTTAAAATATTCAATATCTTTCTTTTTCATGATTCAAACCTTAAATTAAAGTATAACCTTATTTTAAGAAATTGTCAGAATACATTATGAAAAATATTATGTAAAGCATAAATTTGTTTTTTTCACTATTTTTTAAAAACATGAATAATGGATTTATAGAGCTTGCGTCGGCAACTTCTCGAAAAACGATGGAGAAGGCGCCCCCAGAAATTAATGAGAAGTTACTTACGTCGTTTCTTTCAAAAATCGTTCAAGCCCTTTCATGCTGTTTACATTATATGTTTGAGATGGATAATCTTTCGGCAAAGTCTTTTTTAATAGTCCGGTAAGGACTTTCCCCGGCCCCACCTCGACAAAGATCTCCACATTTTCTGCCGTGAGCTTACACATGGCGTCGTACCATTTTACCGGGCTACAAAGCTGACGGGCCATGATCGATTTGATTTCATCGGGGTTGCTTTCAACGTCGGCTGTGACATTGAATATCGTGGGCCTTTGGGGTGTGTTGAAATGTATGGATTCGATAAAGTCTTTGAATTCATCTTGGGCGCCCTGTATCAACTCGCTGTGCCACGCACCGCTGACTTTCAGCGGTATGGCTTTTGCGCCTTGCGAGGCGGCCAATGAAGAGGCCTTTTCAACAGGACCCGGTGAGCCGGTGATCACAATCTGTTTTTCAGCATTGTGATTTGCAACTGCCACAACCCCCTCTTCCTTTGCCTTTTCAACGATTTGCGCCACTGCATCAATGGGAAGTCCGATAATTGCATGCATGGCGCCTTTGTTTTTGCTTGCCTCCCGGTGCATGAGTTCACCTCTTTTAAAGACCATCCTGATGGTGTCTTCCCGGGAGACAATATCTGAAGCACGTATGGCGCTGTATTCACCGAGGCTGTGGCCTGCACAGATGTCGGGTCTAACCCCCTCTTTTTCGATTGCGGTTAGACAGGCCAGATTCATCGCGGTGACTGCCGGCTGGAGATTGACGGTTTGGGTAAGATCTCCCATGGGACCCTTAAAGCAGAGTTTTGATATATTTATTTTGGAAATTTCCTCCGCCATATCAAAAAGTTCTCTTACAACATCATATTCCTGATAAAGATCAAGCCCCATGCCAACAGACTGTGAACCCTGGCCAGGGAAAAGGAATGCTATTTTTTTCAAAGCGTCCTCCTTTCGTTTATTGTAAGATTTAATTCGAATAAACCAGAAATTGGAAAGAGAAAAGAAAAAAGAGGATAAGGGAAACCACGGATGAACACAGATATTTTGAAAAATATGAAATCAAGAAGGTGAAGAGCAAGAAGTTGAGAAGGTGGGAAGGTAAGAAGGTTGGCATGTCCTATGGCCTCCGACCTTCTGATTTTCTAACCTTCTTAACTTCCTGTTTTCCGCGACCTTCTCATCTTATAATTGCATTTGCGTCCATTTATGGTTATCTATTTTCTAATTCCTATTTCCTATTTTCTAAAACGAACATTCAACAAAGCAAATCCCCTCTGGGGAATAACCAAAGTCCGGTCCTCTATGCCAGGATTTTTACTCACCACTTCACCCCCAGCATCAAACAATTCAGGCCGCTCCCGATGCCGAAAAAACCGACGAGATCATTCTTGACCAGAAACTCTCGCTCTTTGGCGATGGCCGCCGTGATGGGAAGCGAGACCGTACCGATGTTGCCCAAGTGCTTAAAGGTCGTGAAGTCCTTTTCCTTTGAAATGCCGATGGATTCGAGGATATTCTTTTGATGGGTTGCCCCCACCTGATGGCAAATGACCTTGTCCGGCTTATCCTCCGGCCAGGAGAGTTCTGTTTTAAATGCTTTGTATGTTTCGATACCAAGGGTCACACCATGCTGTAAAACACCAATGGAATCCGTTTGCATGACATGGAGACCGCTGGCCGGTATCCCCGTATCCGGTCCCCAGCGACACAGTTTGTGATGTGCCGCGGCGCTTCTTATAACGCCGCCCAAAAGACGATGGCCTGTATCGGATACGGACCCGTCCGTTAACAGTAAGGCCACAGCCCCTGAGCCCCCGGTCAGCGTGGCAATGGTATTTTTGAAATGATCCATGTCTTTTGTTTCAAGGAGGCGTTCAATGGTAAGGTCGATAATCTGTCTTGCAGATTCGCAGGATACCACAAGACCTGCTTCGATCTGGCCGATTTCGATGGCATTTGCCACCTGAATCATCCCGTTTAATACACCCAGACACGCATTTGAAACATCGTAAATCTGGGTTTTTGGGCCAAGACCAAGACCGTTGGATACGGCACAGGCGGTCGCAGGTTCCAAATTATCCCTGCAAACCCCTCCGTAAATCAGGATGCCGATATGTTCAGGGGAAACAGCGGACGCATCGATGGCTTTTTGGCCGGCCTTTATGGCCCCTTGGCTCATGGAATAACCGGGATCCCAGAATCTTCGTTCCCGAATTCCGGTGAGTGCCTCCAACTGACCTTTTTGAAAATGAAGGGCTTCATACACCGGCGCCAGTCGCTTTTCAAGGTCATCCGAAGTAATGACATTGGGGGCCAGCTCGTAGCCGAACGAATCGATGTAGACATTGGAATACAGCATGGTAAAGAGTTGTTAAATCGTTAAATGGTTGATGGTAAACTTATTGTTATTATAATCTCAATTGTTAAAAAAATGGAAGAATAGAATGTTGGAATGTTGGGTATAAGCGTTGAAATAACTTGCTTAAATTGTCAAAAAATCCTTCAAACTCATCATTCCATTACTCCATTATTCCCTCCGGGCCGTAAGCCCTACTGGCTGGAGGCCAATTGTGGCGAAGCACCCAAGTTGGTATCCCAAATATCCCGATCATCCTGTCTAAATCAAACAGGAATCAATCTCAATCCGAAATTTTCCATTTGGTAAATATAGAGTCCGTCAACTTTCAAAAAACCATTTGCGTATACGGTCGGCACCGGTGTGTCAACCATTTTTGTGATGACGGCTTCAACGTCAATACGTTTATTTTCAGGAATGACCTGTCCTCTATAGGACCAGGAATGAGGTTCGTCCATGATCCACTCAAAGCGGTGTGTTTCCATCAAATGCGCCCATCGATCAATGACCGCAAACTTGATGAGTTGCAGAAACGATTCTATCCCCAAGGAACCCGGACAAACAGGATCCTGGAAAAAATGCGCTTTGAAAAACCACTCGTCGGGGTCAACCGTTTTCACACCCCGGATAAAACCGAGGCCTTCAGGGCCGCCGTCGGGAAAAAAGGCGTCGATCCGGTCGATCATGCGAAGGGCTTTCGCCGGCATCGCCAAATAAGGCCCGGGATCTACATCCGTGTCGTCCGGGGAAAGCGGTGCAGCATCTTCAAACACAAAGGAGCGGCTGTGTTGAAGCTCATCCGAAGCAGGGGTATATACCATTTTTTCAGCGTTCCGGATGCCGACCTGCCGGGCCAGCGTCTGTTTCGAGAAAAAGCCAAAATATGTATCACCCGAGTACACCATATCACCGTTTTGGGAAACAACAAAGTCAAAATGTTCGATGATCATATCTGCGGCTTCGGATACTTTTGTCATACGGGTGCGCACGGTCAACGTTTTTTCATTGGGATAAATCATGTGATGCAATACGGCATTTCCCCCGAGGTTTCTGAATTTTAAATCATTTTCACTTTTGAGGGCAGATCCCAGATAAGCTGCCAGCCATCCGCATGGCTGCAACGCCACCTCGAGCAAGACGCAAAAAGGCATGGAAGACGACCGGTCCGCTCGAAAGTACCATGCATCGGGCGGTATGTCATATTCGGCCTCGATCCATCCACCCGGCTTTAAGATCCAGGGTGCGGGTTCCACGGCTACAATCCTGTCCAAAAAAGAATAGGGCGGGCCGGGGAGCCGGGCAATCACCCGGTCGTTGTCGAACATTTCGTAAGGTTCTCCAAATGCTTCGGAGGGCTTTCCAACAGCAAAGGAAAGTATCTTATCCCTGTCAAAGAGAACCGGTCGCCGGATGCCGATTTCCGTCTGACGTCTTCTGGATTCTGACTTCCGACCTCCGACCTCCGACCTCCGATCTCTGACCCCTGACCCCTGATCCCCAACCCCGGTCCTTTCCCATAACGATTCGATTTCATTGCGGGTGATGCCGGTCATTTTCATGGACATATCTTTGAACGAAACAATACGATGCCCGTCGGCAACCATCAGCGCATCGGCGATGACATACGGTTCCGGTGCATAACCGATCTCTTTTATCTCTATGTCGTACCAGACATGTTGGGTTTCCGGGGTTACCGGACCTCTGCATTTGAGGACGCTTTCAACGCCGACCACAGGTTCATAGCAAACGCCGGATTTTGTCGTCACCCACCCCATGCGTTGAATAAATACCCTGAGCGTGTGGGCACAGCATTCATACATCAGCGTTCCGGGCATGACCATGTCATCCATGAAATGACAGGTCAGAAACCAGTCATCGGGATGGATATCCGCTTCGGCCCGGATCAGGCCGAGTCCGTACCGACCGCCTTCGGGATCGAGCTTCAAAATCCGGTCGATCAGCTTCATTCTTCCGTCCGGAAGTCTGAGGGATTCGGCAAGATGAATGCCGTTAAAGCCGGGTCCGAAGCATTCCGAAAGATCACCTTGCCGCAGTGATTCAAGGGCCGCATCGTCATAACGTTCAACATGGATGGGGACCAAATCTTTCCAGTCCGAGGGTTTTTGACCGGGCAGGCGTTGGGTGTCTTCCGGGGTCAAGATGATTCCGCCTGAATTTTGCACCTCTTCTTCAGTGAAGAAGCCCGCGCATCCGTCGGTCATACTGATGAGATGCGAATCTCCGATATATCCTTCGAACCTGAAAAAGAAAAGATAGGTTTCTCCCTGACGGGAGAAGTGGTCAATTTCGATCTCATAACGGATCACGTCGCCCGGCTCCGGAAGGCCCCGATGGAATTTGACCTTCGCATCCAGGAGCCGGTAACTTCGTTTCCCCTTGACCGCATGATCGATACCCAAATAAGAACATAAAAACAGGTCCGCCTGTCCGGCTTCAACCGAGATGCACACCGGCGCCCGGCCGCCGTCGAGGTACCAGGCATCCGGATGCACATCATGTTCCGTCACCACCCGTCCGGAGCCCATGGACTTTTTTTCACCCTGAACCGAAATGATTCTATCAACCAGCATGAGGGGTTCATCGGGGAGCCGAACCCTGACGTTGTATGTATCGACAACCGCAAACTCCGGTCCCAGCACCTTTGCAACAGAGCCGATGGCAAATTCCATGCACATGTTCCGGTTAAACGCCGGTTCAACGGTTTGCGAGGGTGTTTTTCTTTGTGTTCGACTTGCCAGACCCAATTCTTGGGTTTGTAAATTTTTATCTGCAACCAGGGCCTCAAGAATCCGCGTCTGTGCTGTAAAGGTTTTTTCGAAGCTTTGGGTGAGCTCATTTGAAAAATCGAGAAACGCTTGATGGGCGTCGGCTGTGGCCTGGACACTCTCAGTCAGGGCGTTCATGAGGTTTTGATGTTGGAGACTCCCTTCTGATCTCCGGCTTCCGGCCTCTGACTCCCGACCTCTGACTTCTGCCCCCTGACCGCTGCCCTTTGTTTTCGGCAGGGAAGGGGAGGGTATTTTCCCGCCCACAGTCAGTTTCAGTTGACGACCCGTTGTTTGCGTTTGGGTCTCATCCACGGCCGGCGCGTATGCATGGATGCCGTAAAGTGTTTCAAGGTCAACCGGTGCTCTTTCCGCCGCCAATGTTCCCAGAAGTTTGAGAATCGTCAAAAGGTCGTCTTCGCCCCGGGAACACGCGGAAATGGCCAGGTGGGGCTTTTCTTTAAGAATCGTTTTTATCATTCCCGTACACGACGCATGGGGCCCCATCTCAAGGAAGATACGGACACCGTCCTGATAAGCCTGTTCGATCAATGTCAAGAAATTAAACCCTGAAAGGGCCTGTTCCAAAATTGAATTCGCGGCGCTCTCACGGTCCGGCGTATACCCACGCCCCAAAGCACAGCTGTAAAACCGGATAGTTTCTATAGGGGTGGTGG
>JBFESJ010000142.1:0-9688 GCA_041548585.1 Desulfobacterales bacterium | reverse complement strand
GATGCACTTAAATCCAACGTCCAAGGCTTTTGGAAAACTTAAACGTTATCCCACACCGATATCAAACTCAAATTTTATCCCGCGAAACCGGAATTTACCCTCCCCATTGTAAAGAACTTTGGTTCAAATGTCCCCAAAACAAATACGCCCTGATCTGTGTAGATCCCGAGGTCACGCCCAAAGAACGAAAACGAGGGCGAGTTTTCAGGGCGCCGGAAGCAAGCTTTAGAATCATCCAAAAGGGATGCATGCCGGATGTAAGAAATCCGGACGATGTAGCGTAATGAATATACGCCTCAGTAACTTCTGCGAAGAAGACACGTAATGCAGATATGGTTTACAAAAAAAAAATATCATGATACGTGCTTATATCCAAATCGTTTCCTGTGAACAAAAGCTCTAACCCGGATGTTTCACGTGTGCGAGGCGTTCAAGGGCGCAGCCGTAGTAGACTACTGCAAGCCCTTGATAACGCGACAAATGGGCGTCTCGGACACGCCCGTAGGGTGAAATTTTTTGAGAAATTGAAAAAGAAATTTTTCGGTACATACTGTCACCTTACAACTAGAAGCAAAATTTTAAATAACAAATTGTTTTCATTATTAATAAAAAGGTCTCTCTAAAATTTTTATGAAATATTCGGGCTAAGCCGATCAAGTAAAATCAAATATAACACACTTTTTAACTTATTATTAACATTCGAGGTTCAAAGAAATGGACATTGAGCGTGAAAAGATCGATTTTGATGTGCTATTTGTTGGAGGCGGCCCCGCCAGTCTTGCAGGGGCCATTCGGCTCATGCAGCTCGCCAAGGCAAAAAATATGGCTCTGGAAGTGGCGCTGATCGAAAAGGGCGCTGAAGTAGGATCTCATGCATTGAGTGGTGCCATCCTGAATCCGGTTGCTCTAAAGGAATTGTTACCGAAGTATTTGGAAAAAGAGTGCCCCATAGAATCAACCGTGAAAGGAGACGGATTCTACTTCTTAACTCGAAAAAAATACTATCGTGTTCCGGTAACGCCAAGGTATATGCACAATAAAGGCTTTTTCATTATCAGCCTTTCGAGATTCACCCGCTGGCTGGGTAGAATTGCCGAAGACCTTGGCGTAAATATTTTCCCCGGTTTTGCAGGTAAAGAAGTCCTCTATGCAAAAGATCAAAAGACCATAACCGGTGTCCGTACCGGCGATAAAGGCCTTGATAAGGATGGACGTCCCAAGGGTAATTTTGAGCCGGGGATTGATTTGATGGCCAAGGTTACGGTATTCGGCGAAGGCGCAAGGGGAAGTCTCACAAAGGATGTCTCACAAAAACTGAATCTTTTCTCCGGAAAAATGCCCCAGGTATTTGAATCCGGTATCAAAGAAGTGATCCAGCTTCCTGAAAATAATTACTTTACGTCCAGCAAGGCCAACGACATTCACACCCTCGGATATCCCCTCGGCCTGGACATACCGGGCGGCGGTTTTATTTACGAAATTAAAGACAATAAGGTGGCTATCGGCTTTCTTGTGGGACTCAGCTACCAGAATCCCATGCTGGATCTATATGACGAATTCATAAAATACAAACAACACCCTTTTGTGGCAGACATCATTAAAAACGGGAAAGTTCTGGAACAGGGCGCGAGAACCGTTTCCAGCGGCGGCTATTTTACCATTCCAAGACTTGCCGTTGACGGGGGTGTTTTTGTGGGTGGCTGCGCAGCAATGCAAAATACGCCGGGTCTAAAGGGAGTGCATCTATCCATGAAGTCGGGTATGCTGGCGGCAGAAGCGATTATAAACGCCCTTGAGACGCATGATTTTACATGTGACGCCCTAGATATCTATCAGGATTTATTTGAAAAAAGCTGGGCAAACACGGAGATTTATGGGGCCAGAAATTTCTCACAGGCCTTTTCAAAAAAGGGCCCGATTAAGTGGATTCACATCGGCGCTCAATATATTACCAAGGGGCGGGGTTTTGTCGATAATATGCCGATTCAACCAGATTTCAAAACATTAAAACCTGCAAAAGAGAGCGATGCGGATGTTCGTCCGACGCCTGACAAGAAGACGCTGGACGGCGTTTTGTTTGTAGACAAACTCACCGGCGTTTATCTATCCAAAACCATGCACAGGGAAGATCAGCCGAGTCACATTATCGTTCACGACAAAGACCTTTGCGTCAACGAATGTTTTGAAACCCATAAGTCTCCATGCACAAGATTCTGCCCGGGCGATGTCTACGAAATCGAAACCGACCCAAAGACATCAACACGTCGACTCAAGCTGAATCCATCCAATTGTCTACATTGCAAAACGTGTGATATAAAAGACCCTTATGAAAATATAACCTGGGCATGCCCGGAAGGGGGGGAAGGGCCGGGATATACGGTGCTATAATCGTCCTTTTTTTAAAATAGCAATAAGAAGCCAGATTCCCATGATTGCAGCGGTTGAAAACAAAACAATTCCGATCAGGGATATCCCGTAAAAAAGGGGCGGAATTTCGGAAATTACGATAAGTGCGGAGCCGATGATCAGCGCAGCAATGATGATTGAAAATGATATTCTGTTGCTGACCCTGTCATGGGTCGCCAGCATGGTTTCAAGCCCCTTATGCTCCATTTTTAAAGACAGTTTCTGCTGCCGGACCAACCGGGTAATCTCGAGCATATCTTTAGGAAACTGCTGGGCGAATTGCAACATCTGCAATCCGACCTGGATCATATCATCCGCAAGCCTTCCGGGATAGAACCGTGCAAGTTTTACTCGTTTTATGAACGGTGCAGCTTGTGCGATCATGTCAAAATCCGGATTGAGCGCCAATCCAACCCCTTCCACCATCGTCAACGTCTTCATCATAAGGAAGATATCCGGTGCAATCATAAGACGATGGCGGGACGCCAGCTCAAGTAAATTATTTAAGAGCTTGCCGATCTCAATATCTTTCAAAGGTTTATGAAGGTGCTGCCCCATAAAGTCTGAAACATCCTTCTCAAGCTGTCGGACATGAGGCTCTTCTTCCCAGTGGGTGAGTTTCAAAAGCACCTGGGTCGCTCTTGCTTCTTGTCGCTGGATGACGCTGTCTATCAAATCGACAAAATCTTCTCTGGTCTGACGATTCACTGCGCCGGTCATACCGAAATCGATGAGACAGATTACATTTTCGGGAAGTATAAAAATATTTCCGGGATGAGGGTCCGCATGAAAGAACCCGAAATCAAACACCTGCTTTAGATAAAAATCGGCCCCACGGGCAGTAATCGTCTTCCTGTTGAGTTCGGCCGCTTCAAGTCTGTCGGTTTCAGACACTTTAATACCGTCCACCAGTTCCATGGTAAGAACACGCTCGGTCGACATGTCTCTGAAAACCTTTGGAATATAAATGGCGGGATCGTCCAAGAAGTGTCGGGCAAATCGTTCCATGCTGGTCGCTTCAATGGTGTAGTCAATTTCACGTTCGAGGGTCCTGGCAAATTCTTCTACAATTTTAACCGGTCGATACAGGGCCATCTCTTTTATGTTACGCTCCACCAGCGTTGCCAGATGAAGCATGATCTCAAGATCGACCTCTATGACCTTTTTGATGCCGGGCCGCTGAACCTTTACCGCCACCATCTCACCATCTTCCAATGTGGCCCTGTGAACCTGCCCGATGGACGCAGAGGCAAAAGGTGTTTCGTCAAAAAAAGCAAAAAGCTCTTCAAGTGGTTTGCTGAACTCCGCTTCAATGGTCATTTTCGCTGCATCGAAAGAAAAGGGAGGAACCTTATCCTGGAGTTTGGAAAGTTCTCGTGTAAAATCAACTGGAATGAGATCAGGACGGGTGGAGAGAACCTGACCGAGTTTCACATAGGTGGGGCCGAGTTCTTCAAAGGCCATTCTCACCCGTTCAGCCCTTGAAAGTTTCTCGAGACGGTTGCGCCGATCTTTTGAAATGAGCTGAAGTCCGACTTCGATGTACTGATCGATCTTCAGAAGTTCTATCAGATCGCCAAAACCATACTTAAAAAGAATGGCCAGTATCTGACGGTATCGGTTAAGATTTCGGTAGGTTCGGCCTACGACACCGATTTTTCTTATACTCAGCATTTGGGAAGAATGTAGTTTATACTTAGCCTCTTATTTGTAATTGTTGTGCTCCGGATGGCAAAAAGTTCGGTATGAACCGCTGAACTTTGACGACACAAGGTTCACCCTGTTAAAGCAGAGCGAAAATCCCCATGTATCGGAGCTGGCCTGTTAAGCAGGTTGGTAGATTTATCCGGTAATCCGGCCAATCGCTATATGGGTTGACAGGATTCGAGCCAACGGGTCTGACCTCACTTGGGTGCATCCCCTCCCCCGCCAATTGCTTTTTTCAGCTCTCTTATTTCCTTTTTTAACCCCTTCAACTCGTCTCCAGTAACAACATCAGCTTTTTTCATAAAATCTTTAACTGCTCGCTGAACCTTTTCTTCCAGTTTTTTTTGTGTCTCATCATACCGTTTCTGAAGTTCTTCCAGGAATTTCGTTCCTTCATTTTCAGACATCTTGCCCTTATTGACAAGTTCTTTGGCCAGGTCTTCGACCTCATCCTTTGCGATAAGGGCCAATCCAATACCGGTCAACATGGATTTTTTGATTATATTCAACATAAACTCCCCCTTTTTTCAAGATGTTACTTCAGTTTTCCGATAACAGCACTGGCAATGGTGTTTTTCTGGATCTCCTTGGTACCTTCATAAATTTCTGTAATCTTGGCGTCACGGTAAAAGCGCTCGACTTCATACTCTGCCATATATCCATATCCTCCAAGCAACTGGATGGCTTCATCGGCAACTTCAACCGCAGTCCGGGCTGCATACATCTTTGCCATGGATGTCAGTTTTGGATCAATACGGCCCTGATCAAAGTTCCAGGCAGCCTTGTAGGTGATTAACCTGGCAAGTTCAATTTTGGTGGCCATATCGGCCAATTTGTGTTGGGTGACCTGGAACTGCGCAATCTTTTTGCCGAACTGCTCCCTCTGTTTTACATAGGCCAATGCACGATCAAAAGCGCCCTGGGCTGTTCCGAGTGCTTGAGCAGCAACCAAAATCCTGCTTTCATCAAAAAATTCAAGGACATGATAGAAGCCTTTTCCTTCTTCGCCAATAAGATTTGATGCTGGAACACGGACATCTTTAAAGTTTACCTCTGCCGTGGACATCATGTGGATCCCCATTTTCTCACCCACATCCGTAGCAGAAACACCGTTTCGGTCCGCCTCCACCAAAATTAAGCTTATTCCACGGTAGGTCGGTTTGATGTCCGGATCGGTCTGGCAGAGAACACAGAAATATCCGGCAATCTCACCATTGGTAATGAATATTTTTGAACCGTTTATGACATATTCGTCCCCATCCTTTTGCGCTGTTGTATCCATTACCGTAATATCGGAACCATGATCGGGTTCCGTAAAAGCTCCTGCAGAAAGTATTTTACCCTCTGCGACGGGCGGTAGAAATTTTTCTTTAAGCGCGTCACTGCCAAAACGCAGAACGCATTCAGATGCAAAATTGGCAAGTATAACCGCACTGCCGATGGTGGAATCCCTGCTGCAAAACTCTTCGGCAACAAGGATGTTCTCCAGAACACCGAGCCCCTGTCCGGAATAGTGTTCCGGAAAGTGGATGCCGATGAATCCCAGATCAGCGGCTTTTTTCCAGATCTTTTCCGGGAACTCGTGTTTCCTGTCCAGGTCAAGGGCGAGATCTTTGTCAAACTCACCTTTGGCAAAGTCCCTGGCAGCTTTCTGAATCTCTTTTTGTGATTTTGTCAGCTCAAAATCCATTTAGCTTCGATCTCCTTAAAAGTTTTATTTTTATTGAAATTTAACATATGCTCTGTCCTATTGCAAGGAGTTTGAGATGTAACAGCGGCCGCCAATCCGTCGATGTCCTAAATGCCACAAGCATAAAAGGGGCTTGACGGAACCTTTCAACTGGAATAATTACACAAAAATTGTTATGATAAAAATATTAATCATTATACATTCGAATTTTTTCGATTGTATCAACATTAAAAGTTTTTAGAAAGGAAATGAGATACTATGCCGTTTTCAATCGCACTTGCAGGAAAAGGAGGCACCGGGAAAACAACCGTTGCAGGGATGCTGATCAAGTACCTGGTAAAGATGGATAAGACGCCCATCCTTGCAGTGGATGCAGATAGTAACGCAAACCTCAATGAAGTCTGTGGCCTTGAGGTCACAGATACCCTTGGCAACGCCCGTGAGGAAATGAAAAAAGGAATCGTACCCAGTGGAATGACAAAGGACGTTTTTATGTCCATGAAGCTGCAGCAGGCGGTTGTGGAGGACGATGGATTCGATCTTGTTGTTATGGGACAGCCTGAAGGTCCGGGATGCTATTGTGCCGCAAATACCCTTCTGACAGGATTTCTTGAAAAACTGACCGGCAACTATCCGTATATCGTTATGGATAATGAAGCTGGAATGGAGCATATTAGCCGCTTGACCACAAATAACGTCGACATCCTGCTCATCATTTCGGACACGTCCCGTCGCGCGCTCCAGGCGGCCATTCGAATTAATGATCTGGCAAAAGGTCTTAACATCGGTGTCTCCAAAAGCTACCTTATCATCAACCAGGTTAAAGAAGCTCCGTCTGACACGGCTTTAAATATTATTAAAGAAAATGGTCTGGACATCGCCGGAACCATACCCGAGGATAATGACGTGTATGAATATGACTTAAACGGACGTCCAACCATTGAAATCCCGGAAGACAACAAAGCGGTTGAGGCTGCATTTGAAATTTTCGATAAAATAATTCCATAGCCCCTTTTGAAAAAAATGAAAAGAACAGGGTTGTTGTATGATGAAAGATATTTGCTCCACGATACAGGGCCCAACCATCCTGAAACACCCGAAAGGCTTAAGGCCATTTATCAAGGGATTAAAGAAGCCGATCTCCTCCCAAACCTGGCCTTAATCCCGGCCTGTCGGGCGGATTTAAAGTGGGTCGAAACTGTCCATTCAAAAAAATATATTACACGCTTTGAAGCTGCCTGCCGCTCGGGCAATTCCATGTTTGACTATCCGGACAACCAGATATGCGTAGAAACCTTTGAGACGGCCCTTCTTGCTGTGGGGGGTGTCCTTGATGCCGCACGAATGGTAATGGCGGGGAAACTGGACAATGTTTTCTGTGCCGTTAGACCCCCTGGACACCATGCGGAATATGACAAGGCCATGGGATTTTGCTTTTTCAATAATGTTGCCATAGCCGCCAGATATCTACAAACAGAATGGGGCATACAAAGGGTTGGAATCGTGGATTTTGACGTCCACCATGGTAACGGTACCCAGCACATTTTCGAAGAAGATCCTAATGTATTTTATTACTCCATTCATCAGCATCCGACATTTGCGTTTCCCGGAACCGGACGCGTTTTTGAAACCGGCAACGGTGAAGGGGTCGGAGCGACACGAAATTACCCGGTTTTACCGGGTCATGGAGACAAAGAATACTTGGGCCTTATACAAAGAGACCTTATTCCGGTTTTGGAAGCATTCAGTCCTGAAGTGATCATCGTATCGGCAGGGTTTGATGCCCATGTTGACGACGATATGTCTGACATAAAACTTACAACACAAGGATACTCAAGGATAATGGAAAGGATCGTTGCCCTGGCCGAACTTTACTCAAATGGAAGGGTGATTTCCGTACTTGAGGGGGGCTACTGCCTAAAGCGCCTCCCGGAACTGGCAGCAAACCATGTCAAAATTCTATTAACTATTTGAGTGGTCTGGGCGTTTTTATTTGAGAACCTTATTTATCAGTCCAATGGATGATCTTTTAAAAAAGCGTGTACGGCTTGAAAAAAAGTATCATCCATGAAGCGATTTAACAAAAAAATTTCTACCCCTTTAAATAATCATCTCTGGCAAGGGGAAATAAAAATAAAGCGTTTTGCTTCAAAAAACACAAAAATTTGTCACAAAACGTCTACGCTAACACTTGTAACCATCGGAGGCTAAGATGTTTATCAGCAAAGTAATGACTAAAAATGTTGTCACCATTGACAAAAATGCTGATATCTCACAAGCACATGAAAAAATGTTCAAACATCATTTTCGGCACCTTCCCGTAGTCGACGAGAATAATCTGCTTGTTGGAATCGTCACGGATCGCGACATTAGAAGCGCATTGCCATCCTCTCCTTTGGCCGATGAAGATAGCCGGAAAGAATGGAAAAGTTTTTCAGAGCTTAAAATGAAAGATATCATGACAAAAGATCCTGTTACCATTTCTCCTTTAGATACCATTCAAGACGCTCTGCTTTTATTACACAAAAAACATTTCGGAGCACTTCCTGTTGTCGATGATCAAGGAAAACCGATAGGAATTATTTCCGTCCGTGATCTTTTACGCGAATTTATCAATGTCCTGGGTTTAGAAGAACCCGGAACGCTATTGTGTCTTATTGTGGAGGATAAAATCGGGCAAATGAAAAAAATTGTTGATGCCATCTCCGAAGAAAAAATTTCATTCGGAAGTATTCTGGTTTCAAGATACTGGGAAGAAGGCAAACGGGCTGTTTTTCCATATCTCTTAACTCAAAATATCGGGCCGTTGAAAATAAAACTAAAAAAGATGGGGTATACATTGCTCGATCCCATGGACTGGTAGATGGATTGTTCACCCGAAAATGACTAACGCAATACACAGATTCAAAAACCAGGAAGAATTTACAGACAACCCTTACAAGGATCTTTATATCTACTATCTCCATGGCCGATTGAAACCGGACAATAAAATATTTGGAAGCAATTTTATCGGCAACTGGCAGGAAGATGAATTTTCTTTTCTTTTTTTTACCAAACCCTCCCCGGATGAAGTCGCTAAAATACTAAGTTCGAATACGGGCCTGGCCCTTCTTGAAGAATTTCATATGACGTATGACCAATGGCAAGGAGGCCGGATCGCCCCTTTTAAGATCGGTCGATTTCATATTGTACCACCCTGGCAAAAAAATTTGGAGAAAATGAACGTATGTCATGAAGAACTCCCCGTTATGCTGGATCCCGGCGTTGTCTTCGGCAATGGATTGCATACGACAACGCGAGACTGCCTCGAAGCACTAGAAATTGTATTCTCACGTGATCGCATCGGGTCGGCTCTTGATCTCGGAACAGGAACAGGAATTCTTGCCCTGGCTGCATCCCTACTCGGTTGTCGACGGGCACTTGCCGTTGACTTTAATTTTTTAGCCGCAAATACCGCATTGCGAAATATACGTCTAAACGGTTTGGAAAATAGGATTCTTGTTGCTCAGGGACGAGCAGAGGATTTTATTGACTCAACTTCAGATCTTGTGATAGCAAACATCCACTACGATGTTATGAAACATCTGACCGCTTCACAAGGTTTTTTAAATAAAAAGTGGTTCATCCTGTCCGGTCTTTTGCGCAGTCAGGCTAAAGATGTGCACTTTAATTTATCCCGGAATCGGATAAAAATCATTAGAAATTGGGAATGTGACGGTATCTGGCACACCTTTTTAGGAAAGAAGGATTGACGATGCATATCAAATGTTGGGGGTCGCGAGGCTCCATTCCAGTTTCAGGGGAAGAGTATATCAAATATGGTGGTGATACCACCTGTCTTGAAATCAGAACAAAAAATGACGATATTATCATCGTTGATGCCGG
>JBFESJ010000141.1:0-9720 GCA_041548585.1 Desulfobacterales bacterium | reverse complement strand
ATAAATGTATTGATCGCAAGAAGGTCTTTCTATCCAAAACAACGAAATATGTTTCAACAGAATATGAAATTTTTACTGGTGCCGAAATAATAATTATTAAAAATAACAACGGCAGAATCTTATTCAATGAATATGTTAAATTTCTTGATTACAAAGAAAAAGGGATCGGGACATTGAAACAAATTTCATACCCTTATTATATCTTATCATTAGATTGGATAACTGCTGGTTGTCATTTTGGACAATGGGAATATTTTCAAAATATTAATGATTTATCCAAAGAAATAGATTTAGAATCAATGACAGATGATTATGAAGAATTGAAAAATGAAATGTTGAGAGGTTTTGGTTTGCTGGAATGGTATCATCCAATACATGGAAGTAGCGTAAAAAGAAAAATGAAATTTGAAAATGAAGTTTTACCAAAATTAAGTAAAGTATTTTAAATCTTCCAATAATAAATATTATTCTAACCATATGCTGAAATCTGCCCAAGTTCATAACTTTGAATACGGTTAACAGATTGCGAGCCTATCTAACAAAAGGTGTATATGATCTCGAATTTATAATAACCCACTCTATGGAGTAGTAATGGATCTGCCGAGGTATTTTATTGTTGGTAATCGTCCTGTAAAATTTGTTGGAACAGAAGATGGTGGTATGGCCGTTCAGGTTTATGATTGGAGCAACGGAAGTTTTGTTCATAATTTAGACTATTTATTAGAAGCCATTTATTCTGACGAAACTAAAGAAGTGACGAAAGAACAATTTCTATCTCACGTTGATTCACTTCGCAAGTCTATATCTTGAAGGAGTTGGTTTGAGGAACTCATCAATTCAAAACGTGTGTGATCTGCAATATCTCTGAAACTCTGAAGTAGGCTTAGAACTTGTGATATCAAACTATCAGCATCATAATTTAAACATACATCACCGGAACATCAAACTGGGCCCTTATTTTTTTTGAAGTTTCGATACCGTCAATCTTTGCATACAAATCCAGATCAAGCACAACAAGACCTGGTCTGATCTTATCAATTTCTGACATGAGCATTTCTTTGTAAGGTATATAGGAATCGATCTTGAACCATTCATTGATAAATCTGCATCTAATTCCACGATCAAACCCTTCATCAAACATCATTAGCTTTAGTCCTGACATGATGTGGCCTCTCATTTTAAGATTTGAATTGTTATAATCCAATATTCATGCCAGAGGGGTTGATAGTTGATAAAGAATGATAATTAGATATTAATTCAATTCTGAGGGGATATGTTTGCACATTTTCCAGGGTATGGGCCTTGTAGTGAAAGAGACCCTTCCCCACAGGGCGTGACGGAAAATAGAACGGGGGCAGCAAAACTCGCGCCGGAATATTCCCGTCCGGATTACCGCTCAACTGCAAATGACCCATATTCCGAAAACCAATTCCTATACAACATGAAACCACGATACTGTTCCCTGGGAACACAAAGATGCATGCGTTAAATTTAATAAGCTATATCCACAGGTCAAGTGTCAAAAATTACTAGCCATGCCATGCAGCATAACGGCGCACATTGGCAGCCTGCGGAAAACGTCCACCTTCTGCCTCTTTCATGGTGGGGAAGGGGACAGCCCGATCGGCGTAGACAGTGCCGGCATCGCTCAGTATAGCCCTGGCCGATGAACGCCATGTGCCACTGCCGGCAACCGGATGGAAAATGACAAGAGGATAAAACTCAGCGTCTTGGGAATGTCTTCCGCTTACCGGTTCGGTGTTTTTGTTGATGAACATTTCGCGAATATAGCGCGGCGGCCGCGTATTGGAGATTGATCCCGGGTTATCCGTCATGCGCAGCCTGTGGACAACGCTTGCCGGGTCATGGGCGGCCCGGCCCCACAGCACATGAAGCGTGTTGTCGGTAATGACCTCCCAGTGAAAGGGATTTGCCCCGCATTTCTGACCTCCGCCGCTGCGGGCGCCCAGAGAGCCGCTTGCCTCAAAGATATACAGCTGACCATGTTCTTCCAGGTTGCTGTTGGTAAAGAAACTTTCGCCATTTAAAGGATTGTAGGCGGCTATGAAACCCTGGGTGGGTGTATCGCCCCGTAACGACATGAGCCGTTCATGAGGCCAGATACGGACAATGCCTATTTCGTGTCCACCTGTGCGACCGGTGGATGTTGACGGAGGGATGTTAAAGCCGATTACGTTCACATCTCCAAACACGTCAGACACATTCATTGCCCTAATCGGATCGTGCGCCAGCCGAAACTGTTGGACCGCCGCATCGTCATCATACCGGTCGTAGACGCTCTGCGGCAGGCTGCTGGGATTGGAGCTGTACTCGTTGGCTACCGAGCGGGATCCATAACCATATTCGTTAAATATGAAGTAGGTGAGAAAAAGGGTGCATGGGCTGCAGCTCCAGGCCGAGGTAAACGGCAAAGTCGGAGGATAGTAGTTGGCGCTGCCGCTGGTCGGAATATTTGCCGGCACAGGATCCGTAGACGCTGAAGGAGCTGAAACCGGCACTCCTGAGCGGTATCCCCATTGGTTTGTAAAAATCACCCACTGGTCGTTCGGCCCACGTTCGGTGGGATCGAGAAGAGTGGCTCCGTATACAAGTCCGCGGGAGTAAACACTGCCCCCGCTGCCTGATGCCTGCGGACCGGACGAGGCTGCACTGCCGGCAAACACTGGACTCTGACTGTAGAAAGCGCCAAGCGCCGCGTTGAGCAACAGCTGAAAGCGCATGGCTGCCATGTTGTCATGGATGGAAACGGAAGTGGGTGGCGACTCGTCACCCTCCTTCAGGGACGTCCCCAGAAAAAAACTGCCCTCGCCATTGAAAACGATATTTTCGCACTCTGTCTTGCCGCAGGCCAAAAGAAACTTGTGAACTGGAAATTCAATGACGTCGCCCATGATAAAAACGGCATTAGCATTGACAACCTCACGGGTATCCTCGTCGAGGCTCAGTGGCGGCAGTTGTACGGTGGACCTTGGAGCCCGGGCTGCTTCTTCACGTAAAATCCGCAGAGGCCCCTTCCACAGCCGGACAAAAAAAGTGCGGCCTATATCCACTGTGTTGTCTTCGTCGGCTGCAACAGGTACCTCTGTACCTTGATCCCGGGACCTGCTGCTGCCGTCTGACTCTTCTTCTGCAAAAAACCTCTCATGCCAGCCCGAGACGGAGTAGATGCCATCAAAAATATGCTGCATCGATGCGGCGTAACCTCTGAAGACGGTATCGCGGGGTAATGGATCTGATGCCCCTCCGGTCAGATGGGGGAAATACCAGGAAGAGAGACGGACGCGGTGGGTATAGAGCCGGTTGATCCATGCCTCGATAACACGCTCATAGGCAACATCGTCCCTAACAACAGCCCGGCGGCCGGGAACGATCCAGACAAGCAGATCGGAATCTTCATACTGGTCTATTGGGTCAGGCTCTTCGTCGGTCATAACATTCTCAGGTTATTCACCTGATTCCTCTTTTCTCTCTTTTTATGATCAGCTTCCATGTTCCCTGCTCAGGCGTTCCTTGGTCTGTTCATCGAGTTCCCCTGTTTCTTCCAAGCCATAAGCTGCCTGAAAGCGTTTGACAGCCGATCTGACCATATCCCCTCGTAGTCGCCCGTCATTGCCACCGCAGTAGTAGCCCATATTGTTAAGGCGCTGTTGAACTCCGCATATTTCGGAAACTGGATCAAGGCGACCGATCTTAAGAAGATATTTTTCGTTTCTCTCTTCTTCACCCAATCGGATTATTGCCTTTCGGGTATCAGCCGGCACGTGAACCTGAAGCCAGCCGTCGCTGTTTAAATTGCCACGGGAGAGTTCGCCGTCTACATTGAGCACGTATGGTTCGTCCGCGCGCGGTGAACCCTGTTGAAGGAAACGTACCTTTAGCTGAACCGAGGGAACCAAACACCGGAACCGATGGCGCACTTCGGTGACACAGGACTCTTCACGGGTTTCCAGATCCGGGATGGTCAGTTCATCTCCCTCATAGAGAATAGCTGGCTTTCGGCCACTCTGGCGCAGAGCACTGTTATCAGGATGATCCCAGATCTTGTCCACAGGAATCCCGTACCGTTTGCTTAGGCTGATTACTGACTCTCCCTTTCTTACAATATGTTTTTCCACGATTCCCACCGCATGAGTTGGACCTTTAAAGACAGGGAATAATGATATTCTAAAATAAAATTTTCGTATCCACTGATCTAAAATAAAAAATCTTCACCATCCTCAAATTGCGCATGTGTAAAGCTTCCGTCTTGATAATTTGGTTTTGTCATTTACACCTTGTCCACATAACAAAAAAGCCCCCATAGAGACAAAGCTCTACAGGGGCTTTCAAAAATTGAAATATCAGGATTAATCACTGCGACCTCCCAATATAAGTTATGCTGATAGTTTAAAAACGGTGAAGCAGTACTGCTACCTGACTAAAACTCATTTTTAAAAATGATAAAGTATATATGAAAAACAATCAAGGACAACGAAGTGACAAAAATATAATTTGTTATCAAATTGCCGGCAGTAAAAATACTTTCTGTGTCTTTTAGATGAGATGATAAGAATTCCCTTTTCAAGAGCGGAACAAGAGAATATTTAAAGTTGTGTGCCATAACATGATGAATACAAATATGTAGTAAGGACCGACTACAGGGATTTTGATAACAGATACCGGTCGTATTGTCAAGACGGCATTTAGTTCCAAATCGGTTGAAAATAGAGGATGTTAGGCATAGGAAGCCTGACTGCCCGAGTGTGGTTTTTAAAAATAAGCCTCTGCAGGGTAATCCGCATCCCTGATGTAATCATCCGTGCAGAGATACGGCTACGCATCGCATACTGGAAACACATCGATAGGCGGTGCGTTGGTTGTCGGGCGCGGCTTTCGCTTTATCTCCTAAAAGCCCAAGTGATTGAGGATCTTTTTGATTATATCCTCATGTTCTATGAAGGAAACTACCCGCATGGCCCCCTGGCACTTTGACCGGATCTGTCAAAGGGAAGTGGTATATAGTGGCTACTTGAAAGAATTTGGCTTTCTAAAACCGTGTTATATCTGGTACTCTTGCCATGACCACACAAATTGGTCAAACTGAGATATCTAATAAATCTAACACTGTTTTTCAAGCAGTGATTACTCCAACTTATCGCGAAAGAGCATTAATTGTCGATAACTGCAATGATAGCGTAAATATCAGAGCTTCAAAATTTTTGTGATATCGTTTTTCAATAGGGCAAATCCTTTTTTCGGGGATTTGCTTTTTTTGCAATTTTGCAAGAAATTAGGATATATGTACTTGAAATAGAGATGCTTGAACCTGTGCTCATGGCAAGATATTTGTACTTTTTATAATGATGAGTTGCATAATATTATGAACACCATAAATCTGAACTAAAGTTTACAAGGAATGGAAGTTTGGAATCCCCACATCATCGAACAAATGAATAGCCGATAAAAAAGTAATTGGAATCGATGCTTTTGTTAGGGACTTTAAAGCCGGCATTGGAAATATGATGGTACCGATAGGAGAACCTTATGAATTGGTCGTCATTTACAGCGTAACGAAACCCGACGCCTACTTGGGGAGTAAAACCCCAATCCCCTCCAAAGCCTTTAGGGTAAAGGTTTGTCACAACAACACCGACCCCGGCATCAACATAGGGAGTCAATTTTTCGTAGTTTTTAAAGTTATAGATAAGTAAAGGCGTTAAGCCTGCCAAGTAGATGTCTTCACTTTCCTGCCTTGCATAACTGATAATACCTTCCACAGCATACTCTAAGCCTGCATCACTGGTAAGTTCCTTAAATACCTTATTCCAAGATACAAGAAAGGGCACAAACTTGATATCTTCATTTACATTTGGGTGCTTTCCTTTGAGGTGGAAGTTTCTACCATAGCCCACGCTAAATGCCCATTCGGTCATGCCTTCTTTGAATAGACCTCCTGCATAAGCCTGCAACGCCCAGAACATACTCACAAATAATCCTATTGTCAAAGTAGCCTTTTTCATCTTTCATTTTCTTGATTATGGTGAACAAAATAATTCAGATATCAGAGGCGAAAAAAAATTGTCAAAAGCCACCTTTGATGTCTGCTATGTATCTTGACGTTGGCTAAAAGCCGTGAAGTTGTGTTTTTAGATATCAAGAGATAACAATCTGTCAACTGAATTCGTGACTCGGGTTTCGATTCTGTCAAATCAAGTTTATTTTCACCGTAATAATATTAGAAAAAACTGGGTTTGAGAAATACAAAAACAAACCTAAGATCCCTCCTTTGGACCCTCATATAATATAAGTTTTTGACTTATAATAAGCTTATAGTTATCTGCCATTTACTTTTTGATTATTTGTTAATATTGTTTATCATACTTTTTTAGCTACTTAACCCAGATTAACCTTTACGCGTCCATAAATGTACGTGTTCGGGTATATTTTTAGGTCGCATAAAACTATTTAGTGGGAGTTGATTATGAAATACGAAATCTTTCTTTCTGACCGGAAGACATATTTGCATATCCGTGTTAACGAGCCGGTAACATCGGAATTGTTGGAAGATTTCGTCTTCTAAGAATTCGGGGGGCATCATTACTAAAAGGCTTGTCTTTATTCCTCCCTTGTGGTTTTATTCTTTCCCATGCTGTGTCTATGAGGGCTTTGAGTTGTTCGTCCAATTTTTTAGCTTTCAGTTTCGTCTAAGGTAGCTCCATGCGCTCGGCGGGGGTGCAAGTCAATATGGGCAAACACATGCATTTGTTGATGCGTATACTGTATGGTGAATTGTAGATTTCATAACATTATTTTTGAATGATTATTAAAAACGATATCACAATAATTTTGAGGCTTTAAAATTTACCTCAGTTATTTGTTAGATTTATATCAAATGTTCTATTTGTACGTATAATATCTTTCATAGATGGCAATTTAGAATTCTTAGGCATATCTATATTTAATTCCATCGCTATGGTTTCAATTAGTTCTGAAAGCGAATCTTCTGAATGTATTGAACTATATACTTCTATACACGGATGGTCATGACTTGTAATCATTTGTATTTGGATCAGGTGTTCAATTTTTTTCTCTTCTTTTATAAATTCTTTATAATTTTTTGTTTTAAAGATCCAGTCCCAGAATCCAGTAGTATGTTTGGAATAGAATTCGTCTCTAAAAATAATGTCATCTTCTGAATTAAAAAGAAGAAGCCGGCTATCAGCATTGGTGGGTTCGCCCTCGTATTT
The DNA here is from genome assembly GCA_041548585.1 of Desulfobacterales bacterium. Lineage (GTDB taxonomy): Bacteria > Desulfobacterota > Desulfobacteria > Desulfobacterales > UBA11574 > UBA11574. The sequence goes on along the minus strand of JBFESJ010000141.1, from coordinate 2,473 downwards.
TAACAAATATAGATTTGTTGCCTTTGAAATTAATTCTGTTAGGTTGTCGCGGAAAGGAAAAATAAATTTGGATTGACTCCATCCCATGGCGTCATTGGAGAAAGGGAAACAAATGAGTGCGTCAGCACCTTTGTCTTTTGCATAGGTTTGATACATATTTTGTTTAAAACGTGGTGCCATAATTAATTTGTGTTATTGTAAAACATCGTTTTATACGGTTTCCCAAGTGTTTATTATTTTATCGTAAAGATCGTCCACATGGCCGTCGACGTCATCACATGAAAAGTAGACGATGGCCAGGGCATTGTATAAACCTTTATATTTAGAAATTTGTATTAAATAATCCATGGCTGTTTCAACCGGAACATCTCTGCCTTCGATAATTGCCTTTCCAGACGCCAGGGCCAAGTCTTTTATTGGATGCGTGTATCGTTTGTCCCATTCATAAAGCATGTTTAATCGAAGTTCAGCCGAAACTCCTTTTGGCGCCCGACAAATTTCGTGTAAAACCATAAATGATGCGTTGTCCGAGATTTTCCCTCCTTTTATTATCAAATCCATCCATTTCTCTTCATCATAAGGGAATGAAGCATCAATATTTTCGATAAATTGGATTTCATCCATAACGAGTCTGCCTAACGCAGGTTCTTTCGTTTTTGGCTTTTTAAGGGACTTGAATACATTTCAGACTGCCTGGAACAACACAACCGTTTTTTTCATTATACTGGAACTTTAAAATGATATCCCAGCCCGGGTGTTTTAAATTTTCTTTTTCACCATATTGAAGTATACAGTCTACCATCCCTTTTCCGTCACATTTAAATGAATGCTTTTTTGCGGAACTCTTCGAAAGTGTATGGTCAATAAAATTAGCCAATACATCGCCAACGGTAACATCGTTGTATAGACCCAGATAATTTGTCCCGTTAATTTCACAGTGAAGGCCATTTTGTGGAATCTTGGTTTCACCAATGCGTGACAGCGCTTTAAGTATGTCGATATTTTCTGATCCGTAGGCTGAAGAACCAAAAAATAAAAATAATATAAATAAAAATACTTTCATTATTTTCCTCAAACCCAGCATTAATATGGACTTCTATTTAATACCTCAACGAGTAAACATAACGCGTTCATCAGTGGGGCGCCTTAATAAACATCATGTTGATTCAATTTTCAAGCCAGTTTTTCTATTTTTGTTTTGATTCGGTTGAGTGCCCTGAGTACCGCAGCCCTGTTTTTTGATAGCTTTACCCATTTCGGCAGACGGTTTACCATGGACCACTTTCTATTTTCCGGGGATGGTTTATTTTTTGCCTCAATGTATTCGGTCAAGTCGGCGAAATGCTTTTTACTGAAAATTGCCAGATTGTGTTGACCCACAGGTTCTTGAAAATAGAGCTGGTAGCCAAAATATGGTTCGTAACCATTTGAAGGATTGTAATGAACAAAATCACTTTTCCATTTTTGAGATGGCCATGTTTCTCTGTGTGGGCATTTTAAACAAATAAGCTTCACATCGTATGGCCTCCAAGGTAAGGCATATTTTGAATCTGCAGTAATTTTAGCCGGTCCATCACACTTTGGGCAAACGCAAATGACCTCTCTCAAGTAGTCATTGAGGGTTGCATTGTATTTGCGATGTTTGATTTCTTTTTTCATTATTAAACAGAAGTATCAATAGAATTTAGAATTCAAAATTATAGCAATAAATTCAAATATTATATAATTCAGGGGTCGGGGTGTTTTTATTTGTTAAATCGCTCCATGGATAATGTTTTTTTAAAACCGTGTAATCACGCCAGCGGCGGACAAACCTCGTGGTTAAAGGATCGTAAAGAAAGAACAGATTTCAATATAAAAACAATGGGTTCAACGTTAGAATAAACACTTCCTTACTGTTGAAATGTTTCGGTAAGTGTACAAAAAGTGACGCACAAGACGCAATTGCAATATTACATTTTTGTTAAGGAATCTATATTATCTTTTGCAATAGCTTACCAAAACAGCAACCTGAAGCAAGTCTATAATAATTGCACATATCGTATTTGTTACAAAAATACAAAAAAAGGCAAACCTTCCAAAAAGGATTTGCCCTATTGCGAAAACGAGATCAATGTTTCTGAAATTATATCGAGCTTTGATCAATTGCAGTAACATGCAATTTCGTGGGAATCACTCAAAGCACAATATATCGGGAATTTGGTTGCAATGAAATTTTTGATCTCATGGAAGTTAAACCAGTTCCGTCTCATATTTCTCTACCCATCCATCAGCACCGCATTCTTTGAAGATTTCTATTGCTTTAATCAGGTTTTCTCTCGCTCTTGAAATATCACCTTTTCGTTTAAATAGGGCAGAGTAAAGCGCATAATTCTTTCCTAAATGAAACATCATGCCATTTCTTTTATCTGCTTCAATGGCTTTTTTGATCCAGTCCTCGGAATCAAATAGATGCTGATTATTAATATGTAGT
>JBFESJ010000140.1:0-9724 GCA_041548585.1 Desulfobacterales bacterium | reverse complement strand
TTAATCTTAATCACGGGCCCTAAACTGCAACAGCCGATACAGCGTACCGATTCAAGGGTAAACCGCATATCCTCTGTGGTTTCGCCATCCTCTATACTCAAAGATTCTTCAAGCTTTTCGCGTATTTTTTCACCACCTCTGACATGGCACGCCGTGCCGAGGCAGATCGAAATAATATTCCTGCCTCTCGGTTCAAGACTGAACGTACTGTAGAACGTGGCAACGCCGTAAATTTGGCTGAGCGGAACGCCGATGCTGGTGGAAAGATATGTTAAAGCCGGTATTGGAAGATAGTTGTAATGCCTCTGAATTTCCTGAAGCATCATAATCAGATTTTCTTTGTCATTGTTAAAATCTTCCTCAATAATTCTATCGAGCTCCATATAATCTATTTCCGCTGTTTCGATGCTTTCCGCCAAAGCTGGATCGCTCATATGCTTACCCTCCTGATACAACAAGATGAAATCGATACAACGATATTATAATGACTTAGATTGATTTTCAGGCATTGGTATGTTCGTTACGGGGCAGTTTTCAACACAATTGCCACAGCCTGTGCATAGATCCATGTTGATACTGCGAGCACGTTTTTTAACCTTTACCCTGAAGTTTCCGGCAGATCCTTCAACAGATTCCAGATCTGCGTATGTGATAATTTCAATGTTTAGGTGCCGGCCGACCTCGACCAGTTTAGGTGAGATAATTCACATGGCACAATCATTGGTGGGGAACGTTTTGTCCAGTTGGGCCATCACTCCGCCAATGGACGGTGATTTTTCAACGAGATAGACATAATATCCCGCGTTGGCAAGATCCAGGGCAGATTGCATTCCGGCAATCCCGCCCCCTAAAACCAGAACCGATCCGATTACATCATTGGCCATCGTTCGATCCTCCTATAGAAAGAACAATTTTGGTGGAATACCTTTGGAAGAAATAATTTCGTTACCATTAAAAAATTAAATTGTTTAACTATAAGGAATTAAAAAGTTTGTCAATAAAATTCTATGGGTAAGACAATGTGATATAGTGACAATCAAATTCACTTTCTAAAATAGATTGACTGTTGAAGATGCAACCTCTACGGTTCATTTAATTTTTTAAGGATTTCGCAACCATTTTTTTGTTTTTTGAAACGATTCTTTAAATTGAGTAAAAAATCTGATATGAATTTTCCAAACATACAAAAAGGGGATAAATAAACACGATTTTAAAGGTTCTGCTATGAAACAAAAAGACGCCGACAGGATGGATACATTTAATTCAGATCCACAAGAGAATAAGTATAACGAACAATATTCTATCTGGAAAAAGGACAAGAAGGCAAAATTTGGGGCTAACACCCCTAAAATGTCTGAAAAGAATCCGTTAGCAAGGTTCGGTATGGGTTTTTTGATTCTGATAATTCTGTTGATTCTATTGTTTGCCAGAAACCGAAGCGCCGAACTTGAAAACCGAATTGGCGTTTTAGAGAACCGTGTAAAGAACTTTGAAGAAACGGTTGTTAATATGGATCCAGTTGATGAAAAGGTGGCACAAATTTGGGAACAGGCCCAAACTATTGAACGGTTCAAGGCGCGCTTTAATCGGTCTGAAGCAGCGTTGACGTCAAGAATGAATCAAATCGTGAAAAACGTTGACCGTCTTCAAAAACAGATGGCCGACCTCCGGATTCAGAAAGCTAAATCCTCAAAAACCGCAAAAGTATCCAAGAAAACCGACGGAAATCGCTATCACATCGTTAAACCGGGTGAAACATTGTACAAAATCGGACGCCAATATGGTTTGACGGTAAAAAAAATGCGTCTTCTTAATAAACTGGGCGACGGAGATGCTATTTATCCGGGCCAGTCTCTTTTGGTAAGTCCTTGAGTTCCGGTGAAATGCGGGAAAATTTACTAGGGGAGCTCAATTTTTAAGAGAGATATCAAAACCTTTTTCGTGGCCGAATAACTGTTCAGAATGCAGGGTGAGTAAATTAAAAAAACTAAAGGCAGAGTCTATGGACTCTGCCTTTGTCGTCTGAGGGTTTTTTCGGTTGATTATTCTACCCACCCTATATAACATCATGCAGCCGAGAACATGGTTTCGCCTTGGTTTTATTCAAAAAATACCTTGTTTTTATCAGAAATTTTATATCCTAACGCTAAAATTATCTTTCGCTTTGTTTCCATCCTGCATGGCATCCCATTTTCAATCCGTGTGATTGTAATGGGAGATATCCCAGCTTTTCTGGAAAGCTCGGCCTTGCTCATCATAAGAGATTCTCGAATTTTTTTTAGGCAATTTTTGCTCATTTAATAAAATTTTCTGTAGAGTTTAATTTGAAATAATTATTAGTTATATCATAAACTTGTAATTTGTTAATGTCAAGTAAAATTATATATAATTTATATATAATTTTATTGAATTAGAATATATTGTATTCTATTAGAATAAGTTACTATATATTGTGTCTCCCAAAAATCAATATATCTCTTGGAATCGAACAGTTTAAGAAAAACTACTTTTTAAGTAACGCCACCCAGAATTTAATACAGACGTTGCCCGGGTGGCCAGATAATAGGGTTGGATAGAAATTGTTTTCGCAAGATCTTTGAGATGACAGCTCTCATCAGATAGGGCCGAATGTCCATTGCTTTAAATCCGATTGTGATGACATTGACTCGGATTAGGGTTGGATCTATAGATACATATCAGACTGGTTTTTTTAAAAGCGAAACAGATAGAAATGGTTCAAGTTTTTGATCAGGATGCCGATAAACTGATTAGATAAATCCTTGACTTGCTTTTATTAAACATCCCATCGAGAAAAAGTAAGTGTCATCACAAAACTAACGATAACGGATAATGGTCGACACTTGGAATATCATAATAGATTAAGAGTACTGGATCACTATATCAGACAGTTGCCTCCTTTTCCCGCAACTGTGAACAAAGTCATGGAAATCTGCGGTGATTCAAACACATCGCCGACAGACCTCACCAGGATCATCAGTCTAGACCCTGTGCTGACGGGGAAGGTTATGCAACTTATCAACTCCGCCTATTTTGGTTTCTCTCGTGAAATTATCTCTCTGGCGCGGGCAGTCATAATGCTGGGAATGAATACAGTCAAAAATCTTGTTCTCGGCGCTACAGTGTTGAGCGCCTTTGGGACGCGCAAAGACTTTCGTGCGCTGAATATGGATATGTTCTGGAAACATTCTCTTGGTGTCGGCGTTATTGCCAAACTGATTGCCAAAAAACGCAACGTTAATAACAAGCTCCTGGAGGGATACTTCATCGCCGGGCTTTTGCATGACATTGGGAAAATTCCCCTGAACAGTAGATTTTCAGATGAATACATTCGCATAATAGAGTTGCAGGGAAAAGAGCCTCAGCCCCTCTATATTTCTGAAAAACAATTACTGGGAATTGATCATACCCACGTAGGGCATCTTATTGCAGAAAAGTGGAAACTGGGGGCGGAAATTTCAGATGCCGTAACCTATCATCACGACCCCGAAACATATCAAGGCGTTCAGAATGATATTCTTTTTACCGTCATTTTATCGGACTATTTTGCAAATAGCTCTGAAATTGGCTTCTCCGGAAACCATTATTTGAAAGACATTTGGCCTGAGGTCATACGGTATCTCGGGACTAACGGGGATTTATCCATTATTGATATCGGTGAGTTTAACGGTGAAGTGGCCCAAGAGATAGAAAAAGCCCAAATATTTCTTAAAGTTGCCGGATAAGGAGGACAGTATGAAGCTTCGTTTCTGGGGTGTACGTGGTTCTATCGCATGCCCCGGACCTAAGACAGTGATTTTCGGAGGCAACACTCCATGTTTGGAACTCCGGTTCGGCGAAAAAAGCAGACTCATCATCATAGATGCCGGGACCGGTATTCACCCACTGGGAAATCACCTGGTGTGGTCTGATCTTCAAAACGGCCCCATAACCACAGATATATTCATAACGCATACCCATTGGGATCACATTATCGGATTTCCCTTTTTCAGACCCATATATATTTCGGGTACAAAGTTGAGGGTCTATGGGCCGATAACATTTGAGGATGATACCCTCGAGAAAATCATGAGCGACCTGTTGCGCTACCGATACTTTCCGGTGTTGCATGGTGAGCTTACTGCAGACATAGAGTACCATCAGCTCGGTGAATGCAAGATGGATCTTGGGGACGGAATTACGCTGAAAACAAAATACCTGAATCATCCTTTACTCTGTCTCGGATACCGATTTGAATTTGAAGACAAAGTCCTGTGTACCGCCTATGATACAGAACCTTTTAGAAACATTTTTTCCACAGATGTAAACGCGTTGGATTATGATCCCATAGCCTGTAGTAACGGAGAAGAAGCCGCCCGTGAAGAGAATCAAAGATTACTGAATTTTTATCGCGATGCGGATATACTCATCCATGATTGCCAGTATACCAAGGAAGAATATTTTTCATCAAAAAAAGGCTGGGGACATTCATTTTTTGAACACGCCATCGATTCTGCCCTTAAAGCCAATGTAAAAAAAATCGTTCTTTTTCACCATGATCCACTGCGGACAGACAAGGAGCTTCTTGAACTCGAAACGCACTGCCAAGAGCATTTTGGCAATCGATCCGATCTGGAAATCGTCGTGGCAAAGGAAGGCTTGGAAATTGTGCTTTGACAGGAAGGATGCGCATAATTACATCTAATTAGGAGATCCATTTCGAAGATTTTTTCATTTTGATTTACCTTCAGACGATGAGTTTCGATTTTATGTTTTTAGTGGTTCTCCTTTTTCATTCCAGCCACGTTCTCTGTAATATTCGTTTAGGAGCTGTGTCATCTGATTTTCCGTAATTATTTTACCGGTTTCAGGCAGTGCTTCCCGGAAAAATCGCCGTGGGATGCGATCATCTTCAGGGGTGAGGCCCTCCCTTAAATTAAACCGTCTGATGTTATCAAGAATGGCAGCAGCAATGGTTCGTATTTCTTGGATATTCAATTTAATACCGGTGGTTGCTTGAATGATTGTAAAAAGTTCATCCCACTGATAAAGATCTCGATAGAAGCGACACAGAATCATCGCATCAAAAATGGTCAGACGGTCCTCCCACTCTGTAAACATTTTTGCTTTTCCGTCGATCCGGTCAGGATCGATCATTCCGCTGAGTTCGGGTTTGTAGAATGTGGCCCGCAGATGACAGGCCCCTCGGGCGGATGTTCCATATGCCAGACCCATTCCTTTAAGTGCCCGTGGATCATAGCCTGCCGGCTCAAGACCTTTGACATGAATGGTTTGATCTTCCATGTCCCACTCTTTGGCCGTGTATTTGATGCCCCGGGCCAGTGTATCACCGATCCCGCGACGCTGGGCGATTTCTTCTAGAAGTTTTGCAATGGCATCGACCTGTCCGTAGTCGATCTTGTAATCGATTTTCCCTTGACGGGAGGCTTCAATGGTCAATGCGGCAAGGTTGCCTCCGCTGATGGTGTCCATACCGAGGCGATCGCAGATATCATTTAAATAGGCAATTTCTTCGATACTGTCGATTTCACAAAGACCGCCAAAAGCGTAAATGGTTTCATACTCCGGCCCTTCAATTTTAAGTCCTTTGTGCCTCCCCTCCTTGATGGTGGAGAGCCGGCCGCAAGCCATGAAACATTTCAAGCAGGCATGGGGCTGAACCTCGCAGCGTTCGTGAAGCGCGCCGGCATTGATTTTGTCAGCATGTTCATACCTTCCCTTTTGCCAGTAACGGGTGGGAAAGCCCCCGGCCTTGTTCATAATATCGACCAGCATCGGCGTGCCCATGCTTTTGTATGCTTTTACACCGGCGTCATCCTTTGACCGCTGTACCATGGATTTGGCAAAATCTTTCATCAAGTCGATGTTGGCAAATTCCTTTTTTCGGTTTCCCCAAAAGGCGATGGCTTTGATATTTTTGGAGCCTGTTACAGCCCCCACACCGGTTCGACCGGCACTTCGCCAATAATCGTTCTCTATGACCGCAAAACTGACTTGGTTTTCTCCTGCCGGGCCGATGCAGACCACACCACACTTTTTTGCTTCCGGACGATGCTGTTTGATCCACGCCTTAACGCCGTCTTCGGTTTCAAACGTATCCTTTCCCCAAAGATCCTTGGCTGAATGAAAGTAAACCGCTTCTTCGGCAATTTCGATCCAAACCGGTCTTGCAGAAGCACCGCTGATCATAATGGCATCGAATCCTGAAGCACTCATGTGCTCGGCTACGGTACCCCCTGAATAAGATTCCGAATAAAAGCCTGTTTGTGGAGATTTGGTATATACACCATGACGACATGAGCCCCAGACCGCGCTTCCGGTTACCGGACCGGTGGCAAAGATGAGATGGTTATCAGGGCTCAGCGGATCGACGCCCGGTGGGTTGTGATTGAGCAACAGGTGGGTGGCAAGCCCTCTGCCGCCCAGATAGGTTTTCAGGATATGATCATCTATCGGATCGATTTGATAAGTTTCTTTATTCAAATCTATTTTTAGAATTTTTCCATGAAATCCAAACATGTTTTTATCCTCTTTACGGCTGATATTCGGGTTATGGGAAAATACCTCTTAATCTTTTAGCTTCCCCCACTCTGCCAAGGGCCAGCATATAGGCGGCCGTACGCATATTTACCTTTTCTTTTACAGCAAGTTCAAACACTTCGTTAAAAGCTCTTGTCATGATTTGATCCAAACGCTGGTTGACATCATCTTCGTTCCAGAAAAGTCGCTGAACGTTTTGCACCCATTCAAAGTAAGAAACTGTAACCCCACCTGCATTTGCCAGAATATCTGGAATGACAAAAATACCTTTGTCGTCCAGGATTTCATCTGCAAAAGGGCTTGTTGGTCCGTTTGCACCTTCTACAATCACTTTTGCCCTGATATTTCCTGCATTCTGTCGTGTGATTTGACCTTCCAGCGCAGCGGGGATCAGAACGTCACAAGACAATTCAAAAAGTTCGGCATTTGTAATGTTATCAGATTCCGGGTAGTTCACTACCGAACCGGTTTTCCGGCAGTATTCGAAAACCTCAGGTACATCCAATCCCTTCTCATTCAGAATTCCGCCTTTAACATCCGATACCGCTATTACTTTGGAACCAATCTCCTCCAGAATTTCTGCGGCATGATACCCCACATTGCCGAATCCTTGAATAGCAACTGTCGAAAGTGACAAATCAATATTTAAAAGCTTAGAAGCCTCCCGCAAGGTAAAAATTGCGCCCCTTGAAGTAGACTTGAGCCTTCCTAAAGAGCCGCCAATTTCTACGGGCTTTCCTGTCACAATACTGGGGCATGTATAACCTTTAAAAACGCTGTAAGTGTCGACAATCCACGCCATGACCTGTGGGTTCGTATTTACATCCGGTGCGGGAATATCAGAATCAGGCCCTATAATTGGCGATATTTCCCAAATGTAACGTCTAGTGAGCCTTTCAATTTCCTTTTGAGACATTGTTGACGGATCGCAAGTCACACCTCCCTTGGCTCCGCCGAAAGGGATATTGACAACAGCACACTTCCAGGTCATCCATCCTGCCAATGCTCTTACTTCATCCAAATCCACATTTGGATGATAACGAATGCCACCCTTTGCCGGTCCGCGCAGTGTATTATGCTGAACACGGTAACCGTTCATCAATTCGGTGTGGCCGTCATCATATCTAAGAGGAAATTTTACTGAAAATTCTCTTCTCGCATACTTGATTTTATCGGCAATCCATGGCTCCATATTGAGCCGTTCTGTAGCTATATCAAACTGCAGGTTGTGCATATCCAAGGGTTTGCTTTCATCATACCGATCTTTATCAATCATTTCCTTTCCCCCTTTTTACACTCGCTAAAAGGAATTTTATCCTGGTCTCGGATACCGTCTGTTGTAGCTGAAAATGCATACTTGAAAGTTGAATTTAATGAATAACAAGCTGGTTGGCATCCAATTAACAATCTACCTATTTTGTCGAATGGCGACTTCCCGAGGATTTAGATTTTATAATAAGCTTCAGGATAAATTATTTGCCGAACTTTAGAAAGATCACAACCCAAGGTAGGCCGTCTTGATATGAGGATCATCCAGCAGATCTTTAGCCGGTCCTTCCATGGCAATACGGCCATGCTCCAACACATACCCGCGGTCGCTCAAACTCAAAGAATGTTTTACATCCTGCTCCACCAGAAGAACAGTCGTCCCTTGGTCTGCAATTTTGCGTACGGTCTGGAAAATGTCTTTAATTAGAATCGGTGCAAGCCCTAGAGAAGGCTCATCGAGCATCAACAACTTCGGTCTTGCCATGAGACCCCGGCCAATTGCGACCATCTGCTGTTCACCCCCGGACAGGGTCATGGCCAGTTGGGAATCCCGTTCTCGAAGTTTCGGTAACAGCGAATAGACTTCTTCCATGGTCGTATCCACATTCTTTTCGGCACGGCTGTTGTAAGCTCCGATGATAAGATTGTCTTTCACGGACATTAAGGTAAACAGACGCCGCCCTTCCGGCACCTGTATAATACCGTGCTCAACGATTTCTTCCGGTGGGGCGGATTGAATAAAAGCGTCTTCGAATAAAATTTCTCCTTTTGCAGGATTCATCAACCCGGAAATCGTTTTCAACAGCGTAGATTTGCCGGCACCGTTACCGCCGATGATGCTGACCACTTCACCTTCTATTACTTCAAGTGAAAGATCAAAAATGACCTGAACATCTCCATAAAAAACATCGATATTTTTCACCTCAAGAAACGACATATTCATCTCCCAGGTAGGCTTTGATCACATTTTCATCTGAGGCAATCTCTTGAGGAGAACCTTCAGCAATTTTCTTTCCAAAATGGATCACCACGATCCGATCTGAAAGGGCCATGATGGCACGCATAATGTGTTCGATCACAAAGATGGTGATCCCTTGATCTCGAAGCTTTTTTATAATTTGGACCATTTCGTCAACTTCAGCAGGTCTGAGGCCTGCCATCACCTCATCGAACAGCAACAGTTTGGGTTCGGTTGCCAGGGCACGAGCAATTTCCAGGCGTTTGAGTTCGGCAATGGTTAGATTACCGGCCCTTTCATCCTTTTTGTTTTCAAAAGAAAGAATCTTTAGAACATTCAGCGCTTTTTTCTTTGCCACGGAGGTCTTATCCGTAGTGACAAAACTCCCCACCATCACATTGTAAAGTACACTCTTGGAACGAAAAGGTTTAACAATCTGGAAGGTTCGGGCCAACCCGTTTTTACAGAGGTTCCAGGGTTTAACCCCGTTAATTTTTTTGCCGGCGAAATAGACGTCACCCTTTGTCGGCGCATAAACACCTGCAATACAATTGAAGGCCGTGGATTTTCCGGCGCCATTGGGACCGATCATACCCAGAATCTCCCCTTCTGCTATGGAAAGACTCAGGGTATCCACCGCTCTCAAACCGCCAAAATCTTTTACGAGATTGTTGATTTCAAGAATATTCATGTCTTACTTCCCCTTGGGGCGTTTGTCCTGAAATTCGATCAAGAAGCTTGTTGTAAACTTTGGATAGCGGCTCCTGTAGACCGCGAGGTTGAAAAATCATGACAAGTACCAGGACCGTGCCGAATCTAATCAGGTGGAGTCCCGGCAGTGTTGAACCGAAGTAAATCCTTGAAAAATCGCTCACCGGCCGGAGAAGCAGCGCTCCCAATACAGGCCCGGCGATGGATCCTCTTCCGCCGATGAGCGCA
>JBFESJ010000139.1:0-9746 GCA_041548585.1 Desulfobacterales bacterium | reverse complement strand
TACAGCGATATAAAAGATCGGGAAATCGTTGGATTGATTGCATCTTCCCTTGCATACGGCAGGGTGAAACAAATACTTAAAAGCGTTTCATATGTCCTCGATATTATGACGCCGTCTCCCTATCTATTCCTTAAGGATTCCACGCATGCATCCTTGCGTAAAGGGTTTAAAAATTTTACGCACCGGTTTGCCAACGGAGACCATCTCTCGGCGTTGCTTCAGGGTGTAAAAAACGTTATCGCCCAATACGGTTCATTAAACGAGTGTTTTGTACGTGGGGTATCTGCTGATGATATGGCCCTCATTCCCGCCTTGAATTATTTTGCAAAGGCCCTTACAGCGGGGAACAGTAACCCAGGACATCTTATTGCTTTGCCTGAAAAAGGGAGTGCCTGCAAGCGGATGAATCTTTTTTTAAGATGGATGGTCCGAAAAGATCGCGTCGATCCCGGGGGGTGGTATGGTGTTCCCATGTCAAAACTGATCATTCCGCTGGATACGCACATGCATAGGATAAGCCTGAAATTGGGTTTTACGACACAGCAGCAGGCGAACATGCGCACTGCCCTTAAGATAACATCCGGCTTTAAAAAAATTGTTCCGGAAGATCCTGTAAAATATGATTTTGTCCTGACGCGGTTCGGGATCAGAGACGATATGCACATAGATAATCTTTAACATGAATTTTGAACGAGTTGGAGGCTTTCATCTGCCCCTATGCCATTCTGGCAAAATTAGCGATGATATGATTTTTGTTAAATCTTCCTCAATCAAGTTGCCTAAAGATTTTCATTAATTTTCATGCAAGTTTCATGTTTGACATAAAAGTACTGACATCTTATATATATACATTATGTCCGAAACTATGCTCTCAAAAATACTCGCCGACAAGAAAAATCTGGAGCGTGTTCTTGATAACCTCAAGATTGGTATCATCGCCCATGATTTGAACCGCCGAATTTTTTATTTCAACAATGAAGCCGAAAAAATAACCGGTTACAATAGGAAAGAAGTTTTGGGCAAAGATTGTCATGAAGTTTTTGGGGAACCTTTGTGCGGACGGCAATGTTCTTTCTGTGACAACACGCCTGCGTTTAAAGAGAAAATTGAATATTTGATCAATATTGCAACAAAAACAGGTGAATCCCGACGTGTCGAAATGTCTGCCACAATGATGAAAGATAAAAAAGGTCAGAACTTTGGTATACTTGCATCGCTGTCAGATGTTACCGAAATTTTAAACCTTTCCATGAAAGCCCATGAACTGACCAGTTTTTCAGGCATTGTTGGTAAAGACAGCAAGATGATGAAGGTTTTCCGGCAAATCCAAGATGTTGCCGGATATGATTATTCTGTTCACATATCGGGTGAAACCGGGACCGGCAAGGAACTGGTTGCCAGTGCCATTCATAATGAAAGTCATAGAAGCGGTGCACCCTTTGTTCCGATAAATTGTGGGGCGCTGCCGGAAAGTTTGATTGAAAGTGAACTGTTCGGCCATGTCAAAGGTGCCTTTTCAGGTGCCTTGAGGGATAAAAAAGGGCGTTTTGAACTGGCGGACAAAGGCACAATTTTCCTTGATGAAATCGCTGAACTTTCGAAACAGATGCAAGTAAAGCTTTTGAGATTTTTACAAGATGGTATGTTTGAGAAGGTTGGTGGAGAGAAAACAATTCGTATGAATGTCAGGGTCATCAGCGCCACCAACAAAGATCTCAAAAAAGAGGTTCAGCAAAACAATTTTCGCAAGGACTTATTCTACAGGCTCAATGTCATTCCGATAAATCTTCCCCCACTTCGTGAACGGAGAAATGACATCCCGCTACTTGTAGACCATTTTTTAAACGAAGCAAAAAAAATGCACAACAATACGCTGCCGAAAATTTCAAAGGAAGCTGTTTCCATAATGATGGGTTATCACTGGCCGGGCAATGTGCGGGAGTTGCAAAATAGCATACACTATGCCATTGTGAATTGTGACGGTGATATGATTTTACCCAAAGATCTCCCCATAGAGCTCAAAGAACAAACTATCCTTGGTTCTTCTCGTGGGGCTTCTAGAAAGCTGAACGTAGAAATCGTAAAAATAGCATTGGAAAAAACCGGCGGCAACAAAGCAAGGGCTGCAAGAATCTTGGGTGTAGGCCGGGCTACGTTATACCGGTTTTTAGCCGATCATCCTGATACTGCCAAAGGATAAATTCCCTGAAAACCAAAAAAGGCTCCGAAAAGGAGCCTTTTTGGGTTAATAATCTTACGATGTTTCATAAGACTAAGCTTGTTGATATTTGGCCTCCATTTCCCGGCGATCCGCCATATCCATCAGCACCCGCTCTCTGGCTTTGTCGATACCGAGTTCTTTTCTCTTTTTATCGATATGCGCAATCATCATCCGTGCAATTTCATATGGATCTTTGGAAAAGCCCCATTTACCCAAACCCTGTTTCTCCAGTCCTTCGAACAGCAGTTTATGAAATTTGGTTTCTTCAATAATGGGAAACGTCGCCCCAAAAACGGTAAACACGCCTGAGGCAACGAAATACTGACCGATGCAGATGGCCTTTTCACTCATCCATTCGGGCGCGGCTCCGGCCAGAGGTAATTCAGCGATGCTGTGTCCCAAACCACCTTCTCTGACCATAGCGGAGGCTGCTATAAGAAGGCGACTGTTATCCACACAGGCACCGACGCCTAACACCGGGGGCATCCCAACCGTTTCACAGACTTCATGTAAGCCGGGTCCCGCAAGAATTGCCGCTTCAGGTGTGGTTAATCCGGCTTTGGCAAGCGCAATCTGAGAACAGCCGGTCTGGAGAACAAGCACATCATTTTTAATTAACTCCTTTACCAGTTCTACATGAACCCAGTCTTGTTTTACCCTTGGATTTGTACATCCGACCACACCGGCAACCCCTCGGATCCGGCCGTTAATAATATTGTCATTAAGCGGTGTGTAGGACCCTCGGAAGGTACCGCCGAGCATGTAATTAATATACTCGTGGGAGAATCCGTGGACACCAACGTTTACAATTCTTGGAATCTCTATCTCTGCAGTTCTGTTTTTAAACCGGGAGATGGCCTTTATAACGACCTCATCGGTACAGCTACTCGGATTGTGTTCATCGAACTCGATGTGGTGTGCACCTTCGATATGACATCGCGGATTGGTGGTGATAAGGGGTGTTCCGTAACAGTCGGCCACTTTGACCAGACCCTGTTTGATACACTGTACATCGACGGTCATTGCGTCAACTGCACCGGTGATCAGCACCGTTTCCGTGGACATAAAGTTCCCTGCATGGGGCACCCCATGACGCACAAACATTTCCGCACCTGAACAGCACATTCCCACCAGGTTTATGCCCTTGGCTCCGGCTTTCTTGGCAGCTTCAACGAGTGACGACTCATTGACCGATACCAGCATCGATTCAAAAAGGTTCGGTTCATGACCATGTACGATGATATTTACCTCGTCTTCTTTTAGGACACCCATATTCAATTCGACGCTGACCGGAGACGGAGTTCCGAAAAGAATGTCGGATATTTCCGTTGCCACCATTGAGCCTCCCCAGCCGTCGGCAAGCGCAGTTCGACTGCACTGTTTTGTGATGTTTTCATAATGCTGATCCACTCCCATATGGCTTCGGTGCATCAGCTCCATGATTTCCCGCATGGCGCCCCTGGGGACAATACCCAGTTTTCGCCAGGTTTCCAGTGTTTTTTCCGGAACCCTTTTGGCAAAGGGGATTTCCCCTTCCACCTGAGTATATGTCCGCTCAAGTTCCTCATACAGATCCATGGCAATATCCTGCGTTTCGCGTCCCTCGACTTCAATGCCGATGGATGCCGCAACGTCTTCGAGTTTTTGTGGATCCTTAATTTTGTAATCTGTAATATTACCGTTAACCACTTCACGGAAAAGATCGAGCATGCTCATTCCGTGATCGGTGTGGGCTGCACCACCGGCAGCAACCATACGCGCAAAATTTCGGGACATAATTGTATCAATGGTTGCGCCGCAAACCCCGACTTTACCGTACGGATCCCTGGCATTCAGTCTGCAAGGGCCCATAGCACAATGCTTGCAACAAGCTGAATCAGCTCCGATGGGACAGGCTTTCATACTGGCTGCTCTGTCAAAGGCAGTTTCAACACCGTCTCTTTTGGCTTTTTCCAGCATTTGTGCTGTGGCGTCACATATTGTAACGTCCTTTGGGTTAATTTCCTTTTTTTTGGATATTCTTTTTTTTTCTTCCATTATTCCTCCTTCCTGGAAAGAATTATGTTTGAGTTATTGACAATGGATCATTAATGATAATGATTACTATTAATAGTATTATACCACAATGTTCCTTGTCAAGCTTAAAAATAAATCTTTTTCATTTACCAATGTAGGTTAGAAAAAACGGGGATAAACTGAAATTATGATTTTAAGAGTCTATGGTTATGATTCTTGAATGGAAATTTATTTTGATTTTTGTGTATGTTTTTATAGGTTTAAGTAGTTTTGCAATTACAGGGGAAAATTAAGGAGAAGATGATGGCCGAAAATAAATCCGAACCCAACCGCCTCATTCATGAAAAAAGTCCGTATCTCCTTCAACATGCGTTCAATCCTGTGGACTGGTACCCTTGGGGAGACGAAGCGCTTGAGAAGGCACGTCTAGAAGACAAACCGATTCTTCTGTCCATCGGTTATTCCACCTGTCACTGGTGTCATGTTATGGAAGAAGAATCGTTTATGGATCCGGACATTGCTGAACGGATGAATACCGACTTTGTTTGTGTGAAGCTGGATCGAGAAGAGCGGCCGGATATAGATAAAATATATATGACCGCTGTAACCGCCATGATCGGTTCCGGAGGATGGCCTTTGAATGTTTTTTTGACTCCGGATTTGAAACCGTTTTTCGGTGGTACCTATTTCCCTCCTATTCCAAAACAAGGGAGTCTGGCATGGCCGGATATCTTAAAACTGATCGCCACTGCCTGGGAGGATACTGCCCAGCGGGAAAAGGTGCAAGCATTTAGTCAGAATCTTCAAGAGGGCATTGCCAATTCATTATCATGGACATCAACAGGCAGCTCCATCAATACAGACGTGATAGATAGAGCTCTGGATGGCATTTCATCGAGATTCGATGAAGATTTGGGGGGATTCAGTCCGGCACCAAAGTTTCCGTCTCCATCCATTCAGAATTTTTTGTTTGCGTATTATTTTCACCATCAAAAGGGCAATAAAAAAGACAATCGTGCCCTTTTGATGGGAAACTTCACACTTCGTGCCATGGCAAACGGCGGCATTTATGATCAATTGGGCGGTGGGTTTCATCGATATTCCACAGACGCCAAATGGCATGTTCCTCATTTTGAGAAGATGCTATATGACAATGCTCAGTTGTTAAGAAATTATGTGGATGCTTTTTTGATCACCCGTGACAGGTTTTTTGAAAGGGTGGCCAGGGAAACGGCAGATTATGTTCTGCATGATATGACACACCCTGACGGCGGTTTTTATTCCGCTGAAGATGCGGACAGCCTTCCTTCGGGTAAGAATTCAAACAGTACAGATAAAAAGAAAGCCGAAGGCGCATTCTATGTATGGGAACAAAAAGAAATCGAGGACCTGTTGGGTGAGGGTCCAGGGGAAATCTTTTCATATCGCTATGGCGTAAAACCCGAAGGGAATGCCGAAATTGACCCTTTTAACGAATTTAAAGGAAAAAACATTCTATTCAATGCGCATTCCATCGACGACGTCGCTAAAAAATTCAACATGCCAAAAGAAGAAATCGAAACCTCTCTTGTACAGTCAAAATTAAAACTCCTGGCAGCGCGTTCAAAAAGGCCCCGCCCGCATCTTGACGATAAAGTTCTGACCTCGTGGAATGGTTTGATGATATCCGGTCTTTCCAGAGCTTACCAGGTGCTGGGAGAAAAAAGATACCTTAACGCAGCAAAAAATGCGGCGATATTCTTAAGAAAAAATCTGTATGATGAAGACAACAAAACACTTTTCAGGAGGTGGCGTCAGGGAGAAAGAAAAGTCGCCGGTATGGCCGATGACTATGCTTTTTTAATCCAGGGCTTAATGGATCTTTATGAAGCCGATTTTGATCCGGGCTGGATCGAATGGGCCCTTGATCTGATGGACGAGCAGATAAATCTGTTTTACGATGCAGAAAATGGTGGTTTTTTTATGACCCGAAAGGGACATGACAAAAAGATCGATGTGCGAATCAAGGAAGACACCGACAGTGTAATCCCTTCAGCCGGATCGGTGGCGGTGTTGAATGGATTGCGCCTTGGAAGGTTTGTCGATTCGATTGAATATTCAACCATTGTGGAACTGACGTTAAAAAGTGTTTTGGCAAAAATTCATGTATACCCGGATTCGGCCCCGGAACTTTTGGTTGCCCTGATGACATCGCAGGCCAAACCGTTGGAGGTGATCATCGCTGGAGATTGCAACGCAGCGGATACGCGATCCATTCTAAAAACCGTAAATTCCGTTTTTATTCCCGGTAAGATGGTGATTCTGATAGATAGTAGCGCAACCCGAAACCGGTTGGCCCGGTATCTTCCGTTTATCGCATCTGTAGAAAAGATCGACGACAAAGCGACGGTTTACGTTTGTACGGATAAAACATGCAAGCCGCCGGTTACAGATCCTGAAGCAGTGAGAAAATTGCTGAATTGACACACAAAAAAGAACACCTATGGTGTAAACATATCGTTTATATTTGTAAGGGATAAGGAGACGATCATGGACTTTTTAGATGTAATAAACAATAGACGTGCAGTGAATTATTTTGATCCGAATAAAGATGTTACGGATGAAATATTGAAAGAAATTGTTGAAACTGCCGCAAAGATGCCGCCAAGTTTTAATCTTCAACCCTGGAGCTTGATTGTTTTACGGAATCCCGCTTTTGCTGGCTGTGGGGCATTTTAAGGAAGGTGTGGAACTGGCTCCGCCCAAGTGGCGAAAAACCTTTGAATAGATTGTTGTAAAATTTCACTAAATATGAGATAAAAATGCCTAAAAAGAGCAACATGGTGCATTGCATTTTAAATTAACGCGGTTTGCCTCTTATTCATGGCATTGTTGCACAGTACATTTTCGTTTCAGACATTAACTTGATAGAAGCAGAAAATGGCTTAACTTCATGGTCCGATGACCGTTATGTAAAAAATCAAAACCAAATCCGTACAAAAGGAAATTCACATGTCTGAGAAACCGATTAAACTTTATTCTTTGAGCACTTGCAGTCACTGTAAATCCACAAAGAAACTTTTGAGTGACTGTACCATTGTGTATGAATTTGTCGATGTTGATCTTCTGGAAGGAGAGGAACGTCAGGCCATACTTGAAGATGTTAAAAAATTTAATCCGAAATGTTCTTTCCCGACCATTATCATTGGTGACACGGTCATCGTGGGGTTCAAGGAAAAAGAGATCAGGGAGGCGCTGGGCTTGTAATGGATGTCGAAAAACTTTACAAAATGTTAAAAAAAACTCAGGAGCCACAAGGATACGAATTTAGTACAGACAAGGAACGTGTATCCGAACTGCTGGCGGCACTGATTGTCAACAAAGATCGTTATGGCTATATGGCCTGTCCCTGCAGACTGGCTTCCGGGAATAAAGAGAACGACAGGGATATTATCTGTCCGTGCATATACCGGAAGCCCGACGTTGAAGAATATGGGAGCTGCTACTGCAACCTTTATGTTTCAAAAGAATGGAACCAAAATAAGATTTCCCATGAATATGTTCCCGAGCGGCGGCCCCCTGAAAAAATTATATTTTAATTAACCCTTCGAATCCTACATCATTCCACAATCAAACGTTGTGCTTGATTTTCGCAAGCACCTCTGGAGTGGGCTTTGGAAGTCCGGCAATTCTCCACGCGATAATCGGGTCTGGGAATTGCTGATAATGGCAATCCTTTGTTTGCTTGACGTTTTTGCATACAGAACGGAGTATGGGAAATGCTTCGAACTTCTCGTAGTAGTCCCTCATGAATTTCAGGATTTCCAGCCGTTCATTCGTCAGAGGGCATTCCTGGGAGACCCCTTCTTTGTCAGCCATTGCACAGGCAACTTTTTCGTTCCAGTCTTCATAATTCACAAGATATCCTTCATCATCCAAATCGATGTTAAGATCTTCATATTTAATGATCATTGTTTTCACCTCCAGAAAAAAACTTTAAAATAAAGGTAAGACAAACCGAAGGGTTGTCAAGGCAGGAATCATCCTGCGGCTAACTGAAATTGTGATCGTAAGCAATTCTATCGGAACATATTTTTGGAAACTGCTATAAACCTTCACCTGGGTGTTGTTTTGTTCAGTGAATCTGTTGAATAGGTGGTGAACGGTTTAACCGCCTGGTAAAGTTTTTTGGCGTGATAAGAACTCCGTACAAAGGGGCCGCTGATAACTTCGACAAATCCCATTTTAAGAGCGGTTTTGCGCCAGCTATCGAATTCTTTGGGCGGAATAAAGCGTTCAATGGGCAGATGGGCGTTGGTGGGTCGTAGATATTGTCCCAGTGTCAGCAATTGACATCCTGCTTCGAGAAGGTCTTGTAGCGTGTTGTGGATTTCTTCGGGAAGCTCTCCGAGGCCGAGCATCAGGCCGGACTTTGTTATCACTCCGGGATGATAAGTGATGACCTGTTTTATGAGATTTATGGACCGCGAGTATATTGCTTCCGGCCGGACGGTGGCATAGAGACGAGGAACTGTCTCTACATTGTGATTCAAAACATTGGGTTGAACTTCAACAATACGTTTTAGAGCATCTTTATTTCCCTGAAAATCGGGAATTAACAATTCGATACGCACATGTGGAACCTTTTGACGGATTTCTTTTACTGTTCGGACAAAAATATAGGCACCGCCATCGGGAAGATCATCCCGGGTGACCGAAGTAATGACAACGTAGTCCAGATTCAACTTCTGAACCATTCCGGCAATCCTGACCGGTTCTCTCGGGTCCGGGAGATTTTTTGGCCCGTGGGCAACAGCACAAAACCGACACTTGCGCGTACAGCGATCGCCCATAATCATAAAGGTTGCGGTCTTTCGGGAGAAGCATTTATATATGTTGGGACATTGTGCTGTTTGACAAACGGTATGTATTTGCGCTTTGCTTATCAGGGAGCTGAACTTTTCATATTCGGACCCTGACGGCAACCTCTGTTTGAGCCAAAGGGGTTTTCCCTTTTGTTTTTCGGCCACTCGACGCGATGTCATGATGACCTCGACCGTTTCATTGAAATATCCTCATCTGGATATCTTTTTTAAAACCTAAATTGAGCGATTGTCTAGTTTGCCGGTCGTAAGATCCCGCCTTTCGGGGAGATGTAAGGCATGAGACATGCAGCCGTAGTCTGCTACTGCAAATGTCTCATAACGTAGCAGATTCGGTAAACTCGACAAGCCCGAAGGGTTTCAAATAGTGACAATTTTTTGCTTAAATAAATCCACCTATTAGATGAGACCCATTAGCGATTTTAGAATGTATAATTATTTTTGGTTCTTCTCCAATTTCGTTGGAGAAGAGGGTCCAAGGATTCCAGGGGTCAAGGATTCAAGTGTTTGTTTTCTAATGACGTTATCAGCGCCTTTAACAATCTTTCGATTTCTGCGATGTCTTTTTTAAGTGTACTCAATTCACCTTTTTCAATTAAATCTAAATCCTGCTAATATCTCTGCGTTTCCAATTCGCAAACAGAACC
>JBFESJ010000138.1:0-9825 GCA_041548585.1 Desulfobacterales bacterium | reverse complement strand
TTTTCTGTGAACAACACGTATCAAAGGAACCAAACGTTATATGCCGCCGCGTATTATAGAAAGCGATGATCTTTTACAACGGACGGAATAAGAACATGTCAGTCACGGAAGTGTCAAAATTTACCGGAGAATAGCGTGTTCAGATAAAACTTGGATATGGGATCCGTATCATCAAAGCTGTGCGCCCTGTCTTGATTTTTTATGGCCATCTCTTTTCGAATATCTGTGGCAAGGATTTTGCCCAACTCCACGCCGAACTGATCAAAAGGATTAATGTCCCAAATGAAGGCTTCAAAAACCGTTTTGGCTTCATAAAAGGCGAGAAGGCAACCGACGTTTTCAGGTGAAAAATCATTTAAAAGGATGGTTGATGACGGCCGGTTGCCTGAAAAAGATTTTGCAGGATTTGCATCCTCCTTACCTTGCGCAAGGGCCGTCGGCTGTGCAATCAGATTTGACCAGAGTTCTTGATGATTGGTTACGCCTTTTGATTGATTTTGGTACTGCTTGTATTGGGGATGGATTATACCGATAAAATCAATGGGGAAAGGCCTTCCCTGATGCGCCAGTTGAAAGAATGAATGTTGAGCATTGGTACCCGGTTCTCCAAAAATGATACCCCCGGAAGGTTCATCCAGCCGGAATCCGTCTTTGGTGACCGATTTTCCGTTACTCTCCATATTCAACTGCTGGATATGCGCTGCCAGTTTGGAAAGCGGTGAGGCATAAGGAATAATGGCTTGTGCCGGATATTTCAAAAAATTATTGTTCCAAACCGAAATCAGAGCAGCAACAAGGGGGATATTTTCCCTTTCGGGTGCATCCGTAGAATGCAGATCCATTTCTTCAGCACCTTTTAAGAAACGTTCAAACCGATCATATCCAAGATAGAGGCTCAACGGTACCCCGCCCACGGCCGAGGTAACACTGTATCTTCCCCCGATAAAATCGAACATATGAAATGAGGAAAGAACAGGGTTTGAGGGGTCATCTCCGGGAGATCCCTTGCTGGTCACCGTAACAAAATGTTTGGCGGGATCAAGGCCTTTTTCCTTTATGAAAGCTCTGACCTGATTTGCATTGGCCATGGTTTCAGCCGTGGTATAGCTTTTTGATATAACGATCCAAAGGGTTGTTTCTACATCAACGATGGATGCAATCTTTCCGAAGTTGTGAATATCGACGTTGGAAAGAAACATAATTTCAATGTTTTTATCTGCCAGAAAATGCAAGGCATTGGCAACGAACTCGGTTCCAAGGTATGACCCCCCGATTCCGATAACAACCACGGTGTTAAATGGTTTTCCCGTAGATCCGGTGACTTCCCCTCCATGAATTGATGAAGCAAATTTTCTAATGTCATCTCGAACTTTGCGTATTTCAGGCATCACATCTTTTCCGTCAACAAAAACAGGACTGTCTGAAAAGTGTCTTGCCGCCGTGTGGAGCGCCGGCCGATGTTCCGTAACATTGACCTTTTCACCGCTGGCCATCTGGGCAAATCGCTGTTTTAGCTTTCGAAGTTCAGCCAGTTCGAGTAAGAGATCCATGGCCTTTTCATCGACCCTTTGGCGCGAAAAATCATAAAAAATATTGACTGTTTTTAGGGAAAATTTTTCGAGGCGTTTATGATCTTTAAGCAAATATTTTAAATGGTTTTCAGGACGATTCATGATATCGGCGTGTTGAATCAACCGATTCCAGACCAGATTTTCACTTTGTTTGGACAGGGTCATAGGGCCTTCCATCAAATGAACGGATTAACTTCGCCTCGAACAGGACACAACCTCGGACAAAACGGTGTGTATCTTATCCAGGACATGGCAATCATCAGCACATCCTGGAAAATCAATTCTATCCATACAATCTTTACAAGGGCTTTTGGAGAGGTATCCGATTTCAAAATCGAACCTGTATTTAACGTTTTTACGCGGAGAATATTTTATAAATCGTGAAATCATGGCTTTTCAATAACATAATATCATTATCACCACAAGCAAAACTAACGTACTGATATTTATGGTGTATTATTATAAATAGCAGATAGTTATATCTCTTATAGGGGGCGTTGTCGGTCTGCTTGTTGTTTCGAAAAACATCCTTTTTTGGGTTTCACGAATAATTAAATCCCAATAAACTCTACTCGGATGGGCGAATCGTATCGGCTTGTTTACCTCGTGCGTTTTGCCCGGTGTTCTTTTTTGCCTTCAAGAATAGCGCGCAAACGATCTCTCTCGGCTTTTGTTTTCCGAAGCTGGTCTTTTATTTTTGCCTGTTTCTCAAAAGGCACGCTTTTAAGTTGTTCTTCAAGTTCTTCCACCTCTTGAAGAAGCTGGTAAAGCTCTTTTGCAATCATTCGAATGGGCATGGCGTTTATGGATTGTCAGGTTTTTTTTAATATACACCTAAAAAATCATATTTCACGCACTCGGAATCATCAATATTTTTTTCAAGCTTTGCATAAATTTATATTTTTGTGATATTTATTTTATGGTATACGAACAATCTTGAGACTCGATACGGGAAAACGGAACCTATTTTTGGGTTCGCATTCACCCGCGGGATCACGCCATGGATCTCTGCTACTCTTGATGGAAAAATTTGCGGGGGAGGAATATGCGCATCGGTATGGGATATGATGTTCATCGGCTGGTTGAAGGACGCAGGCTTGTTCTGGGTGGCGTGACCATTCCTTTTGAAAAAGGTCTGCTCGGGCATTCAGATGCCGATGTCCTTATACATGCAGTGTGTGACGCTCTCTTAGGCGCAGCCGGTCTGGGTGATATCGGTTTACATTTTCCGGATAGCGATCCGAAGTGGAAAGATATTTCAAGCCTAAAGATACTTTCAAAAACATATGAACTGGTGAACCACAAGGGTTTTAAAATCATCAATTTAGATTCAACCATTTTGGCCGAGGCCCCCAAAATTTCACCCTATAAAGTAACGATGGAAAAAAATATTGCCCGGGCAATTGAAATTGAACCGGAGGATGTTAATGTTAAGGGAACAACCTTTGAAACGCTCGGAATGATCGGAAGGGGCGAGGGGATTGCTGCAATTTGTGTTGCACTTATCGACAAATTATAATTACCAAGTATTAAAAAATTATCAGATCATCGATAAAACAAAGCGGTATTATGAAACTAAAATATAAATATTTTTTCGAAATTCAATACAAAGAATACGGATAGAAACCAATGCCACTTCGCGTTTTCAATACATTGAGTAGAAAAAAGGAGATCTTTAAGCCGTTAGAACCCGGAAAGGTTCGTATGTATGTTTGCGGCCCTACAGTATATGACTCCTCCCATATTGGGCATGCAAGATCTGTGGTCGTGTTTGATGTTATCTCCCGCTATTTGAAAGCAATCGGCTATCTGGTTATTTATGTCAGAAATTTCACAGACGTGGATGATAAAATCATCGACAGGGCAAACCAGCTGGGTATTGATTCAGGGGCAGTTGCAGAAAGATTCATTAGGGAATTTTATGAAGATATGGACGCCCTGAACGTTGAGAGGGCCACAATAGAACCCAGAGCTACCGAACACATTGAACAGATCATACAATTTATTGAAAAATTGATAAGGGCGGGGTTTGCTTACCAGGTAGAAGGCGATGTTTATTATTCTGTCGAAAAATTTAAAGAATATGGAAAGCTTTCCGGTCGCAAATTGGAAGAAATGGAGGCCGGAGCCAGAATCGATATTGACGAAAGAAAAAATAATCCTTTTGATTTTGTCTTATGGAAATCCGCCAAACCCGGTGAGCCCTCTTGGAAAAGCCCGTGGGGTGATGGAAGGCCTGGATGGCATATTGAGTGTTCGGCCATGAGCAGCGAATATCTGGGGGAGACCTTTGACATTCATGGCGGCGGCAAGGATCTGTGCTTTCCGCATCATGAGAATGAAATAGCCCAATCAGAAAGTATTTCCGGAGAACCGTTTGTTAAATACTGGATACACAACGGATTTGTAAATATCAATCAGGAGAAGATGTCGAAATCTTTGGGCAATTTTAAGATGATAAAAGATGTGCTAAAAACGTATCATCCCGAAGTTGTGCGGCTTTTTCTTCTTTCCAATCATTACCGAAGTCCCATCGACTTTACGGACAAGTCCATGGACGAAATCCGGAGGGGGCTTGATAAAATTTATGCCCTTCTTTTACGCGCCGATAAAAAAATAGGGCTTGATTCCGTTCAGGACATTGAACCCGGTGATTGCTGGCAACAATTTTGTGAAGCAATGGACGATGATTTCAATTCAGCGCGTGGCATCGCTGTTCTTTTTGACACGATTCGGATGATCAATCGTTTACTTGACCGGCATGAAAACAGCTTGTCTGACTCAATAAAGCAAACCATACAGTCCGGTCTGGCAGACGTTCTGAGAATCGGCAACATACTCGGGATACTTCTTGAGCAACCCACTGTATATTTTGATAAAAAACAAACACAGATCCTTGAACAAAAATCAGTTGATCCCGTTATGATTGGGAAAATGGTTGAAGAAAGAAATTCGGCCAGAAAAACCAAGAATTGGAAAAAAGCCGATCAGATCAGAAACCAGCTTGCCGAAATGAACATTATTTTAGAAGACCGGCCTGAAGGGACGGTTTGGAAAATCAATAATTAGGAATTTCTTCTAACCGCTTATCTTATCGAACATTATGCCTTCCTTTAAGATAGTCTCAAATTTTACCCCAAAGGGCGATCAAACAGCTGCAATTCGTGCCTTGAGCAAAAGAATCCTGTCCGGCAAGAAGCACAACGTTCTTTTAGGGGTCACCGGCTCAGGAAAAACATTCACAATGGCCCATGTCATTGCAAGCATTGAGAAACCGGCCCTGGTCATCGCCCCGAATAAAACCCTTGCCGCACAGCTTTACAATGAGTTCAGAATGCTCTTTCCTGAAAATGCCGTGGAATATTTTGTCAGCTACTATGATTATTACCAACCCGAAGCGTACATCCCTTCAAGCGACACGTATATTCAAAAAGACTCTTCCATCAATGAGATGATCGACAAACTCCGTCATTCCGCCACACGGTCGGTATTGTCTCGTCCGGATGTGATCGTGGTGGCAAGTGTATCCTGCATATTCGGACTGGGTGCCCCAGAAGATTATCTGGCCATGCGTGTTGATCTTGAAAAAAGTATGGTGCTTGAACGCGATAAGCTCCTTGCAGATCTGGTTGCCATGCATTACGAAAGAAACGATTTCGATTTTCATCGGGGGGTCTTCAGGGTGAGGGGGGACCGTGTCGAGATCTTTCCGTCCTATGAAGAGGACAAGGCCCTCCGCATCGAATTTTTTGGAGATGAGTTAGAATCGATTTTTGAGATTGACCCGCTCAGGGGTATTGTGAAAAAACAGTTAAACCGGGTGACCCTATATCCTGCAAGCCATTATGTGACCCAAAAAAGCATTCTCAAAAGAGCCACTGAAACCATTACCACCGAATTAAAACAGAGGATCGATTATTTCAGGGACGAGAATAAATTTATTGAAGCACAAAGAATTGAAGAGCGGACAAACTTTGACCTGGAAATGATGCAGGAACTGGGATACTGTAACGGAATCGAGAATTATTCCCGACATTTAACACAGAGGGCGCCCGGAGAACCGCCACCAACGCTTTTGGATTATTTTTCGAATGATTTTCTGTTGCTTATCGATGAAAGCCATATTGCAATTCCCCAGCTTCGAGCCATGTACAAAGGGGACAGATCACGCAAAAGGAACTTGGTTGAATATGGATTTCGGCTTCCGTCCGCTTTGGATAACCGCCCGTTGGCGTTTGAAGAATTTGAATCAAGAGTGACGCAAGTCGTTTATGTTTCAGCAACACCGTCTGACTATGAAATTGCAAAGGCAAAAAAGGAACTTGTAGAGCAGATTGTGAGACCTACCGGGTTGATTGATCCGCTGATCGATGTGAGAAAAGCCAAAAACCAGGTCGACGATCTGTTGGAAGAAATTCAAAACAGGCAGGATAGAAATGAAAGGGTGCTGGTTACCACATTGACAAAGCGTATGGCCGAAGATCTCACAGAATATTATTCGGATGTGGGAATAAAGGTGCAATATCTACATTCAGATATCGGCACCCTTGAACGAATGGATATTATCCACAATTTAAGAAAGGGAAAATTCGATGTGCTCATCGGAATCAATCTGCTTCGGGAAGGACTCGACATTCCAGAGGTCTCGCTTGTTGCCATACTCGATGCAGACAAAGAGGGTTTTTTGCGTTCTACCCGGTCACTGATCCAGACCTGCGGACGTGCTTCCAGAAATGTCAGGGGACAGGTTATCATGTATGCCGATTCCGTGACCCGGTCCATGCAACAGGCCATTGATGAAACAAACCGGCGTCGAAATATTCAGGAATTTTACAATAAGAAATATTCGATAATTCCGACAAGCATAGAAAAAGAGATTACACCCGTTTTTGAAGAAATGTATGAGCTTAATAATAAACCGGAAGACAAGGTGTCTGAAACGCTTGCCCAGTATGGATCTGTAGATGATATTGATGTCATCATCAGAAATCTTGAAATAGAGATGAAACAGGCGGCGGGCGAGCTTGAATTTGAAAGGGCTGCTGAACTTCGAGATCAAATCCAAGCCATGAAAAAAATGATTGTCTTTGAGATTTAGATAAAAACTCAAGTTTCGCGAACTTTATAAAACAATGAAGAAAAAACGAGTGACAATCGATTTGCCAAACGCCGTTGAGTATCGGGCGTCAAATGTTGAAGATAAACTGACCGGGGTGTCTTCCGAACCCGGTGTCTATCTTATGAAAGACGCCGATGGCAGGGTGATATATGTGGGCAAAGCTAGAAACCTGAAAAAACGAGTGATTTCATATTTTTCGCGGTCAGAGAACAGCACGATGCAAATGGATATGAAAACGGAAATCCTGATTCGAAAAATATCGGACTTTGACACGATTATAACCGGCAGTGAAAAAGAAGCGCTGATTCTTGAATCGAACCTTATCAAACGGTACAGGCCCCGTTATAATGTTATTTTAAAAGATGACAAAAGATACCCCTCTTTACGGCTGGATATCAAAAATTCATATCCCAACCTTACCGTTGTCAGAAAAATCGAAAAAAACGGTGCCCTTTATTTTGGTCCTTTTTCATCTTCTGGGGCGGTTCAAAAAACACTCAAGATCATCCACAAAACGTTTAAACTCCGTAAGTGTAAAAAAAAAGACTTTATGCGTCGTTCAAGACCGTGTCTCAACCACCAGATGGCATCCTGTCTTGCCCCGTGCTGCCTTGATGTTGACAAAAAAATATATGATGACATCGTCAAAGAGGTTGTTTTATTTTTGAAGGGAAGAACCCCTGACCTGATTCAAAAAATAAAACAGGAAATGATGTCCGCTGCGGATGTGCACGATTATGAAAAGGCAGCGATTTTGAGGGACAAAATGTTTGCCCTTGAACAGACGCTTGAAAAACAGGTGGCGGTTACGAATGATTTTAAAGACCGGGATGTACTCGGAATTGCAAGATCTGATGAAGATTCTTTGCTAACGCTTCTTTTTATTCGCAGCGGATTTCTTATTGGAACACGAAATTTTACGTTTTCGGAAACACTGTCAACAGACGATGAAATGATTGGAGGATTTGTTCGGCAATATTATGATGAAACACGTTTTGTGCCCAAAGAGATTCTTGTTCCAACATTACTTGAAGATGCTAATTTGATAGAAGAATTGTTAAGTAAAATCAAAGGGCAAAAAGTGAGAATTTTGTCACCCAAACGGGGGGAAAAAGTCCGCCTTGTTAAAATGGCATGTCAGAATGCAAAAAACGCCCTACGAGAATTCATTGCCGCGGTTTCAAAAGATACGGAACTTCTCGTTCGCCTCCAGAGGCGGCTGAAGATGGACAAAATACCATGGCGGATTGAATGTTTTGATAATTCAAGCATTTCAGGAAAAGACGCTGTTTCCGGTATGGTCGTCTTTGAAAAAGGAAAGCCAAAAAAATCTTTATATCGAAAATACAGACTCAAAACAGCTTCAGCGAAAGACGACTACGCCTGTATGGCGGAAGTCCTTCAAAGAAGATATGGTAAGGATAAAAAATCAGAACCCTATCCGGACATCCTCATGGTTGACGGTGGTAAAGGGCAGTTAAACATCGCGGTTTCAATCCTAAAGTCGTTGAATCTGAAACAGAATATTCAACTGATCAGCATTGCAAAAAGAAATGAAAAAAAGGGGGAAACCCAGGATAAAATCTATAAACCCGGGCAGGCAAATCCTTTGAATTGGGGAAGGGAAGGGGACCTTGTTCTATTTTTAGAACGGATAAGGGATGAAGCCCATCGTTTTGCTATCTCTTTTCACCGTAAGCGCCGTCGCAAAACATTGATGCAATCCTCACTCGATTCAATAGCCGGTGTCGGCGAAAAGCGAAAAAAAATGCTTTTAAAGCATTTTAAAAGCATAAAAAAAATCCGGGCAGCAACGCTGGAGGAATTGAGCGCTCTGCCCGGAATTAGTTATAAAATCGCTGAAAAAATTAAAAACAGTCTTGAAAAGAACCGATGATCTTTTTTATTTCTAACTGATTATTTTGAGTCTAATGGCTTGAGCCAAATTTTTACCTCAACCATAAATCGTTATCCCAGTTTGATTAACAACTCTTTGAGCTCTTTAACTGCATCAGCAGATTTTTCAAGTGCGGCCTTCTCTTCGTCTAAGAGAGTAATTTCAATGATCTCCTCGATACCGTTAGC
Organism: Desulfobacterales bacterium; assembly: GCA_041548585.1. Lineage (GTDB taxonomy): Bacteria > Desulfobacterota > Desulfobacteria > Desulfobacterales > UBA11574 > UBA11574. The sequence goes on along the minus strand of JBFESJ010000138.1, from coordinate 1,050 downwards.
GCCCAATTTTACAGGAACACCGATAAAAAGGTCGTTATACCCATATTCACCTTCAAGGTAGGCTGCACAGGGAAGGATTTTCTTTTTGTCTTTGAGTATCGATTCTGCCATTTCGACTGCAGCTGATGCCGGTGCATAAAAGGCACTTCCTGTTTTAAGAAGCCCGACAATCTCTGCGCCGCCATTGGCGGTTCGCTCCACCAGGGCGTCAATACGGTTTTTTGGAAGCAATTCTGTAATCGGGATTCCGGCGACTGTAGAATATCGGGGTAACGGAACCATGGTATCGCCGTGCCCGCCGAGGACAAATGCCGTTGTATTTTCCACGGAAACATTAAGTTCCATGGCAATAAAAGCCCTGAATCTTGCTGAATCGAGTACGCCGGCCATTCCGATAACCCGGTTTTTGGGAAAACCGCTGGTATCGTAAGCAACATGGCACATGGCATCAAGGGGATTGCTGACAATAATCAATACAGCATTGGGGGATTGTTTTGCCACCTCTCGGGTAACATTTTTCATGATTCCTGCATTGGTACTCAAAAGGTCGTCCCGGCTCATACCCGGTTTTCTGGGAATACCCGCGGTGATGATAACAATATCAGAGTTTGCTGAAGCTTCATAATCGTTAGATCCTGTTGGATGGGCATCGTGCTTTTCAATAGGTGCAGCCTCAGCAAGATCAAGGGCTTTACCCTGGGGTAGCCCTTCAATAATATCCACCAAGACGACATCACACAATTCTTTTTCTGCCAGACGCTGGGCTGCTGTGGCACCGACATTTCCGGCACCGACGACAGTTACTTTTTTGTCCATTATTACTCTCCTTTTTATATTAATAAGTTTCGTTAATTTAAATTTGAATTCCCCGCTGCTTGTCGGAACGCAGTGGAGGATTTATCCGCCTCTGGAGGATCTCGATTCTCGGGGCAGCGCGGGATGAATTCAAATAAAGTATAATAACCTTTTTAAAGCGAAAGGGCGGTACCCCAGCCCGGAGGGTTGTGGTAAAAATTCCGAAATACCCCGCAGATTGTTGTAGCTTGGCGG
>JBFESJ010000137.1:0-9902 GCA_041548585.1 Desulfobacterales bacterium | reverse complement strand
TTGTAGCCCTCCAAGTAATTCCTTGATTTCCTTGATCTTGCGAAAAATTGCAAATTTCTGCATTGGAAACTTAACTTATGCTCTTAAAACAATGAACGCATTTTTTAAACACAAAGACATCTTCGGCTTTGCCATATTGGCTATTTTTATCATTATTCTGCCGGCGTTTGTGGAGAGCAAGTACTATTACATTGTTCTGAATGTGATTGGTCTTAACACCATAGTGGTGGTTGGATTGAATCTGCTCATCGGATTTGCCGGACAAATTTCATTGGGACATGCAGCCTTTTATGGCCTCGGTTCATACTTTTCAGGGATACTGACCGTAAATTACGGATTCCCATTATGGCCGGCGATGCTGGTGGGGATGCTGGCAACGGGAGTTGTTGCATATTTGATCGGATACCCGTCTCTAAAACTTCGGGGGCACTATCTGGTCATGGCCACTTTGGGGTTTGGTATCATTGTAAATATCCTTATGGGTGAACTGGAACAATTCACCGGCGGGCATGACGGTCTGATCGGAATCCCTCAACTGGCCATCGGGGGGCTGACATTTGATAATGACCTTAAAAATTTTTACCTGATCTGGAGTTTTGTATTTTTTTCCATGCTGACCGCTAGAAATCTCATCAATTCGAGAGTTGGCAGGGCATTACGCGCTGTTCACGGTAGTGAGGTGGCTGCAAACGCTTTAGGTATTAATACCGCTGATTATAAAGTAAAGGTTTTTGTCCTGAGTGCCATGTTTGCATCCATATCCGGCAGTCTTTATGCCCATTACATTACATTTATCAGTCCCAGTTCTTACGACTTCTATTATTCTATCCAAGTTGTAACCATGGTCATCGTCGGTGGGATGGGAAGTCTATGGGGTTCTCTTTTCGGAGCCGGAATCCTCACCTTTATTTCCGAGGCACTCCATTTCGCCAAACAATATCACATTATTGCATACGGTATTTTTTTGTGTCTGGTACTTATCTTTCTGCCGGAAGGGATTCTGGTGGGTATTTACAATTTCTTTTTAAAAAGAAAGGCTCAAAAGCTTATAAAAACAGCTAAAAATAACAAAATTTCATAAAAAAAGCATTCGAAATAAAAAAATACTTGATTCGTTTTTTTAATTCTGTTAGCAAGCTTCAAAATGCAAAAAAACTTCGGTACGAAGTCATCTCATTTGCCTGGGTCGTAAGCCGATGATTTGTGCGAGAAAATGTAGCCTCCCACTGATGCGGCCCAGGCCTTTTTTTATCCATTCCGTCGATCAACGCCGTCACGGCAAATCAGATTTTTTAGATATACGTTTTCTATCCGCCGATGGCACACATCTGGGCCGATACCCCGGCAGGGTCATTATCCGCCAGCTTGTGTTCTGAGGGCTTGTGACGGACAGCCTGAAGAAAACCTTTTGCGAGTTCACTATCAGAACACCCTTGTCTGATCAGCGATTTCATATCTTCCTGATCGTTGCTCATCAGACAAGGCCTTAGCTGACCGCTGGCGGTTAATCTTAACCGATTGCAGGTATTACAGAAATGCTGGCTTATGGGGCGAATGAAGCCGATTTCTCCGTGGGCCGATTCAAACTTAAATCGTTCCGCAGGACCGTCATTTAAATTTCTGTCAACCGGAATAAGTTTTCCCAACTGATCAAAGCGTTTTTTTATTTCAGGTGCGAGTAAATGACGATCACTGTTTATCTGATTGGATCCCATGGGCATATATTCGATGAAGCGGATGTGAAATGGGTATTTAATGGATAATCGTGCAATGTCAACCAATTCATCATCATTGATTCCCTTAAGGGGCACAACATTAATTTTAATGGGATAAAATCCAACTTCTCGGGCCAGATGAATGCCCTCCCATATTTGATCGAAAAAATCATATCCTGTGATGTGTTTAAATTTATTTTTATTTAGCGTATCGAGGCTGATATTGATTCTTTTTATACTGGCAGATCTGATTTTGTCGATGTTGTCCCTTAGCAGAACACCGTTGGTCGTTAGAGATATATCTTGAAGTCCTTTCAGTTTTGTCAATTGCTGTAGGAAATGGTAAACACCTTTTCTAACCAGCGGCTCTCCCCCGGTCACCCTGATCTTGGAGATTCCGAGGCCTATACCCACCCTGACAATACGAAGTATTTCTTCATAGCTTAATATTTCTCTATACGGGAGTTTTGGAATGAGTTCTCTGGGCATGCAGTAGAGGCATCTAAGATTGCATCGGTCGGTAATGGAGATACGAAGATAGTTCAAGTTACGATTGTACTTGTCAGTCAGTTTAGAATTTCGCAATTTTCAACATTCCTTTGAGACGAAAAAAACAAAAATATGTTACGGCGTCGAGAAAGAACGGCAACACGGAAAAATCGTAAAGATCGAGGCTTCTTTTCCCGTGTTTTCAAGATGGTTTGTTAAATCGTCTGTTTTTTGAACTTTTCTCGATAGGCCGGGATTTCTATAATCGGCGGCCTTTCATGACATTTGATTTCATAAATATCCGGCTTGAATTCGTTTTTTACAAGATTATATTGAATCATTTCATCGTAAAATTTTTCTTTATAATCTACCAATCCTAATTTCTTTTTGCGATTTATAAAGGTTTGCAGAATTGCAAAAGACATCCTCCCGAGAGCCCGGGTGTCTTGGTTTCTGTGAATCCGTTTGTCGAGGTCCACCTGAGCAATGACATCGAGCCCCCATTTTTCATAGATATCGAGTATCATACTGGTTTCAATACCGTATCCGATGGGAAACGGTATTGCTTCAAATATTTCCCGATAGCCGGCATATTCACCGGATAAAGGTTGTAATATCTGGGTGAGTTCCGGAAAGAAAAGGGAAAAAAGAGGCCTGATAACAAGTTCGGTGACCCGGCCCCCGCCGGTAGGCCTGATTTTACTTTTTCCGATCGCAATCGGCCGGTCATAAAAGGCTTTGACATATTTTAAAGTATCGTAAAGAATAAGTGGTCCCAAGAGCGCGTAGGCAAATCTGTGGTGAATATTTTTGATATCTGCATCCAGGTAAACGATAATATCTCCTTTGGTAATATACAGGGCCTTCCAGAGATTTTCGCCTTTACCTTTAAATTTCTCCAGGTCCGGCAAAATTTTTTCCGCCTCAAAAACATCCGCCCCATATGCGCGCGCAATTTCTCTGGTTTTATCTGTTGAGCCGGAGTCGACAACAACGATTTCGTCGAGAATGGGATAGCGGGTCATCAACTCTGACTTCATGATCAGAATCTCTTTTGCGATGGTTTTTTCTTCATTCAACGTCGGCAAGCATAGTGAAATTTTAAGATTTTTTCTTTGCTTTTCATCCACAAGCCGATGAAGGTCGCTGAATTCTGAATAATGAAACGTATTTTTTTCAATCCAGCTGATGTTCATCACACACCCCGCTGTCAATGGCCATAATTACGCCAAGGATTTGGGCAATTCCTTTAAAGATTGGTTCAATTTCCACGCTGGCATTTTGCTGGTGGTAGTTCTCTCCCCGGGTAATACCCAGGGTAACCGCCGGTATCTTGCGTGAAAGGAAAATTGAAAGCTCGGACTCACTGGGTCCGCTTACCGGTGTCAACTCGAGTTTTTTCATCACAGCAACAGTGCTTTTTACCAAAGGATGGTTGAATGCTAGTTTTGCTGCATGGATATTGCTTAACGTTTTTAAATTCAACTCGACTTCATATTCATGACTCGTACCTTCAACAATATCTTTGATACTGTTGAAAATCGACTTGACCATTTTGTCGGAATTACTTTGAATTTCAAAACCCAACGTTGCATCATATGCAATCATTCCATGCTTATACCCCCCTGAGGTTTTACCGATAATAACCCTCGAGCGGGGCTTTTGAGGCAAACGGAGTTTCATTATCTGGTTGATGACTTCGTTGAGTACCAGGATTGCATTGGGTTTGAATTTGTGCTCCCAGCCATTGGCGCTTGCAATGTTACAATCGACTTCACACCGAATCATTCCATCTGCATAATAATTCAGCCTTCCGAGTTCAGCGCTCTCGATACAGACGGCACCTCTAATGGGCGTCGCCCATGTTTTCAAAAGATGCCGGATGCCTCTCAGGTTGCCCTTTCCCAAAGATTGTATCGCACCAGCCAAAACGATATCAGATTCGAAGATCAAATTTAATTTTCGAAAAATTTCGGGCAGCGATACCAAGACACCAACGCCCACTGAGTTGTCCATGATGCCCGCACCGGTGATTGAATTTTCTTGAATGGAATAATAATGGTCGACGTCTTTGCTAAAAATGGTATCCAAGTGGGCAACCACAAAAATAGGTGGTTTTGATTCCCTGGTTCCTTTGATGATCCCAATAGGGTTTCGATAGCCATCGGTGGTGCATTCATCCACCTGAAATTCGGCCAGTCTTTCCATAAAAATACTGGTGCGTCTTTTTTCTTTGAATGTAGGGGAGGGTATCTGGCCGATCAAAACGATGTTCGTAATAATGGTTTCCTTCATGGATTTGATTGTTTCGACAAATCCCGGCAGTTTATCAAGATAGTCGTCCATTATGGATTCCTTTAATTATGCTGAATAATTAGACCAACTTTAAGAATACACCAAAACGCAGTAATAGGTCAATATGTCATTGAATAATATCTTTGGCTCGGGTATTTCGTTGAATCAGATTGAATATCCGCAACACAGTGATAAAGGACAAAGAATCCAAAAATTTCCCCTGGAATTTCATGGAACGGGACTTTTATTTTGACCTCACCAACCAGTGGATATCCAGGTAACGGCGAATAAAAATCGGAAAGATTATAGCGGTCGTGTGTGCAAATCGAAACAGCGTAACAAAAAGGGGTATTAGAACTTGAATGACATCGAGAATGAAGTTATTATAACTTAAGGTTCGTATCCTATCCTTCATTCGAAGGCGTATTTGATAAAAATTTGAATGGTTTTATTCAGGGCATTCTTTTATGCTTCAAAATAACCGTATCGCCAGAAAAAGCACGTTTTCGCCATATGATTTTTTGACCACACCTGATCAGCAATCTCTTCGCTATGGTATATGGTCCTGCCAAACAGAAAAACGAAAAGGATCGGTCATTCTATTGAACGGCAGAAGAGAATTTATGGAGAAGTATTCGGAAACCATCGTAGAGCTGAATCAGAAAGGTTTTGATGTATATAGTTTTGACTGGCGTGGACAGGGCCTTTCATCCCGAATGCTGGCAAACAGGCATAAAGGATTTATTAAAAATTACGATGCTTATCTGAATGACCTGCATCGGTTTGTCAGCAAGATCGTAAAGCCCCAGGCCGTGTATCCTCTGATTATTATGGCCCATTCCATGGGGGGTCACATTGCACTCCGTTATATCCATGATCATCCGGATATAGCAGATATGGCGGTCCTGACATCGCCCATGATCGACATTTTCACATCGCCGATGTCCAGATGGCTTGTAAGGTTCATTGCCCGGATTGCGATTAGCGTCGGTTTTAAACATGCGTATGCCATGGGTTCCGGTGACCATGTTGACGAAGAATTTAAAGGCAACAAACTTACTTCAGATCCAGTGCGATTTATGGATGCTAAGAAAGCAATCGCAGAAAATCCGGACCTTGCATTGGGCGGGGTGACCTATGGATGGCTATCCGCGATGTTAAGATCCATCGACATCATAACTCGACCCGGGTTTGCCGAGAAGATTGCAACACCGATTTTAATGGTGGGCGCCGGTGATGACAAAATTGTCTCCAACAATGCCCAGAAGAAGATCTGCGCATTGCTGCCAAATTGCAGACGCATCGAAATTCCAGGCGCCCGCCACGAAATCTTTATAGAGACAGATGCCGTCCGGGCGATCCTCTGGCAAGAATTTGACCGGTTCGCTCATGCCGGTGTCGATCCATAGTGTTCGTGAGACGGTTCAACGATATAGATGTTTGAAGGCATTAGTTCTCCTTTTGGATATTTTTTAATCAATTAAAATGATCGAAATGGAATTTAGCAAAATAATTGGCGGCCATTTCGGAAAAGACGTAATGTTTTTGATAACCCTAGTTTTTTTACGTCTGACACTACGCTGTTACGATGTTGATTAAACACCGCACCAAACGTCCTTTTAAAAGGACCAAAATTATTGCCACGCTCGGTCCGGCCTGTGATGCTGAAGATACCCTGCGCCGGATGATTCTGGCCGGATTGGATGCGGTGCGCATTAACTTTTCTCATAGTACGCACGACTATATCATTCCATTGATTACACGGATTCGGGATTTGAGCGCTGAAATGGGTGTTCCCATCGCTGTTATTGGTGATTTGCAGGGGCCTCGAATCCGCGTCGGAGAAATCGATGGGGGTACAGCAGACCTTAAGACGGACCATAACATTTGTTTGACTGCCCGGCGGTTAATGGGAAACAAGGACCGTGTTTCGGTGAATTATCCCAACATGGCCGATGACGTAAAAATCGGCAGCATGATTCTTCTCGATGACGGCAACATTGTACTTGAAGTGAAAAAAATTGACACCCGTGGAGATGTATGGTGCCGTATACTCGAGGGTGGTTTGTTGTCGGGCCACCGGGGCGTGAATCTGCCGGGATTGCGGGTCAACCTTCCATCAATTACCCAAAAAGATTATGCGGATATCGATTTTGCCGTTGCACAAGATTTCGATTTTTTGGCGCTTTCTTTTGTCCAATCTGCCGATGATGTCCGTGAGCTAAAGAATTATCTTTACCAAAAAGGATCAGACATTCCGGTTATCGCCAAAATCGAGCGGCAAAACGCTTTTGATGATATTGAAGCCATCACCATAGAAGTTCAGGGCGTAATGGTGGCCCGGGGTGACCTTGCCCTGGAAATGAGTTTGCAGGAAGTCCCCATTACACAAAAGCGCATTATTAACGTTTGCCGAAGATCAGCGGTGCCGGTGATTACGGCCACCCAAATGCTGGAGTCGATGATGAACATGCACAAGCCGACCCGCGCCGAGACGACCGATGTGGCCAACGCGATTTTAGACGGTACAGACACACTGATGCTGTCTGCTGAAACGGCCATCGGCCGGCATCCGGTTGAAACCGTTAAAATCATGTCTGAGATTGCCGTTTCCACTGAAAGTGCCTGGTTTTCGGGAAAGTTGTCCGGTCCTTTAAGGTTTACCCCACCGCAGGAAATTGAGCCGACCGTTGCATATGCCGGTAATTTGGTGGCCGAATCTTTAATGGCCAAAGCGATTGTGGCCTATACTGCTTCTGGTTTGACCGCCTGTCGGGTGGCCTGCCATCGGCCGCATCGGCCCGTGCTGTCGTTATCTGCAAGACCTCAGGTTCAACGGAGGCTGGCGATTACCTGGGGTGTGGAGAGCGCTTTAATTGAGGCAATAAAGGAAACAGACAATATGGTTGATGTTGCGATCAGGGAGGTACGAAGCTGCGGACTTGCCCTTACCGGAGACACGATTGTAATTATTGCCGGCACACCACCTCACGGTCAAAGTGGTCGCACCAATACGCTCAAGGTAGAGCGTATACCCTAAAAAGGAGGATGTCATGGAGCTTGAAGGGAAAAAGGTCATTATCCTGGTGGAAGAGCTGTTTAATGTTTTTGAATTCTGGTATCCATACTATCGGTTGAAGGAAGCCGGTGCTCAGGTGACAGTGGTCGGTTCAGGGAGAACCGATGAATTTACCGGAAAACCCGGCACCCAGGTTCGACCGGACATCAATGCGGATCAGGTGTCTGCCGGAGACTATGACGGGATCATTATTCCCGGAGGATACGCGCCGGATATGATGCGTCGTTATCCGGCCATGGTTCAAATCGTCAAGGAACTGTTCGAAGCCGGGAAGGTCGTTGCCGCCATCTGTCATGCCGGCTGGATGCTGGCTTCGGCCAATATACTGGATGGTCGCAAAGCAACGTCGTTTTTCGCCATAAAGGACGATATGGTTCACGCCGGAGCCCTGTGGATGGATGAATCCGTGGTCGTAGATGGGAATCTCATCACCAGCCGAACGCCGGATGATCTTCCGGATTTTATGAAGGCCATTATTGCCGCGCTTAAATAAATTCAGGGGTCGGTGTGTTTTAATATGTTAAGACGCTCCATGGATCATTCTTTTTTTCAAACAAAAGGAAAGCTTAATCCGCATGCCAACGGGAACATTCAGATTTTATGAAGAACTCAATGACTTTTTACCCGAGCACAGAAAGAAAACCGATTTTGAAGCCGAGTTCAACGAAAAAAGATCGATAAAAAATATCATCGAAAATTTCGGGGTTCCGTCATCGCAAGTTGACCTTGTTTTGATCAATGGAAAACCGGTCGATTTTAATTATATTTTTCAAGATGGTGATCGTGTCAGTGTGTACCCTGTTTTCGAGCGCCTCAACATTCAAAATGTGACGCTACTTAGAAAGATTCCGCTTAGACGTGTTCAATTCATAGCGGATATCCATCTGAAAGATATGGTTAAACCGATGCGGATGTTGGGACTTGATATCGATTTCAATCCGTTTTACACCCCAAAAGATATCATTAGAATATCTAAGCAGGAAAACCGAATCATACTTACAACGCGCAAAGAAATACTACGGTCCAAATCGGTAACTCATGGTATTTTGATGCGTCCCGGTACAACGATAGAACAGATAAAATACGTGATTGATTCTCTGGACCTCAAAGATCGTATAAAGCCCTTTTCAAGATGTCTTTTAATTTTTTCTGTTTTGCTTTAATATCCATTTGCTCGTCGGAAATGATTCTAAATAAAAGAAAATTGAATATACTACACAAATTGCTGTATTCATCAAAAGATATTATCCCTCAGTTAAGCGCTTTTATGTGTGATTATAGATATAAGTATAGCAATCTTTTTAACTTGTTACCCCATAATCCCAGGAGGTGAAGCATGCGTATCTTACTGATTGGTCAGGCAGCGTTTGGCGCAAAGGTATTGGAAGGTCTTGTGGAAAGAAACGAAAACATCGTGGCGGTTTATGCGCCACCGGACAGGCCGGGCGGACGGACCGATCCACTCAAAGACGCGGCAATATCCAGAAATATTGATGTTTTTCAACCCAAAACGTATAAAGATGACACGGTTTTTGCCGAGTACACGGACCTGAAACCAGATCTTACCGTTATGGCGTTTGTCACGGATATTATCCCGGAACGATTTTTTGATGTTCCCACCCATGGCACCATCAATTATCACCCTTCCCTTTTGCCGCGCCATCGGGGTGCAAGTGCCATTAACTGGGCCGTAATCATGGGAGACGACAAAACCGGGCTGAGCGTCTTCTGGCCGGACGGTGGAATCGACACAGGGCTGATACTCCTTCAAAAGGAGATCGACATCGGCCCGGATGACACCACAGGTTCGATCTATTTTAACCATCTTTTCCCTCTGGGTGTTGATGCCATTCTGGAATCCATCGATCTTATCAAGGCGGGAAATGCGCCTAAAATTTCTCAGGACGAAGCCGGTGCAACATACGAGCCCCCATGTGATGATCGGGTAGCGGGGATCGATTGGAACAAGCCGGCCGATGAACTTTACAATCTGGTTCGCGGCTGTGATCCTCAACCCGGTGCATTTGCTTTATTAAAAGGGGAAAAGGTTCGTTTTTATGGTGCGAGACGAATCGAGGAAACAGGGGTTGAAGCTCCGGGGACCATACTGAATGTAGATGATAAGGGAATTCATGTCGCCCTGTCAAAGGGACGGCTCGTCGTGGGCAAAGTCAGGCCGGTTAAAGGCGGAAAAGTGGCTGCAGCCGAATTTGCAGCCGAAAAGGGATTAAAAGCCGGAGATACGTTCGACACATAATACCCACTTTCAAATTTTATTATTTCCGAATAAACCGGAACTAAAAAAGAATTTTTTATCACGAAAG
>JBFESJ010000136.1:0-10000 GCA_041548585.1 Desulfobacterales bacterium | reverse complement strand
CCCCGTTTCACTCCGGTGTCTACGTGTCTGGTCATTTCAATGACTTAGCAGCGGTGGCATTCCTGCCCCCTCCGCGGTCTCCCGCGAAAAACACGCGGGAGCCGCGGTCTCCCCCACCGCTAAATCATTGAAATGACGAAGTCACTTCGCCAATATCGTTAAACGAGGAAGCACACCCCGTGAACACATGCAATACATAGATATAAGCAGAATGGATAATCTTTTTTGAAAAGCGTTTACTGTTTGAGTGGTTTAGGGATCGTTAAAAAGAACAGACGCATACCGAAACATTTCAACAGCAAGAAAAAGTTTGCTCTAAGTTGAACCCATTGCTTTTATATTGAAATCTGTTCTTTCTTTACGATCCTTTAACCATGAGGCTTGTCCGCCTCACCGCCAGCGGCATCTTCGACTAGCGTGATTACACGGTTTGAAAAAAAGCATTATCCATGGAGCGATTTAATACATAAAAATACCCTGATATCCATCTAAAGGGTCCTTATAAAAATGACAATAATTTTTACTTTCCCTGTTTGGAGGTGCCCATGAATACGGTCCATCCCGTCCGCTACACCCTTCGTCTGGAACCCGACCTTGCCCGTTTTCGTTTTTCCGGCCGGGTTGAGATCGAGCTTCAGTGCCGTCAGCCCCTTGACACGGTCGTATTGAACATCCTCGAACTGGCCGTCTGGAGCTGTACGATCCGGGTGGATGATCATGATGTCCCCTGCACATTTCAGGTGAATCCGGAAAAAGAGGAACTGAAGATAAGCCTCCCCGAACGAATGTCCGAAACGCTCTTTTTGACCGTCGATTACGAGGGGTGGATCAATGATAAGATGGCCGGGTTTTACCGCAGTACATTTAAGGCAAACGGCCAAACCCGGTACATTGCGGTGACCCAATTTCAGGAAAGCGATGCACGACGTGCCTTTCCCTGCGTGGACCACCCGTCTCAAAAAGCGGTGTTTGACATTGAAATGATTGTGGACGCCGACCTTGTGGCATTGTCCAATGGACCGGTGGTGGAGGAGAAAGCGCTGGACGGCGGTAAAAAACAGATCCGGTTCCAAACCACCCCCCGGATGTCCACCTACCTTTTGTTTTTCGGTGTGGGGGAATTTCACCTGATACAACATGAAACCGATCCACGGGTCCGATCGGCAACCCTCCCGGGGAGGGCCGGTTACAGTCGATTCGGGCTGGAATTCGGTCAAAAGGCCCTTCAGTTTTGCGAAACCTATTATCGGATCCCCTATGCAATGTCCAAAATGGACCTGATCGCCGTTCCGGACTTTGCGTTCGGGGCCATGGAAAATTGGGGGGCCATCACCTTCAGAGAAAACCTGGTCCTTCACTACCCGGAAATTACCTCCAAATCCGGTGAAATGAGCATCTGTAATGTCATTGCGCACGAAATTGCACACCAGTGGTTCGGCAACCTGGTGACGCCCTCCGACTGGACATACCTCTGGCTGAACGAGAGCTTTGCCACCTATTTTGCCTACGGTGTTGTGGATCATTACCATCCGAAATGGCAGGTCTGGGACCAGTTTCTCCTGGGGCAAACCGCCACGGCCATGAAGCGCGACGGTCTGAACGACACATGTGCCATCGAAATCCCGGGGGGTGAACACGTGGTCATCAACACCAGTACTGCGCCGATTATCTACAGTAAAGGGAGCAGTATTCTACGGGTGGTTCAGGAATACATCGGCAAAGACGATTTAAGAAAAGGACTTCAGCACTACCTGAAGACTTTCGAATATGCAAACGCCGCCAGCCACCATCTCTGGGAAGCACTCGAAGAAGTATCCGGAAAACCGGTCACCGCTTTGATGAAGAGCTGGATCGAACAACCCGGACATCCCATCATCCAGGCCGAACGAAACGGGCGCAGCCTCACATTGACCCAGAAACGGTTCACTTACCTTGAGAACACGTCCGTTCAAACCTGGCGCGTTCCGGTGACCATTGCGGTGTATACCGGAACCGGCAAGCCCAGGATCGTCTCAACCCTTTTAAACGAGAAATCCACCCAGGTCGACCTGGGGGCCGATGCAGTGGCTTACAAGGTCAACGCCGGACAGGCCGGATTCTACAGGGTGGCGTACCGGACGCCGGGCGATCTGGAGGACATCGGCCGGCGTGTGGCGAGTAAAGATCTTTCCCCTGAAGACCGATGGGGTCTTCAAAACGACCTTTTTGCGGTGGTTCAAAGCAACGGGGCCACCATTGACGATTACCTGGCGTTTCTCATCAACTACGGTGACGAAGACGCCTATCTGCCTTTGAGCAGCATTGCCGACAATCTGTTTGAGGCGTATCGAGTGCTCGACGGCCCCCGGCAAGCGGCGGTTTGCCGAACCGGAAGATCTGTGATTGAAAAAACCCTGTCCGTCATCGGGCTTTTACCGGTATCCGGCGAAGCCCTCACCACGTCTTTGCTCAGAGATCAGATTCTCTGGCATGCCGTGCTTTACGGATCGGACACGGCCGCTGATTTTGCTGTCGGCCAGTTCGAGGCATTGCTTCAGGGTAAGGCGGTTCATCCGGACATATTAAAGGGTGTGCTGATGACCGGTGCTCTGAAGGGGGGGGCCGAAACTCTGGACTGGCTCAACCGCCGGTTCGAGTCCTCCGGCAGCGAGCATGAGCGGCTGCAGGTCCTCACGGCCCTGGGATGTTTCCGAGACCTGAACCTCATCCACAAGGCTCTCGAGTACACCCTAGAAAATGTGCCGGGCAGAAACCAGTTTATTCCCATGGTATCGGCGGCTGCAAACCCGCATGCCACCGGCGCCATGTGGCAGTGGTTTGTGGCGCATATCGATTCACTCGAAGCCTTGCATCCACTTCTTTACGAGCGGGTAATCGCAGGAATCGTCCCGGTGTCCGGACTGGCAAACCCCGAAGACGTCCACACATTTTTCAGCCGATATCTTGAACAAAAGCCTCAGCTCAACGCGGTGGTCCGGATGAGCCTGGAAAGACTTGACATCAACCTCAGGATGCGGTCGTCTTATTAAAGCTTAACTATTCAACGTATTAGAGGACCACGGGCATTCGCGCCCGGTTTGACAAATGCCCCTCAAGAAAATCATATCCGGCGGACAACCCGGCGTTGAACGGGCCGCACTCGACGTGGCCATAAAACTGGATATCCCCCACGGCGGCTGGATATCCAAGGGGCGGCGTGTTGGGGACGGGATGCTTCCGGACAAATATCAACTCCTTGAGATGGATGCCTCCAGTCGGACCGACTGCGTGCAAAAGAACGTTCTTGCGTCGGATGCCACCCTGGTCATATCGGTTGGCGTTGAGACCGGAGACGCTGCATTGTCGCGGAATCTGACACGTATCAGCGGACGCCATTACCAGCACATCGATCTCAGCCGGGTACCTGTCCGGCAGGGGGCCAGTATCGTCAGTTCCTGGATTCGGCTCAAGGAAACCGGAATTTTAAACGTCACCGGACCCGGTGTCGACAGCCATAGCAACATCTACAAGGATACCCTGGATGTGTTTGAAAAAGCCCTCTGGATAAACAGGATTAAAAATATTGTGGACGCATTTTTACCCAGTCCGGTTCCTTTTTTCCAGATCGTCGAGGACGTGGTCGATGGAATTGTGTCAAACCTCTCCTTTAAAACCAGAGTCATGATTGCCAACCTGAGTGTAAATGAGATAAAAACCCTGCAATATGGACTGGATCTGTATATTAGCAGTCGTCAGGAAACCGCATACAAGGGCGACACGAACAACACCGTGCTGTTTGCAGATCAGGGGCATACGGTTATCATGAAGCGACTGTGGAATCGTTTGCGGGAAACGTACGCGTTAAAAATTATTCAGTAGAGATTCAGGTCACACCATTTTCAGATGCCTGGCCAGCGCATACAGCTGCTTTGCCAGGCGAACGGTAGCCTGATCCACCATACGCCCTTCAACAGCCACGGCACCCCGTCCCTTGTCTTGGGCCTCCTTATGGGCGGCCAGCACTTTCATGGCCCGGGCGATATCTTCCTTGGAAGGAGAAAAGACCTGGTTGATGAAATCGATCTGATCCGGATGAATGGCCCACTTTCCATCGTATCCGAGGGCGCAGGCCAGAGCGGCGGCGCGCTGGAGGCCTTTTGGATCTTTGAAGTTTCCGTAAGGGGCATCGATAGCGAGCAAACCCTGGGCTTTGGCCGCCATGACAATTCGGCTCATTTCAAAATTCCAGCGGTGACCGGGATAGATCTCTTCTTCTTTTTCACCGTGACCTGAAATGGACACCAGCCGGGCACCGATGGATGCCGAATAATCCACGATGCCGAACACCAGCGTGATGAGACGGTCACTGGCTTTGGCGATTTGAGACACTTGTTCCAGGCCTTCGGCACTTTCGATGATCGCCTCGATATTGATACGGTTTGAGAACCCTTTTGCCGATTCAATACCGTCCAGCATGCGGCAGACAAAATGAATGTCTCCGGGATGGTTCACCTTGGGCACGACCACGGCATCGATGTGCGGGCCGGCCGCTTCAACCACCTCCAGAAGATCCCGGTAGCCGAACGGGGTGTCCAGGCCGTTGATTCGAAACGTAACGGTGGTTTCTCCCCAGGTTAGAGAATGTAAGGATTGGATGACCTGGTCACGGGCCGATTCCTTGGCCTGAACTGGAACGCTGTCTTCAAGATCGAGCATTACCACATCGACTTCGCGTTGAGACGCCTTGACGTGCATCTTTTCAATGTGCCCTGGAACGGAAAGTGTCGATCGCCTCGGTTTCATATCTTTTCTCCAGTTCAATACTATTGAAACAGTTCACGATATCCTGAGTTTTGGTTGACGAAGTCTGCGATCCGTCAACTCACGTTTTAACGGGCTGTTGCCCAAACAAAAATCTCTTTGAGCGCTCATTGAAACGTTTTTTGTGCATAAATCTTGGCGAAGTGAAAGAAAACCGATTCCAACTGGTTGAGCCCGAAGGGCGAGTTTTGGAATCGCCTGGAACGAGCCTTAGATTTATCAAAAAACGTTTCAGAGCCAGCGAAAAGTGATTTGGGCAACAGCCCGTTAAAACGTGTCCCGGATGGATGCGTTTTTGCTTTTTGAATCGGCATGTATAGCAGTTGCCAAAAATATGTTCCGATTTATCCGCCTTTGGCGTGATCTTGCCGATCTAAACGAAATTATCCGGCGGCTGAAACGGAATGTTATTCTGACAATAGCTATAATATTCAGGTAATACGTTCATCATGGTATTACAAGAAAAATTTTATATGCTTTTTTAAGCCTTCGGTTTAAAAAGAAAATGCATAAAACGCATGCTCGACCCCTCGTTCAGGGGCTGAATTTGAGATTTATTTAACTTGACGATCACCCATTTATGATATTTATAATTTAAAAGAGGCTTAAAAAAACCTCACCGGTTGGTTTGAGCCGTTTTCAAATTTTGTTTATGATCGTTTAGGATATAGTAAAAGGAGGGTCCCATGCTGTGCAGCTACTCACAATTGGATAATTCTCGACTGGAGGCCGTTCAGGCACTTGAAAAAGATCTTGGAAAGGTGCTGTTGTCCTTTTCTTGCCAGGATATCGATCCTGCAGTCATCGACGATGAAGCGCTATCCAAAATAAACGAGTTGGAACAAAAACTGGGCATCGTATTGGTTGCGGTCAAATAGAAGACAGATCTTTTCCCAATTTTGACAAAAGGCGACAATTGAGCCGGAACAGTAACGGTGTGCATGACCAACATGTTCGATCAAATCAGGTTCTGCGGCAACCGGTCCGGCCGGGACGTGAACAAGTATACCGAGTTGAAATTAAGTGAAAATGGCGCGAAAGGAACGGTCTTTCCGATCATAAACACCCCCGGCATTCACTTTGAATGCAGCATCATCTACAAGACCGGCATGGAGAAGGACAACTTTTTTGGTGAACACGCTATTATTTACCCGGAAAGGACTTTTATGCCCTCTTTTTCGGGGAGATTTTGGCTTGAAATAAAATCGTGTAACGATTTTATGAAACTCCCGAAGGTTTACCTTCGGGATCTAATCCGCCACACAGTATAGGCGGACAAGTAAGCGAAAGGTTTATCCGTCTCACCGCCAGCGGCATCTTCGACTGGCGGGTTTACCCGCATTATTTTCGGCGGGCTAAAATTCCTATCCCCGCAGCCCCGCAAACGGGATTTTCGATACGCTCCAACAAACAGCGGGGAATTCAAATTTAAAGAAGGTCTCGCAATGAATGTAATAATTGATGCCCATGTCCATTGCGGAATTCAGGATAATTTTCCGCTTCAATCCTATGATGCCTACCGTACCGTTGTCGGCGGCAGCCAAATCGGTGGGGCGGTAATGTTCCCGCCGGTTATGGAAATATACGATCGGTATGATCCCCATTTTACAGACTCCGAATCTTGGATACACCGCCGGAAAGCCGCCAATGAATACCTGCTTAACATCGGGACAAGCGATTTTACGGTCATCCCCTATCTTTTTATCTGGAACGATTTTGCCGTTGACCAAATCACACCCCAACACAAAGGGATTAAGTGGCACCGACATTCCAATGAACCGATCTACCATTATGACAGCCCAAAATGCCGACAGGCCCTTGATGACATCAGGGACCGGAATATGCCCGTCGTGCTCGAGGAAGAGTTTGAGAACACCGTTCAATTTATCGAAAAACTCGCCAAAAACGTTAAGGTCATCATTCCGCACCTGGGCATGTTAAACGGCGGATATCGAACGATCAAACGCCAGGGCCTGTGGGAACGATCCAATGTATATACGGATACGGCACTGGCGCTTGTTCACGATATAACAGATTATATCCGTGAATATGGTACGGACAGAATCATCTTCGGTTCTGACTTTCCCTTCGGAGATCCAAACAGAGAGTTGGGCAAAATCATGCGGCTTTCGATCCCGGAAGAACAAAAGGAAAGCATTTGCGGGTTGAATATAAAGCGGCTGCTGGCCGAAAGTAATACCTGAACCTATCACCCCTGCATTAACACGCCCGATACCCGGCGGCAATATTCCTGTTCTAAAAAAAGTTTGACTTGACTTCAATAGATTCATACATAGATTGAGACTGTTATTAATCCAAATTAAAGGAGATCATTGTGGAAAAAGTTGAAAACGGTATTTTTGTTAGCGTGGACTACAAAGGAACATTGGAAAACGGCCAGGTGTTCGACACCAGCCAAGGACGCCAGCCGCTTGAAATAAAAATGGGCGCAGGGCAGTTGATCAAGGGATTTGAAAATGAACTCATGGGGATGGCGTTGAACGAAAAAAAAGTGTTTACCCTTGCGCCGGAAGACGCCTACGGACAAAGAGACGATAGCCTTACGCAGTCCTTTCCTACATCGGAAGTTCCCCCTGGAATGAACCCCCAGGTCGGAATGACCATCGGTCTCACCACTCCGGAAGGACGCCAGGTGCCCGCCCGGATTGTTCATCTGGATGATGAAAAATTGACCTTTGATTTAAATCACCCCCTGGCCGGCGAAACGTTGACCTTTGAAATCGAAGTGGTGGGCATCAGCACCACCCAAACCCAGACGCCCATGGCCTGTGGCTCCGGGTGTGACTGTTCTTCGGGCTGCGATCAGTAACCCGCCATTTCAAAAATATTTACTCAAGTTTCGCACCCAAACTTTTGCGTAAGTTCATCATATGGTGATGTTTTTATCCAAATTAGCAGTGAAGGCTTATCGCCTTTTAGGAAAATATATGGCGATAGACCATTTTCATCGAATTTCATTTGAATAAAACCTTCCGAAGCGAAATCAGATAAGACTTTCGTTGAATAAAAGGGTGCGAAACTTGAGTATTTACAAACGCATGGATGGGCTTATTTTCCTGAACCCAAACCGGTCGCTTTTCGACCAACGAAAATTTGCCAAAGGCGCTGAAGCGAACAACCAACATCCGAAACAAAAAAAACTGGCGATGTTCAAACGGTGTCTCAATATTTTAATCATTACGTGGATGCTTTGCTGCTGGTGGAATAGTCCGTCGGCCTTTTCTCAGCCGCTGAAGTCGCAACTTCAGGAAATGTTGCGCAACCGGATAGAAGCCGGCGGAGTTCATCGAAATATAGCTGCAGGAAGTTCAAAAGTATATTCCGTTGAGGCCCTGCCGCTGTTTTACGAACGGCGCATCTTTCAGCCGGCCTGGATGGACAACGACGGTCCGGCGCCCCATGTAAAACAGTTGATAGACGCCATACGCCGGGCCGATCAGGAAGGACTGCGCCCCGAAGATTACCATTTGGATGAAATTGTCGGAATACTGCCGGACGCAAAACATTTCAAATGGCGCCAACCTTTCGTTAATCCCCGGCAGCTGGTGGATCTGGAACTGCTGCTGACCGACGCTTTTCTGTTGTATGGATCGCACCTGTTGTCCGGTTGTATCAATCCGGAAACCATCGATCCAGAATGGTTTGCAAATCGCCGGGGCACCGACCTTTCAATGGTGTTGGAACACGCCCTAACTGCAAATCGCATCGGGGAAACCCTGATGGAACTATCCCCTTCCCAGAGCGGCTACGCGACCTTGCGCCGGGCACTGGCACACTTTCGGACCGTCAATGCACGGGGCGGATGGCCCAAGGTTCCGACAGGGGCGAAACTTCAAAAAAGCGACAGCGGACCCGCGGTGGCACTGCTTTGGCAACGTCTGAAGGCCGGAAAGGCAAACGCGACAGGGGAAATTGCCGATAGCGTTGTTTTTGATGAAGTTATAGAGCAGGCCGTGCGCGATTTCCAACAGCAGTATGGACTGGAAGCGGACGGCATGGTCGGCCCGGCCACGCTGGCGGCGTTGAATGTTTCGGCAGCAGACCGTGTAGACCAAATTCAACTGAATATGGAGCGCTGGCGCTGGTTGCCGCAAGATCTCGGGCCACGTCACATTATCGTCAACATCGCTGACTTCAAACTCCAGGTAATGGAAAACGGGCACCCGGTTCTGGAGATGAAAATCATCGTGGGCAAGGGATATCGCCGAACTCCGGTATTCAGCGACAAAATCACCTATCTGGTCCTAAATCCGTCCTGGCAGGTTCCACCCACGATTGCCGTAAAAGATAAACTGCCATTGATTCGCAAAGATCCGGAATACTTTGCAAAGGAAAACATAAGGGTTTTTCAGGGCTGGGGTGCCGAAGCCAAGGAGATCGATCCCAAAACAGTGAATTGGTCGGCGGTTACCCCCAAAACCTTTACCTTTCGGTTGCGCCAGGATCCCGGCCTTCGGAATGCTTTGGGACGTATAAAGTTTATGTTTCCCAACCGATTTAATATCTATATTCACGATACACCCTCCAGAACACTTTTTGACAAAACCTCCCGGACCTTTAGTTCCGGATGCATTCGCATTGAAAAACCACTGGAACTGGCAGCTTATCTTTTGAACCCGGACCCCAAGTGGCTTCCGGATGCGATCCAGGCTGCTTTAGAAAAGGGAGAAGAGCGGACCATACAATTGCCCGACCCCATACCCGTTCATCTTCTCTATTGGACGGTATTTGTCGATTCCAACGGAAAACTTCAGTTCCGGCCCGATATATACAACAGAGACAAACGGCTGAACGATGCGCTACGCAAAAAGGCCCGTTGAACAAGGACAGCACGTGCAATTGAAATACGGCGGTCTTTCCCCGTGCTTTATGCACGTTTTTTGTGAGGAACTTCAACTTGCGTTGAGACAGTGTGGTGTGATAGCGTTATACACTGAATGAGCGTCAGGTGTATTTTGAGATGACTCGTATCTGAATTTACATTTACACATGCTGTTGATCAAATCACTTTTCGTCGGCTCTAATGCGCTCAAAGAGATTTTCGTTTGGGCAACAGCCCGTAAGACATCGATTCTTCGGCCTAAAAGCCGGAAAGCGCTTTGGCCGGTCAAGGGTACAGGATTCGGAGAAAACCAGTGGAAACACGCAACCCATCTTCAACCTGTGAATATCCCAAATT
>JBFESJ010000135.1:0-10178 GCA_041548585.1 Desulfobacterales bacterium | reverse complement strand
TACATAGATTGATTCCTGTTCTTTCTTAACGATCCCTTGCCATGAGTTCACGCGGCTTATAGCAGTTGCCAAAAATATGTTCCGATTGAATGAATAACGGTCACAATTTGCGGTAAGCCGCCGGATGATTTCGTTTCGGTCGGGAAGCTGTCTGAGAAAATTAGAGCGCGTTAAAGAGAACATCTTCGAAGTTTTTCAAATTAGAAAATAAAATCAAACGACTACAAGATATTCTAAAAAGCCATGACCCTGTTCTCTTTTAGGCGCTTTTGTTTGCGAGTTTTATCCGCCTTTGGCGTGATCTTGCCGACCGAAACGAAATTATCCGGCGGCTGAAACGGAATGTTATTCTGACAATAGCTACAAAAAAAGATTATCCATGCAGCGACTTATTGGAAAAAACTCCCCGACCTCCCAGTTACTTCGGATAAAATAAGGGGGACATTTTTGATTGATCAGGTGTGATCCAAAAGGGGATAAGGGATCCGGGCCCGGCCCTCGCTTCTCCAACCATATTGGAGAAGAACCTTGATGAAACATTCCGAGATACTGAATCAGCACTGCGGACTATTTGTTTTTCAACCTCAGACGCCGGTTCAATGCCTGGCGCGTTATTCCCAGGCTCAATGCCGCAATGGACTGGTTGTCATTTGCCCGTTTCATGGCTTCATCGATGAGGAGTTGTTCCACCTGCTTGAGTGTTGGCAATTGCTCGGAAAAAGACAGCAACACCTTTTTTTCTTCGAGCAACGGTATGGATTCTGTTTCAAACGAAGGATGCTTTTGATAGATATGAGACTTGAAGCTCTCCATGGAAAGCTTCCCGGATTTATGACTGCTGACCGCATTAAACACCATGGATTCCAGTTCTCTGATGTTTCCAGGGAAGTGATAGGTCGAAAGCAGTATGGTCAGTTCATCCGGCGGCGTAGGCTTCTTCTTGTCCAGCGTTTTGGATGCCTTTTCCAAAAAGTGCTCCACAAGAATCGTCAGATCTTCCAGACGCTCACGAAGGGGTGGCACATGGACATGATGGTCACAAAGTCTGTAGTAAAGGTCCTTGCGAAATTTACCGGACGACTTCAGCCCATGGAGGTCCTGATTGGTGGCAACAATTATTCGGGCATTGGAACCTTTGGCGACATCGGATCCAAGGGGAAAAAAATCTCCGTCCTGTAAAAGCCGCAAGAGTTTCACCTGTGACACAGCATTCAGATCACCGATTTCATCCAAAAAAAGTGTTCCTCCCGAAGCTTTTTCTATCAAGCCGCTACGGGCCTGGTCTGCACCGGTAAAGGCACCTTTCTTGTGCCCAAAGAGCGTATCCGCAAAAACATTATCATCCAATCCCGCCACATTTACAGGCACAAAATCGCCCTCTCGATTGCTCAAAGCATGGACCGCTTTGGCCACCAACTCCTTGCCGACACCGGTTTCTCCGGTAATCAGGACCGGCCGCGGGCTTTTAGAAATCGCCTCGACGTACTGAAAGATAGACCGCATACCGGCACTGTTTGTCACGATCTCCGAAAAAGCCTCGGGATACGCTAACTTGTCGGACAGGACATGGGCCCTTAACAATCGATTCTCTCTTTGCAATTCACGGAGCTCCACGGCCCGTCTTACGACCCCGACAAGGCGACTTTTTTCAACAGGTTTGACCATATAGTCAAATGCACCGTGTTTCATGCATTTTACGGCGGTTTCCACATCGTTTGCGCCGGTAATAACAATGACAGGAATTTCGGGAAAATCGCTGTTTATCATCTGAAGCAGTTCTTCGCCGGACACATGCGGCATTCTCAAATCGAGCAGCATGACTTCAACCTCCCGATTGGAAAGGGTCGGTATCACCTCCCGGCTATCCTGACAACGGACAAAATGATTCATATTTGCGGAACGGAGCGCGATTTCAAAACTATCCAAAGCCTGCACTTCGTCATCCACCAAAATAACTGGTAATTCAGGGTATATAGACGATTTCATTCTATTATCCCTTTCGATGGTTTGTTTTCTTGATTCACCGGCAAAACAATCTCGGCCGTTGTTCCCTTCCCGACTTCCGAGTCAAAGGTCATACGACCACCGTGTTCTTCCACAATTTTTGAAGAAATTGATAAACCCAGTCCAACACCTCCTGAATCATGCTTGGTGGAAAAAAACGGGTCCGTAATCTGCGACAAATTTTCGGAAGGAATTCCAACGCCCTCATCCCGTATTTTAACTACAATACTTTTCATCTCTTCATCACAGGACGTTGAAACAAAAATGCCCTTACCGGTGCCCTGAAGGGCCTGGCAGGCATTTTGGATCAAATTGACAAATACCTGTTCGAGCCTCTGAAAATTACCGGTCAGGGCTGGCAAATCCCTGCCGTATTCTACCGAAAAACGATCTGTGGATTTTTTTATCATATTCGAAATGAGTGAAATGGCAGATTGTAAAACAGCATTAATATCAACAGATTGTTTTGTCTCGGCAACATCCTTTCGTACAAAATTCTTTAAGTCTTCAACGATTTGCATGATCCGTTTGGACCCGTTCAATATTCCGGAGAACAACACCGGTATCTTTTCACGCATTTCCGTGTATTTCATACCGCCGATCATAAAATCGCCATTCTCCGTGTAGTATTCTTCAAGGATCGGCAGAGCACTTTCCCAGGCTTCCTGCAGTGTGGGCGTGTTCAGCCGAATAAAATTGTTGGGATTGTTTATCTCATGCGCCACGCCGGAAACCAGTGTGCCCAAGGCAACCATTTTACTGGCTTGAAAAAGCTGCTCTTGATGTAACCTTTCCTGCTCTTGGACCCGTTTACGCTCGGTAATGTCACGTCCAACACCCCGGAAGCCGATGGGTTCACCGTTTGAGTCATAGATCAGTGCGATCGTGGTCTCGATAAATTTCTTCGTCCCGTCCTTTCCGATGGTTTCCCAATCGGATGCCAGGGCGGGTTTCCCCGTCCGGTAAACTTCTTTAAAAATTTTAAATACTTTCTCCGCGGTATCTTCAGTCATAAACTGACGATCGTTCATGCCGATCAATTCTTCTTGAGAATAACCGAGATGCCTGCGCAGGGCCGGATTGACAAAGGTCAAATTCCCGGCCAGGTCGACTTCCCAATATCCGTCTTCCATGCTGTTAAGAATGGTTTTGTATTTCTTATCGCTTTCATACAAAGCCTCCTCGGCCTGCACACGATTGATAATTTCTCCTCTGTACGCATGGTATGTCTCTTTCAGTTCCTTATACTGTATCTCGGCATTTTCAAAGGCCTTTGTCAACCGAAGGGAAAGAAGAAATGCCTGGAAAAAAATAAAGACACAAAGGCCCAAAGGTGCAATGTATCCGGTCTGTATTATCTCTTCAGTATACATCATGTCATTGATGGCCGACAATGCCAAAATGATAAATCCAAGAAGGAAAATGAATGCGCCGTCTCTCTTTCGGATCGAAGCAGCGATGAGCACATAAACCCCGTATATAATGGCGATGATGGTGAGTATTTGATAGGTTTGGAGCGTGTATGTGAAAATCCTTGCCGGCGTGAATAGAACGGTGCATGAAAAAGCAAGCCCGATCGTAACAATCAGGTGCAGGATTCGCTTTGAAATTTCCTGGGGAAAAAAGGATTGAAGAAATAGTACAAATACCGGAATTGAAAGATAAAAAGAAAGATACTCCATCTTGATGAGCACTTCCCAGGGAATGTTTGGGAAAAAATGAATGATATACCTTTCATCTGTGGCGAGAAGTCTTAGCGTAACCAGAAAACAGAAAACACTAAAATATAGAAATGTTCGATCCTTTTTTTTGAGCGTAAAAAGACAAAGATGATACAATGCCATAATGAAAATACTGCCGAATAGGAAGAAATCAAAACCGAGTCTGTTCTCCTTGATTGTTTGGACGCCTTTTTCCTCCCCCAACCGGATAACTTCCCAGGGGCCCCCTCGTCTGTGATGAAAATTAGATACCTGAAAAATGATCTCGATCTGGTTTGCTTCGATCTTACAATCCAGCACCTGAGGGAAATATCGAGGGACTGTCGTTTCACGATCTTTGCCGGCGATCCCGATTGAACTTGTTTTTTGACCATTCAGAAAAAGGGTATATGCTGTACCCATACTTAAAAATTTTAGCGCAAGGTGTTCACTTTGTTCATGGACGAGAATTTTCAAGCGGTATGTGGCGTACCCGTCGCCGTGAAGCTTTTTCCCATTTAATTCATAGCTGTTCCAAAACCCTGGAACTGTTATGAATCCTGTCTTTTGGGGTAGGGTTGGCCCAGTAAAATCCGACGGTGCCACGTGTTGTTTCCAGTAGAATTCATACTCACCGGAAAGGTCTACGGCGCCCTCGCTTTTAAAATCCCAATCTGTGAGGTCAAGAATACCTTTAACTGCTTTTGGCGGCGTCCTTCTCTGTAAATCCGGGTTGCACGCCGTCAAAAACAAAAAGAAAACGCCCGTCAAAATTAAAACATATTTTAGAAAATTAGACCTCATGATCGGATGTTTGCTGAAGCCGGATAGAATATTTTATTGATACGGTTTCGATCTATATAAAATTCTAAAAGTCACATCTGAGGCAAAAAGGGAAAAAGAGTTCCATCTAAGAATATCGTCTGATTATCAAAAAATATCTTTCAAGTTAATATCATTATAAATTGTTTATGTAAATCGTAAATATAACCGCCGATATGCGCTCGAAGAAACTTTATTTTTGGGGCGATATCCCGTTAGATAATGACATCGATCCGCGACATTTGCTGCTTGAATTTTCGGAAAACAGAATTATAATAAAATCGTGTAACGATTTTATGAAACTCCCGCCCCGCTGAAAGCGGGATGGGATCTAATCCGCCACACAGCATAGGCGGACAAGTAAGCGAAAGGCTTGTCCGCCTCTGGCGGGTTTATCCTCCAGAGGCGGATAAATCTCCACTGCGTTCCGACTCCGGATGACTGGATTTCCGCCATGCTACAACAAGCAGCGGGGAATTCAAATTTAAAAGTCTAAAAAGAGGTTATCACATGGGAAATCAAATTAGAACAACGGTTTTACTTGCGGTCATGACGGTATTTATCATGTTTATCGGCCAGCTGTTGGGGGGACGACAGGGCTTGATTATTGCGCTTGTCTTTGCGGCAGGTATGAATTTTTTCAGCTACTGGTATTCCGACAAAATTGTCCTTCGCATGTACAAGGCCCGTGAAGCAACGCCCGGCCAGGCACCGGAACTTTATGGCATTGTGCAGAATCTAGCCGATAAGGCCGGCCTTCCCACACCGAAAGTTTACATCATTCCCCAGGAATCTCCCAACGCATTCGCAACCGGAAGGAACCCGGAACACGCGGTTGTGGCGGTTACACAAGGGTTGTTAAACCTCATGAACCGCGAAGAACTCACCGGCGTTCTGGCGCATGAGCTGGCCCATGTAAAAAACCGTGATATCCTGATCGGTTCAATCGCCGCCACCATGGCCGGAGCCATCATGATGCTGGCAACCATGGCGCGGTGGTCGGCTATTTTGGGGGGTGGAAGCGATGATGATGAAGGCATCGGCGGTTTTGGATTGATCATCATGTCAATTCTTGCCCCTGTCGCGGCAGTGCTCATACAAACCGCCATTTCCAGGTCCCGGGAATACATGGCGGATGCTTCGGGTGCACGTTTCGCTGAAAATAATGAAGGCCTTGCCAGTGCATTGGAAAAGCTGGGGGCTTACTCGGCCAGACTTCCCATGAATGCCAATCCATCCACAGCGCACATGTTCATCGTAAACCCCCTATCCGGCCAAAAACTCATGAGTCTGTTCTCAACCCACCCTCCCCTGAATGATCGAATTGCAAAGCTAAGAGGCTTTCAAGCGCCGGATAACACTTCAGGTCATCATGGCGGAGGTATGGATCCTGACAAAGGCAAAGCGTTTTGGGATCGTCTGTCCAAGTAAGTTTAGTTTAAAATATTTATCCTTAGATATCAATTTTTTGGCGTTGTCCGACACGCTTTTCTTCCATATACTTAAGAGGTCAGGGAGTTTTTATTGTAAACACATATATACGTGTTCACGAGGTGTGCTCCCCCGTTTCACTCCGGTGTCTACGTGTCTGGTCATTTCAATGACTTAGCAGCGGTGGCATTCCTGCCCCCTCCGCGTTCTCCCGCGAAAAACACGCGGGAGCCGCGGTCTCCCCCACCGCTAAATCATTGAAATGACGAAGCCACTTCGCCAATATCGTTAAACGAGGAAGCACACCCCGGAACACATGCAACATATAGATATAAGCGGAATGGATACTCTTTTTTGAAAAGCGTGTACTGTTTGAGGGGTTTAGGGGTCGTTATAAATAACAGACGCATACCGAAAGATTTCAAGAATAGAAGTGGTTTGTTTCAACGCGAAGCCATTGCTATTATATTGAAATCTGTTATTTCTTTACGATCCTTTAACCCCGAGTTTACACGGTTTGAAAAAAAGCATTATCCATGAAGCGATTCGATAATTAAAATCCCCGACCCCTCATATCCCTTCAAATTGTGCAAAACTTGTCCAAAATTGCGATTGCAACTGCCAAATATTGTCACCCAGCATTCGGCCTGATATTTTTTTAGCCGAATAACTATCCGATTATTCTTATCTTTTATGTTTCCTTAGGATTAAAATTCTTCATCTCGCATGATTCTTGCAGCCTTATGATAGGATTTTTGATTACTTTAAAACCGGACTTGAGCGTGTAAACCTAAAGACCGTTAAAAAAGAATCATTATGAATACATTATCGTTTCTCAAATTTCTTCATCAGATATTTACTGACACGTTTATTGTCTCATTGAAGCCCCCCTGTAATTTCCACAGCCTTGGATAAAAATAGGATTCTCGGATATGAAAAAGATTCACGTAAAATTCTGCCTGTTTTTTCTTTTCTTTTGGGGTAACTTTTTTTTCCCTGCGTTACTTTATGGTAATTCCCCTATTTTCCCTGTTTATCCCAGCATTGAACCGAATGTAAGGTTTTGGACCAAGGTTTACACACAATATACAACAAGCCAGGGCATTCTCCATGACAGCGAAAACTTGAATGTCATCTATGAAGTGATCGATCTCATACACCCGGACAGGTACGGTGCAAGAAAAATCAACGAAAAGCGAATCAATGCTGTAAAACGTAAGTACAAAATAATTTTAAAGAAATTGGCTCAAAATCCTTCTGTATCAGACGACGGAGCCCGGCGTATCGCAGCGCTATTCGGCAAAAAAGGAAATCGCGCCGCATTCCGAAAGGCGATCTACAAAATCCGTTGCCAGATTGGCCAAAAAGACCGCTTTCGAGAAGGGATTGTTCGTTCCGGAGCCTGGATGGACAAGATCAAGGAAGTTTTTCGCTCATACGACCTGCCGATGGATCTTGTCTATCTGCCCCATGTGGAATCCTCTTTTAATCCCAAAGCCTACAGTAAATTCGGGGCCGCCGGTATTTGGCAATTTTTACATGAAGCCGGCAAGCGTTATATGACAGTGGGCTATGCCATAGATGAACGGTGGGATCCGATTCGATCATCCGATGCGGCGGCCCGGTTTTTGAAATATAATTATGAAAAATTTGAAGACTGGCCCCTGGCAATCACGGCCTACAATCATGGCATTTCGGGCACTTTGTCGGCAAAATGGGCCAAAGGCGGTTACGAGGAGATTTTTAACCATTACAAAAGCAAAAACTTTCGATTTGCCTCAAGAAACTTCTACTCGGAATTTTTGGCTGCCCGGGAAGCCGCAAACAACGCGGATCGATATTTCGGCAAGATAGAAACGGACAAGCCGATAGAGAGCCGAAAAATAGTGATGGCCGGTTATGCGTCCATTAAAGATATCAACCAATACTTTAACGTTAATATCTCAACTATCCGTAAACTCAATCCTTCATTGAGATCACCAGTTTTTAGAGGACAAAAATATATACCCAAAGGATATTCATTGCGCCTGCCGTCAGATGCCGTGGAAAATCGAATCGGCGCATCCTCTGAATTACCCTGGAACCTGTATAAGTCTCACCAGAAATCGAGTCGCATTTATCGCGTGAAAACCGGAGACAACATCACAAAGATTGCGAAAAGACACGGCCTCAACGTCTCTGATCTGAAACTGGCCAACAAGATCAATTCCAGGGGTACCATTTATGTGGGTCAGAATCTGAGGTTGCCATTTCCCGGTGAAGCGCCTGATCAGTTAAAAGCCGTTCATCACCCGAATGAAAAAAACAATGTATCCGATACGCCCCACCATCCGGTCTCTGAAATCCATGGAAAAGCCGCACAGGCCACCGGAATGACATCCCTACAGACCTCTTCCGCATACGAGGCCACGACCCCGGCGTCCGAACCAGCTATCGAGCCGGCTTTCGTAGGGGGCAACCTGGAGGTTGAGCGAGTGATGACACAAAAAGGCAAGCCCGTGGGAATCATTCGGGTCGAGATGGAGGAAACCCTGGGACATTACGCGGAATGGCTTGAAATTCCGACGAAAATTATCCGAAGGCTAAATAGATTTCCCTACAGCAAAACATTGAAGTTGCACATGAAAGTGAAAATTCCCCTGGATAAGATTTCCAAAGAACAATTTGAAGAAACGCGGTTCGAATTTCACAAAAAGATTCAGGAGGATTTTTTCAGCTTTTACGAAATCGAAGCCATACAAGTATACCAGCTCAAAAAGGGCGACAATATCTGGACCCTTTGCAACGACACCTTTGAAATGCCGGTTTGGCTGTTTAAAAAATATAATTCCAAAATCGACTTCGACGATTTGAGATATACACAAAAGCTCATGATACCCGTGATCAAAGAACTGGCCGCTGATGCAGGGGATAGGGTTCTCACGTCTCCAACAGTTGCGACGAAACCGCTTAAAGACCGGACAGCCACCGGATACCTTTGGGCAGATTTTAACCAACTCTGGCTTTTCATGGTCCAGATTTTCGTTTGTATTCTGTTAATGGCCTATCTGCCGGAACTTCGATGGAAAACCAAAAGGGTGTTCGTTTTGTTCAAACGTGTATTCGAATATGTAAATCCTAATGCTGGGTAAAAAATATGGCGAAAAATGACCAAAGAGAGAAACTGATTCCAAGCGCCAGAAAGACACAGACCCGAGTGTCATAGATGTTTTTTACCAAAAGTTCGCCCTGAAACACGTTTAAGAAACCTTCTAAAGCCATTTGCTCGATCACGGCCCGTGAACTGTTCTTGGGAAATACGCCAAGTTTGAGTAAGCTAAGTTTGTGTTGAACGAGTTTGTCTTGGGTGGTCATGATTACCGCCCCTGGTTTACGGACAGCTACTTTCTTTGCCTTTACAAAGGCATTTATGGAACCGTCGCATGACCGCGCAACATCTCTTCCTGTTATCAACTGTTGAAGCGTTTAGGTAATGTTACTCTCATTAAGTCCCAAGTTTTTTCAGGATCATCATCGCTTCAGGCAATCCTAATTCGGAGGCTTTCTTGATACATCGAATTCCCTCTTCCGTTTGACCTAACCTGAATATTCCTAACCCTTTGAAGTACCATGCTCCGGCATGCTGATCATTGATCCCTAAAACTTTTTCAGAACATTCAAGAGCTTCCTCTGTCCTGCCTAATTTTAATAAATTAACCCCCATGCTGTACCATGTCTTTGCGTTTTCCGGATCAAGCTCTAATGACTTGGCAAAACATGCGACCGCCGCTTCAAATCTATCCTTTCTATCGAGAGCAGCCCCCTTGTTATTCCATGCACCTGAATGTGCCGGATCAAGCGCCAGGACCCTGTCGTAACACTCAATTGCTTCATCGATCTGATTTGCATTAATATATGCATCACCCTTCTTAAACCATGAACTTGCATTGTCGGGGTTTATGCTCAGTGCTTTTTCAAAGCATACAATAGCTTTCTGAAACAATTTCATATCGAGGAGAGCTTCTCCTTTGTTATGCCATGCATTTTCAAATTGAGGGTTAAGTGCGATACTCTTGTCGTAACAGTCAATTGCTGCTTCATGCCTTTTTAATATATTCAAGATCATTCCTTTGGCAACAAAGGCTTCGGATAAATTCGGGTCAGACGCTAATGCCTTATCATAACACTCTATTGATTCTTCATGTTTACCTAATACATTCAAACTTAGCCCCCTTCCACACC
>JBFESJ010000134.1:0-10195 GCA_041548585.1 Desulfobacterales bacterium | reverse complement strand
TGGGAAAAGAGATCCTGCCCCAAACCGTTGAAGAGGCTGCGAATAAACTTCTATCAAAACTGTCGCTGAGAGATAAAACCATGATCGCAAATATTCCCAAAGACAATTTGACGGATCTTTATCACTCGCTCGAAGACGATATGCAAAAAGAAGTCGGCTTTTGGCTTACAAGAGAATCGTTGTTGGAATCGTGTCGTTCGATATCCGGGGATACTCATCTCAATGAATATGGTGCTTCGTTAATCATCATACAAAGATTATGGGACAAGCTGCAGAAAACCAATGTATTGAAAATTGTGAGATAAATGAGGCACTATGTTAAACATTGTTTTTGTTTGTACCGGTAACATCTGCCGTAGCCCCATGGCAGAAGGTTTTATGCGATATAAATTTGAAGAAATGGGCCGTCATGATCTGACGGTTTCATCCATGGGAATTCACGGACTTAATGATTATTCGGCCACCGAATATGCCCAAAAAGTCTGTGAAAAAGATGGCTTCGACATTTCATCTCACAAAGCGCAATCTCTAGTGGCAGATGCGTTGCAAAAGGCGGACTTTATTTTTTGCATGGAACCCGTTCATAAAAAATTCGTGCAGACTTTTTTCCCCTGGCTTCGAAAAAAAGTCTTTCTCCTTGGGGCCTGGCCCGAAAAGGAAACCCGTAAAAGCGCCATTCAAGACCCCATGGGCGGTTCGTACGAAAAATACCAGCAGGTATTTGCCCTTATCAAAGGTCATATTGAACGCATCATTCCTCTGCTGTAGATCAGGCGATATGTTTATCCGCCTATTATATTGAAAAACACGATTTTTCGCAGTGCCCCAAAATTTAAGATTTATAGCTATTGTCAGAATAACATTCCGTTTCAGCCGCCGGATAATTTTGTTTAGAGCGGCAAGAACTCGCAAACAAAAGCGCGTAAAAGAGAACAGGGTCATGGCGTTTTAGAATATCGTGTAGTAGTTCGATTTTATTTTCTAATTTGAAAAACTTCGAAGATGTTCTCTTTAACGCGCTTTAATTTGCTCAGACAGCTTCCCGACCGAAACGAAATTATCCGGCGGCTTACGGCAAATTGTGACCGTTATTAATTCAATCGGAACATATTTTTGGCAACTGCTTTAACACAATCAGTCCATTCCGGTTTCTCCTTTTTTGCTAAAAACACGAATTGATCTATCCCTGTCCTTTTGGGTCTGTATCTTTGCTGTAAGGTTATCCTCCCACGGCAACAAAACTTCAGGGTCGGTGACGATGACCACCGGACATTTGGATCTGTAACCGGCCCGTTCCACAACGCTCCCGGCATACCATTTTCCATTCTTTTCTTTGGTATGGGAACCCATCATAATCAGGTCGGCATCTTTTTTTCCGACACATTTTAAAATTTCCAGATGAGGCAAGGTACCTCCCCAAACACAATATTGATGATCTATCCCTTCAAGAAACTCGTGGCAAAATTCTTTGAGTCTTTTTTTCGCCGAGTCAATATCTAACTCATAATCAGCTTTGGAGTATTTGGGAAGCGGAGGAACCGGTATCATATGAAACGGAAATATTTTCGAGCTGTACTTTTTGGCAAATTTAACCCCAAAACACAATGCACATTCGCAGGATCTTGAGAAATCGATACTCACCAGAATCCTTTTAAACTTCAGCGCTTTTTTAAGGATTGATGGATTAACAATCATTACCGGACAATTCTCGCGCATAATAACCCCTTCTACAGTACTCCCAATCTTTCCCACCACTCTGACCACTTTTTTTTCTTCAGCCCTTGTGGAATGGGGCCCTAGCACAATCAAGTCTGTACTTTTCTCCCTTGCCCATCTCAAAATTTCCTCCCATGGAAAACCGGGTACGATTCTGATCTCATACCGAAGAGAAGGTTGAAAAGCATTTTTATAGATCTTTTCTATTTGTGTTTTAACGGCTTTTTCGTAATCTATCGTCGTAATGAGATCTTCACCTGTTTTAAAGTGTTTTACAAGATGACGATTCTCTGTAGAAGCAGATTCCAGAACATGAAGGATATATAATTTTGCATTGTTTCGTTCGGCAATTTTTGCAGCCGTTAAAACCGGTGTGTCCATTGCAGTCAACACGTCTGATGCCGCCAATATTCGCTTAAACATCGTTTCTCCTTCCCGGCCGGAAGTTTTAATTTTAGGTGTTTAAAGATGCAATATTATATCTCAATTGAGCGAAAGTCGAGGATGCCCCATATCCGCGGCATCAAGGGCGAAGCCGTAGTCGTCTATTGCGAGCCCTTGATAACAAAGGAAATAGGGTATTATCGGCTTTCCCGTAAGGCAAACAAAATAATGAAATAAACATCCGATGATAAATCTTTTAAACCCGTTTTATCTCAACCGATTTATAATATGGTAAAAGCCTATTTTTATGATTCTTTTTAAATTTATCAGTATTTTGTTTGCGCTCTATTGAGGTAATAGTCCTTGGATAGAATTTGCTCCATGCACTCTTCCAGCGGCTTTTCAGTGTCAACACGAATATGCATCTCATCACCCAATTCATTGAAAGGTTCAAAGTGCTTTTTGAAATTTTCATAATGGTGGTACCGAGCGTCTGAAACCGGATATCCGGCCTCTCGTTTTAAGAGACGTTCTTTAATAATATTTTCTTTTAATACACATTCAACAAAAATAATGTTTGCATCATTATCTTTTGCCATACGTATGGCCTCAGAGCGATCATGCAGCTTACCGTATGTTGCATCCAAGATAACGGATCTCCCCTTTTCAATTTCTTCCTGAGCCAACAGAAGAAGCCTGCCATATGTAAGACCACTGGCGCCTTTTGAATAAATCCCCTCTTCAAATGGCATGTCCAACGGATCACCGGGTCTGAAGCCAAACAATTCTTTACGGATCACATCGGATTGGAATGCTTTGATTCTAAAAACCCCGGAAAGTTCTCTTGAAATCGTGCTCTTGCCCGAACCCGGCATTCCACACACCACCCAGAGCGTAGGACGTGTGAACTTTACAGCATATTGATATGCGAAATCTAAGTACTTGCTCGTTTCTTTGAAAAGCTTCATTTTATCCTTCTTATCCAGATCACCTTCCTGATAACGGAAGCAATTCACCTTGCACCGCACAAAAGCTCGATAGCATTTGTAAAAATCGATAAGGATAAAAACATCCGAATCTTCTGTGAGTTTCGCATAGTCATAGAGTAGATAATTGGCAATCCTCGGAAAACCCTCGTAATCGAGATCCATCGCCAAAAAAGCCAGATCAGATGTGACATCCTGAAACCTGAAACGTTCATTAAATTCGATACAGTCAATGATCTGTATCCCTTCATCGGTAAAATAGATATGTCCGGTTCTCAAGTCACCGTGGCAGTCCCGGATTTTATTGGTTTTGATTCGATTGTCAAAAAGTTCCTTTTGTCTTCGCAAAAAGGATCGCGTGGCGGATTGGACAATTTGAAATATTCGCTCATCAAGAATTTCTCCGGCGAAGATTTTCGTTTGTCTAAAATTTTCCTCACAATTTGCCAGAATGGTTTCCCAAGTGCCAAAGGAGTGAATACGCTCAACGGATGGACCTTGGCTATAAAAATTGGATAGAATTACAGCCAGTTTTTCAACGAGATCCCTGTTAATCTTTTTTCTTTTCAACAGACGGACCATGGAACGGTCCTCAGGTAGTTGTCGCATTTTCACAGCATATTCAATGGGAACGCCCGAACCGTCAAGATAGTATTTGCCGTCTTTGAGGGTGATGGAAACGACATCAAGATAGACGTTGTGAGACAGACGTTTATTCAGGATAACTTCCTGATGGCAGTAATAATGTCGCTTTTCCAAAGTGGTGAAATCGAGAAAATCGAGGTTGACCGCTTTTTTAATTTTATAGACATAATCGCCGGTTAGAAAGACACGAGAAATATGCGTTTCTCGGTGTTCTATGCGACGTACGGGATGCGGATAGAATTCCGACCTGCTCATTACCTCAAAAATTTGGTCTTGATGATTCATTTTCATAAATGAGCATAAACAAAGTGACGATCAATAGTAAATAAAAAATTAGGGTATTATATACTATTATAGCAGTTGCCAAAAATATGTTCCGATTTATCCGCCTTTGGGTGGGGTTAATGAATAACGGTCACCATTTGCCGTAAGCCGCCGGATGTTTTCGTTTAGGTCGGGAAGCTGTCTGAGTAAATTAGAGCGCGTTAAAGAGAACATCTTTGAAGTTTTTCAAATTAGAACATAAAATTAAACGACGACACAATATTCTAAAACGCCATGACTCTGTTCTCTTTAAGCGCTTTTGTTTGCGAGTTCTTGCTGATCTAAACGAAATTATCCGGCGGCTGAAACGGAATGTTATTCTGACAATAGCTATACAATCACGACAGTTATAAAGATCGACTGCGATATTCATGCCAGATTTAGTAAACACGAAGAATATAGGCAACTCTCAGATAAGACTGAATTATTAGGAGAAAGAAGATCAAATTGTATGAATTTACAGCAAATATGATGTCAAAATTTTTTACAAATTGTAAAGACGAAAAATCCGATCCATATGATATCGCATTTTTTAAAAATCTTACAATGTAAAGTTGGCGCTATTTCCTTAGTGATTCTTAGCGCTTTCTAAAAAGAACATATGTATACATCTGTTCGATTTTAAATGAGTTTTAAGATTATTATTTTTCATAAACTTCAAAAATCGACAAGGGATAAACGTGTATTTTGGTTTGGTACGGTTTTTGCTCCTTTTTCAGTTAGCAGTCTCTGAGGTCGATATCTCTCATTTTCGTGCAACCGATTCGAGTGCCAGAGACAAGGTGCCGGATTCTCTTGACCACGTTTCAAGAACAGATTATATTGAAGCCGTTTTTATCATTACGGCAACATCATGATTCGTCCGGGTTTGTGTGTTTGTTGAAATATGGTTTTAACCCCATTTTTAAATCGTATAAATCGTAAGAGGCAGAATGACCACAGAATCTTTCAGAAACTTGTGCCTTTTTCACACGCTTGATGGTCTTCGGGACGGTCTTACCCACTTTTCAGGGTCGAGTCGGGCGGCACTCATTTATGCCATCAAGTCCAGCGACCGGATTCGCGTCTACGATCCACAGCATCTGCTACAGGGCCATGAACCCATATTAAAAGAGCTTTATCTTCAATCGAATCAATGGCGTAATGATGTTGCGGAAGAAATCCTTCAAAAAATGCTCTCAGGACATATCCACGCCCAAAAGAACCTTCGGCTGGCGGGGTTGATCTCCTACGGCGGCCGATCACGTTCGATTTTCTACCAGATGTGGTTTACGGAGCATCATCCCGACATGTGTTCCATCGGGCCCACTGAATGCTGGCTGGAACATGCTGTCTGGCTCCTTTCTCATGATTTTGCCACGGGGGATCCCTTATATACAAGAACTTCCGGAAACGTTCTTCGGGAATATGCAACCCATGCGGTTCGGGATTTTATTATTGACCAGATGAACATTATGCTAGGATGGGATACGCAGATACGGGTATATCCTATTCTGGACGCCGTCCTCGGTATTTCCAGGACCCGTGAGGAAAAGGCTTGGCCCATGGGTGAACTGGTGTTTATCGAACCCAAAACCATTTCAGAAATGGAATTTTTAGCACGGTTTCCTCTGTTGGAGCAGCCGAGCCTCAATAATTTCAAACATGTTCGCAAGCTCCTTCAGAGTGTTGAGGACTCTGACCGAAAACTGGTATCCGACGGTAAAACCATCGTCGGTATCTCCTCCGACACCAAAGAAAATTTTCGAATCACCGCTGATTTCAGAGGTGAACACGGCTTCTTGAGCATAAACGACAATCTGGTATGCAGCTTTGCAAACGGCAGTTTTCATTCAACAACGCGCCAGGCCAAGCTGGTGGAAGTAGAAGAAATCCTGCTCGAATCCAATCTGGATTCTGTCACCAGCCATGAACTCTTTAAGATTATCTCCCGAATTGTGCATACAGCCGAAAGAGAAAAGTACGGCTGTACGCTGGTGATCGACTTTAATGATACGCCCATCAAAATTGCAGGGCAGAAATCGGAACAAACACTGGATCTCACAGAAGAGCGTTTTCTAAAGCTCTCGGAATCCTTGGCAAAGCTGGACGGAGCACTCCATATCGGGGCGGATCTGAAACTTCACGGGTTCGCCTGTCTCCTGGACGGTCTTGCCGTCCCGGGCGAGGATCGGGCCCGGGGTGCACGATTCAACTCGGCGTTGAGGTTCACTGCCATACATACGAATCTTATCATCGTGGTCGTATCCGTAGACCGCCCGATTTCGGTCATTCAAGAAGGCGTTGAATTGAATGCCAAATGCGAATGGAAGCCCGTTCCGGGATGCATGGAGCCGCCACCGACACTCGAGCAATTTATAGATTAAGCGTTGTCGAGACCAAATACTTTTGTGTAAAAATACCGAACTTCTTTTGAAACACTTCCCTCCAAGAGATATTCATTTGGAGATTACATGCCGACGCCAGTTTATGTGATTTCAGGATTTTTAGGATCGGGGAAAACAACCTTAATAAACACGATTCTCGATACCTCCTCTGTTGATAAAAAAATCATGGTTCTCGTGAATGAGTTCGGAAGAATCTCAATCTACAGAAAAATCTTTAAGGTTGATCCCAACAATGTAGTGGATCTATATGGAGGTTGTATCTGTTGCGGTTTGTTTTTGGAACTCGTTTCTTCTTTAAGGTTTGCTCTGGACACGCTTTTCGCCGATATCATACTGATCGAGTCTACGGGACTTGCAGTCCCTCGGGAAATTGCGCGGCAGGCCTTATCCCCTGCATTTGAAGGAAGAATCGAATTTGGCGAGATAATTACCTTAGTGGATGCGAGCAGCATACTTACATGCCCATACCCGGTTATAGCCGAATCCCGTTCGTATGGATGTCCTGTCAGAAATATTTACATGTTGGAAAATATTTTTTTCTGACAGTATCAGCACTTGATAGTCATCGAGGCCGTCTATTCCTTTTAATCTTTTTGCGTGACCTTCAGGCAATATTCACGCCAGAAGCAGTCCGTCTGATCACAGTCCGCGTTTGATTTTCCAAAACAATCCGGATTTCCCTCAATGCGCTGAATGCTTCGAATGAGGTGTGTTATATCCGGCAATTTATTTTTTGAGCCGGTGTCCATCCTCTCACCTCTTCCCACCTCTTTATTTTCTCGGTTTGTCATGACAACCACTTGATAATGCAACCATTAATTTAAAGATAGCAGTTGAAGAGATTCCCTTTCAAACGATCCAATGAAAACAACGGATGATTTGTGGACTAAATGCCATATAATCTATATATTATATCTTATTGACATGACTCGTTTTGTCCATAGGGTGGCAGCTTCATTTTTTCTGAGGAAAGTTCCTAGGAGGGAATTTCCCCCATGCGATAGGGGGTGTATCGAATTTGATTAGGCTAGTGTCCATCCATAGATGGTCTTTTTGTCCAATCCGCCGGTCGAAGATGCCGCTGGCGGTGTGGCGGACAAGTCTCTACGCTTGCCCTGTGGAATGCGAAGTCTATTCCTCTGGGGTTATGCTCAAAAAATAATCCTCGGAGAATATTAATTATATGCCGGCTTGTCCCGGTACTTTAACGGGGCGGTTATTTTTTTCGCATGCTTTAATCTTGGACAAAAATCGTCAGTTATGGATGCACACCAGGCTAAAATGTTCTGTCTTGATATCCGGCTTAAAACGGTTTATAAAAAACAGAATTTAATTTGGACAAAAAGAGACACCATTTTAAAACGGTTTAAGAAAGATACGCCATGCAAATACAATCAAAACTCCCGGATGTCGGTGTCACCATCTTCACGATCATGTCAAAGCTGGCGAACGACCATAATGCCATTAATCTCTCCCAGGGTTTCCCGGATTTTGATGTTCATCCGGATCTTGTGGCACTGGTCGATGATTATATGCGTTCCGGACATAACCAGTATGCACCCATGCAGGGCGTACAAGCCTTGCGGGAACGGATTTCAGAAAAAGTTCTGGAACAGTACCATGCCGACTATGATCCCGACTCTGAAATTACCGTGACATCCGGTGCCACAGAAGCATTGTTTGCCGCCATCAGCGCTGTTGTTCAACAAGGTGATGAAGTGATCATTCTTGAACCGGCTTTTGATTCGTATGTGCCGGTTATCAAGCTCAACGGCGGCATCCCCGTTTATGTGGAGTACAGGTTTCCGGATTACCGAATCGACTGGGATGATGTCAAAAATGCCCTGTCTTCTAAAACCCGGCTCATTATCCTGAATTCACCCCATAATCCAACCGGCGCCGTATTTACGGAAACAGACATCTCCGCACTTAAAGACATTTTACGGGATACGGATGTGCTGATTTTGAGCGATGAAGTTTACGAGCATATTATTTTTGACGGCGTGCGGCATGAAAGTATTTGTCGAGATCCCGAGCTTTACCAAAGGAGCTTTGTCGTCAGTTCCTTTGGTAAAACCTACCACACCACCGGCTGGAAGATCGGATACTGCCTGGCCCCGGCCCCCCTGTCTAAAGAATTTCAGAGGGTACACCAGTTTTTAACCTTTGCATCCAATACGCCGATTCAATATGCTTATGCCCAATTTATGAAAAACAAGGATGTGTATTTGAGTCTTTCGGCATTTTATCAGAAAAAAAGAGATGAATTTTTATCGCTGATCAAAAATTCACGTTTTAAAGCAATGCCCTGCCGCGGCACTTACTTTCAGATGCTGGATTACTCGGCGATTTCCGATGAGTCTGATGTCGAATTTTCAAAAAGGCTAACATTAGAGCATGGTGTGGCGTCGATTCCACCTTCGGTTTTTTACCATGATAAAGTTGATCATAAAGTGCTTCGATTCTGTTTTGCAAAAAAAGATAAAACTCTTGAAAAGGCCGCGGAGAAATTATGCAAGATTTAAAAGTAACACTGATTCAAAGCGAACTGGTCTGGGAAGATATTGATTCGAATCTGGCCGGTTTTGATTCCAAGATAACTGGTATTGAGGAAGACACGCATCTCATCGTATTGCCGGAGATGTTTTCCACGGGCTTTACCATGAATGCCGCTGCGCTGGCCCAGGATATGAAAGGTTCTGCGGTAAAATGGCTCAAAGAAAAGTCCGTAGAGAAGCAAATAGACATGGTGGGAAGTATCATCGCCGATGACGGCGGCAAATTTTTCAACCGGTTGCTTTGGGCTAAACCCAACGGTGAAATCTTCACCTATGACAAAAAACACCTCTTTCGGATGGCGGGAGAAGAAAAAATATACAGCGCAGGCATCAAAAATATTACGGTTGAGCTGAACGGCTGGAGAATCAGGCCTTTTATTTGCTATGATCTGCGTTTTCCGGTCTGGACACGAAATATTGAAAATCAGTTTGATGCAGCCATATTTATCGCCAACTGGCCTGAAAGACGATCGGCGCACTGGAAAGCCCTCTTGCAGGCCAGAGCCATTGAAAACCAGTGTTTCGTGATCGGCGTTAACCGGATCGGAATAGACGGAAACGGCCTGTCCTACAGCGGAGATTCATCCATCATCGATCCATGGGGAAACATCATCTTTCAAAAGAGCAGGCAAACATGCACACATACGGCCGAACTATCTTACGATGTTCTTAAAACATCCAGAGAAGATTTTCCGGTCTGGATGGATGCGGATAATGATTTGATTCGTTTTAAATAAATCAGGGGCTGGGGGGGTTTTATTTGTTAAATCGCCCCATGGATAATGCTTTTTATAAAATCGTTTAGAGAATTATGCCTGGCGTATATTCACTCAACTTCCCATTCAATTTCATCAAAGATGTCCTCCATCTGATACAGTGTATTATAGGCGTTGCCCAAGTCCCAATCCGCAATATGTTCTTCAACTTCCTTGTGAAGCTTACGGAGTTCGTCTTTGTGCTTAAATAAAACCTTTCTATAGCAGTTGCCAAAAATATGTTCCGAATGAATTAATAACGGTCACAATTTGCTGTAAGCCGCCGGATGATTTCGTTTAGGTCGGGAAGCTGTCTGAGCAAATTAAAGCGCGTTAAAGAGAACATGGGCATGGCTTTTTAGAATATCGTGTCGTCGTGTGTTTTTATTTTCTAATTTGAAAAACTTCGAAGATGTTGTCTTTAACGCGCTCTAATTTGC
>JBFESJ010000133.1:0-10209 GCA_041548585.1 Desulfobacterales bacterium | reverse complement strand
TTAGAAAAATAGGTGTCTTCAAATATTTCTTTTAAAAAATCATCAATCGGTCTGGATATCGCTCCATTTATATGATTTTTCTTATAAGTCTCGGTTTCCCGAAGATCGATAATGCGAACATTATCTTCGTTTTCTAATAATAAACGACTCGCTTGAGGTGGCGTAAGATTAGTGTATCCTTTTCCTATGATAATATATTTTATGATTTCTCCGAGATCCACTTGC
Source organism: Desulfobacterales bacterium (assembly GCA_041548585.1). Lineage (GTDB taxonomy): Bacteria > Desulfobacterota > Desulfobacteria > Desulfobacterales > UBA11574 > UBA11574. The sequence continues at coordinate 9,984 of JBFESJ010000133.1, read as the reverse complement.
AAGCTACTTTTCTGGTAATTGTTTATAGATTCGAAAACAGCACCAATGTCTGTGGCGTTTAAAAATGATTCAAGTATTATTTTTGAGTCCATTTGATAATTTCTCCTCTAATATTTAATATTGGTCGGTTATTCAGGCTTTTTTGCTTCAATATAGGCTGATACAATATAATCTCCTGGATTGCTTCCCGGCATCCATTCATTAATGATTTTTTTGCTCTCTTCCTTTACATCAATTATTATATCTCTAAATCCTGTTTTCTCCAGCATGGTGACGGTAGACTCCACCGTTGCAGCTCCGCCAACACATGCGGAATGGATAGCCAGATCATTTTTTACTTCGGCAGGTAATTCCCGAGTCGCCAGAATATCTGAAATTGCTAATCTACCGCCCGGCTTAAGGACTCTAAATGCATCTTTAAAAACACTCTGTTTGTCAGGGGAGAGATTGATCACACAATTGGACATTATAATATCTGCACTGTTATCAGCAACGGGCAGGTGCTCGATTTCGCCTAATCTAAACTCTACATTATCAATGTCTGCGTCTTGGGCGCTCTTTCTGGCTTTGCTGATCATGTCAGGCGTCATATCAACACCAATCACTTTGCCGTCCTTACCGACTTCATTCGCAGCCAGAAAGCAATCGAACCCTCCACCACTGCCCAGGTCCAAAACTGTCTCTCCAGGTTTGAGAGATGCCAATGCCACTGGGTTACCGCAACCAAGGCCCATATTTGCCCCCTCGGGTGTGCTCTCGAGATCGTCCTTCGAATACCCCATGGCTTTGGACATCTGTTCAGGTGTGAACTCCGGTGCTCCGCAACAAGAAGCGGACGATCTTTTCGTGTCTGATATTCCCTGTTTGCCACAGCATGATAATGCGGGGAATAATCCTGAGACTTTCGTTCCGAGCCTTGCAACTTTTCCGTAACTATCTCGAACAGCCTTTCTAATCTCTTCTTTGTCTCTTGTTTTCATTCTAATCTCCTTGGTGATAAATGTTTTCATGTGTATATGCACCTAAATGCATATAATAGATTAAAAAAAATGCCTATACTACTTGCAACAGTCAGGGCAACACTCCTTCATACATTTGTTTATTTTCTCTGTAATATCTACCAGTTTTTCCAGGAAGGGTTTACCATTAATGCTATAGAACACATGGCGACTCTCTTTTTCGCTTATCAGGATACCGGCCTCTTGCATAAGATTCAGGTGTCTGGAGATAACCGACCGGTCCTGGGGCATATTTTCGGCTATGCTTCCGATGTCGGCTCGGCCGTTTAACATAAGGAACTTCAATATCTGAACTCGAACCGGTTCGCTCAAGGTTTTAAAAAATTTTGAATCCAAAACTTCAACCAGTTCTTCTGCGATTTTTATTTGTCTTTGGGTCAGTGTTGTTTCCATAATTGTACGCTAATGCACATATATGCATGTGTCAAGAAAATGTATCGTTTCAAAGGAAAGTGGACAGATTAAAGGTATAGGATAGAGACGGTTTTAGGTTATAATCATCACTGATGATGTTCCTTGAGAGTATACATACACCATGGTTCTGCAATCAGCGATCAGAATCCCGTAGTATAGGATGTCCTTTTTATTAAGATCAAACCAATGAATCCTCTGCCCATTCCAAGAGTAAGAACCATCTTTATCCACGAATAAATCATAATTACGATTCAATCGCACAAAGAAGAAAAAGAACTCTTGCCAGAGTCATTCGACGATAAAGCGTATATATTGAACTGAAGGGGCTTTATTGTTTGAACCTGGGTTAAAAATTTCTTGATTTTTGTAAATTTAAGTAATATGGATTAATAAATATACCACAATGTGACATAATACATTGTGGTTGTCACTTAAAAAATGCCAAATGGATATAGAATCTTCCTACAATCTCATAATGGCGAGATAGGGAATCTTCGATTGTAAGGAGTTTTTATTATCCATTTTAATTATACGCTCGCTAATCCTCAAACCTTGAGCAAAAAGGAATGTGTTAGCTGTTACACGTCAAACTTCAGAGGAACATCATTTCAAAGGGCAAATACATGGCGGATTCCAGCAGTGTTCGTAAAATCAATTCAATCTCCTTTATCGAAAAACCGTTTTTCATAATTTTTACTGGAAACACATCAGTTCATCGGAGGAAATGCCCATGAAGTATCGGTATGTTATTTTGAGTCTAATTTTTTCCGTCTTCCTGGCAACATCAATGGCCTGGGCTCAGGATAAAAAGGTCCAGGAAGGGATTATGAATTTAAAAAGCAAGGAGTTTGGCAAGCGACATGAACATTCTGTTAGGTTTGACCACTATTTGCATGAAACCTTCCTTCGATGCAGGGTCTGCCACCATGATTTCAATGTCTTCAACAACAGAAATGAGGGCAAAGGGAGCAAGTGCGCCACATGCCACAAAAAACGACTGACAAAGGAAATCCCGATTCCTCTGCTGACGGCCTTTCACAAAAAGTGTATCGGGTGTCATGAAAATTATATCAACTGGGGCCGAAAAAGCGGTCCCATAATGTGCGGGTTTTGTCATAAATGAATGGAAAACATTATGCGTTGGAATCTTAAACATAAAATATCAATCAACTACTCACATAGATATCATTACCGGCAAAAACCTAAAAGACAAGGGCGAAGCTTTTTCTCAAGTCGCTTAAGGTTCACGAAGAAATAACGGTATATTTTTAGAAGACGAGACGCCCGCAGGTTGAATATCTGTTTTTTGTAACACTTTAGATTCGTTAAATAATAGAGCTTCAAACAATTAAATCGTTTCTTTTTTTCAATTTAATTTCGATAACAGGCAAGGATAACAATCATGGTGAAGGGAAAATCGTTTCTAATAGGGGCTGGAATCTCTGTTACGATTATCATTTTACTCATCGGCTTTATGGGCGCTTTTGATGTTACAGCATTGTCAAAAACCTCGGATGATACTCAGCCTATCGAGTTTAAGCCGGATATCATCACTTTTGATACGGTGGAGGTTTTTGGAAAACTTGAAAAGCCCAAAGCCGTATTTTTGCATGATAAGCATACCGATGCCCTGGAAAAGAAAAATAAAGACTGCATGGCCTGCCATAAGCATGAAAACGGACGTATGTCCCAAAAATTTATGCGGCTTAAAGATACCACACGAGAAGAATTAACAAAAATTTACTGTGACAACTGCACCAAATGCCATTCTGACATTATTTCAGCCGGGGAGAAAGCAGGTCCTGTGAAGTGTGACGATTGTCACAAAGACAGACCTTTGATTCAGTCTTCAAGGGTTCCCATGGGGTTCGACAAATCCCTCCATTTTAGACATTACCGTGCCCAGGAGAACAAATGTGATAGGTGCCATCACGAATATGACAAAAAAAGTCAGAAGCTGTTCTATGCCGAGGGGAAAGAAGGCACCTGCCGCTACTGCCATAAAGAAAAGCCGGAGCCGGATGCTGCGGAGAAGGTCTTCTCCATGAGGTTTGTCTCCCATCTTGCCTGTATCGATTGTCATCAAAAGACGCAAGCGAAACAAATGGATGCAGGCCCGCTCCGGTGCGCCGGATGCCATGATGCAAATGAGCAACTAAAGATCGAAAAGCTTAAAAATGTCCCCAGGCTGAAGCGGGGACAGCCGGACAATGTCATCATCAATACCGGCGATAAAAAGGGGCGTATCGCAAGGATGAACCAGGTCCCCTTCGATCATAAGAGCCATGAAGAATACAATGACACCTGCCGCGTATGTCACCTTGCAAGTCTGGAGTCGTGTGCGACCTGCCATTCGTTAGCCGGTTCAAAAAAAGTTACAAAAAATGGCACCGATATTACACTTGAAACCGCTTTTCATAAGCGCGGACATCAAAGCAGTTGTACCGGATGCCATGAATCCAAACAGCGGGATAAGAACTGTGCTGGTTGTCATGCATTCATGTCCAAAACCCGTAAGCAGGAGTCCACCGCGTGTCTGAGGTGTCACATGATCCCGTTGCCCGAGAGAACCGGTGAGTTGTCGACATCGAATGCCGCCAGAATGGCTCGCCTGATGCCTCAGTTATGGAAAGAGACATTCGGACCGATCTATAAGGTAGATGTCCCGAAAACCGTTGTTCTAAAGGACCTGGTAAATCAATATGAGGCGGTAGAATACCCCCATCGAAAAGTATTTGACGCCATGGTGAAAAAATTGGACGACAGCAAGTTGGCCCAATATTTTCATTATGAGGACAGGATATTATGCCTTGGATGCCACCACAACACACCTGCTGCCGGTAAGCCGCCCAGGTGCAGTAACTGTCATGACAGAACATTTAATGAAAATAAACTTTTCCGTCCCGGGATAATGGGCTCTTTTCACCAGCAGTGCATCGGATGTCATCAGAAAATGGGTATTGAAAAATATACAGGCTGTACATCTTGCCATAAGGAAAGAAAAAAACAATCCTAGTTGGAACCCAAACTCGGATGAAATCGACATTTACGATATCACAGGAGTGAACAAAAACAGCTTAATTTCGGTAGATATTTTTGAGGTACGACACATGTCCATATCCAGAAGAAAGTTTTTAGGGTGGGTCGGTGCAGCTGGCTTGAGCACAACGATTGGCAAATCAGCTTCGGCTGCAACCAACAAACATTTTAAAGGGTATCCTGACAGCTTCGGGGTTTTGCACGATAGCGAACTCTGTGTCGGGTGTCGTAAATGTGAAGCGGCCTGCAACAAAGTTAATAACCTGCCGCTGCCGGATAAACCCTTTAATGATTTATCGGTACTGGATGAAGAGCGGCGAACAACGCCTACAGCCTTTACAGTGGTAAACCGGTATGAGACTTCCAAAGATACTAAATACCGCAAAAATCAGTGCTATCACTGTCTGGAGCCTGCCTGCGCGTCAGCATGCTTTGTAAAAGCGTATACAAAAACAAAAGAGGGAGCGGTGATTTACGATGAATCGGTCTGTGTCGGTTGTAGATTATGTATGATTGCCTGTCCCTTTGAGATTCCGACCTACGAATACGAAAGCGCCCTTGAGCCGCGAATCAGAAAAAGCACCCTTTGCCATCCCCGAATTATTCAGGGCTTGCTGCCCGCCTGTGTGGAGGTGTGTCCTATGGAAGCCCTTACCTTCGGAAAACGAAAAGACCTGATTAAAATCGCACAGGAACGGATACGCAGACACCCGGATCGTTATAAAGATCACATTTACGGCCTACACGAGATGGGCGGGACCGCGTATCTTTTTCTGTCCAGTGTCCCTTTTAAAGAGCTTGGGATGCGTGAAGATCTGGGAGTTACGCCCGCACCGGAACTGACCGCAGCAGCTCTGGGTGCGGTACCGATGGTGATTGGCTTGTGGCCGGTTCTTCTTACCGGAATATATGCCATTACCAAAAGAAATAAAAAGATTGCTATGTTGGAAAAAGAAGCAGCTGTTGCCGACGCTCTGGATAAAGCCGGTGAAGAAGCTCGGTTAAAGCTTTCAGAAGTCCAGGCCAAAGCTGATAAAGATAAAGAACGGGTCATAGATGAAGCAGTAGAAGCTGCCTTTGAAGATTCGGTCAAAAACTAAACATAGGAGGGCTCCTGATGTCCGAAGTTACAACAACTCATAGGGAATCGTTGATAACCCCTTTTAATATAATTACAGGAATAATCGTAATTATCGGTTTTTATTTAACGTACATACGATTTACAGCAGGGTTGGCTGCAGTAACCAATCTTTCAGACAATAATCCTTGGGGGATATGGGTCGGTTTTGATATTTTTGTAGGGATTGCTCTGGCAGCGGGGGGATATGTGACCACTGCGGCGGTTTATCTTTTCGGGATGGAGAACTACCGCTCTGCGGTAAGGCCTTCGGTCTTAACAGGATTTTTGGGATACGCTCTTGTAGTTGTTGCGCTGAGCTATGATGTGGGTAGGGCGTGGCGTCTGCCGTATCCCTATCTTGTTCAGGCGGGAACAACGTCTGTTTTGTTTATAGTTGGCATTCATGTCCCACTATACCTTTTCGTAACCTTTATGGAATTTTCACCGGCTGCTTTAGAGTGGCTTGGATTAAGACGAGCTCGGAACATTATCATCAAATTTATGGTGCCATTGACCATATTTGGGGTCATCCTTTCCACCGTGCACCAATCTGCTATTGGCGGCCTTATACTGATTGCACCATCCAAACTTCATCCACTATGGTATTCACCCTATCTGCCGATTTACTTTTTCATTAGCAGCATTATTGCCGGACTTTCCATGGTCATTTTCGAGAGCACACTTACCCATCATTATTTCAAACATAAAATGGACGAAACTCACATTGCGGAGAAGAACTTTGTAACACTGGGGTTCGGAAAAGCAGCCTCATTTGTTCTGGCAGGTTATTTCGTCATAAAATTAATTGGTATAGCTGTTGATAACAATTGGTATTATCTTACAACCGGATATGGCCTTTGGTATCTGGTAGAGCTTTTAGGGTTTACGGCCCTGCCGTGTTTTCTCTATGCCGTCGGAGTTCGCAACAAAAACCTGAAATTGATCAATTGGACGTCGGTATTGGCGGTGCTCGGTATTATCATCAATAGGTTTAATATTGCGATAATTGCATTCAACTGGCATCTGCCGTCGAGTAAGCGGTATTTTCCCCACTGGATGGAAATCGGAATTTCAGTCTTTATCGTTACCATTGGTCTAATCGCTTTCAGGTTTATGGTAACCCGGATGCCCGTTTTGTATCAGCATCCTGATTATCCGGAAGAACATTGACAATGATATATTAACAATTTTGTTGAATTGATTTCTTCCTGATATTGGGAAGAAGAAGATAGATAACTCATAAAAAGGAGGCGATAACACATGGACGGAGTATTTTATACCTTACACGATTTTATGGCACACACGAAAAACATCTCTTATATTTTGATGGGAGTATCTCTGATCGGATTTGCGGGATTTTGGTGCTTTCTGGCAGGAAAGGATGAAGATAATTAGCATCCATTTGGATCAAAAAGTTTTCGCAAAAGGCCGGGATTTGCCATATCGGCCTCATCCTGATATCTGTTTTTCTGATAGCATATATTATCATTCTGAAACAAAAATGGGGAATTCGTTTTTGGACGCTACCCGGAGTAGCAACCGATATTTCGACGATCGCTGTAATTATTTCAATCGTTCTCGTATTAGTTCGGCGGATCGTTTACTGTATCTGAGACTTAAATGGGCAGATTAGGTGTATATTCCCAACTCAAATAACGATTACCGTTTCTCCGGTTGCCATGCTCCTTCAAAAAAATACAGCATTGGATATGAAAAATGAGTGAAATATTACCGGGGATCGTGGTTACCGGAGCATCTGGTTTTATTGGAAGGCATTTTGTCATCTCCGTATCTGGAAAATTTCGCCTGTTTTGCATTGCACGCCGCAGCCAAAAAGAGGCGGGTATATCGTATCATAAGAATATACATTGGCTTCAGTTGGACATCACAAACCAAAAAAATCTACTGAATGCTGTTAGCTATATCAAAGATCATGGAGGGGCGGATTATGTTTTGCACCTGGCAGGATATTATGACTTCACCATGAAAGAAAATCCTGCATATGAGAAGATTAATGTGGTCGGCACCCGCCATATTCTCGACATGTCAAAGTTGCTAGGAATTAAGCGTTTTATTTATTCCAGCTCGGTGGCTGCCTGTAAATTTTCTTCCCATAACAATGTGATAACTGAAAAAAGACCAGTTGATGCTGATTTTCCTTATGCACGGTGCAAAAGAAAAGAAGAAACTATTATTACCGAATATTCGAAAACAATTCCATACTCAATTGTCCGGCTTGCAGCCGTATACAGTGACTGGTGTGAATATCCCATGTTATATATGCTTTTGAATTACTGGCTGTCAGGAAAGAAGTTCATGTCAAAAATTCTGACCGGCCGTGGAGAATCAGCCATACCTTATATCCATATCAAGGACGTTATTAAACTCTTTCTTAGAATTATCGAACTCAGCGACACTCTGCCACTTATGGGAGTATATAACGCAAGTCCTCAGGGGAGTGTATCTCATAACAAGCTTTTTAAAACTGCTACAAGATACTATTTTGGTGGTGATATTAAGCCCTTTCTTATGCCTAAACCCTTAGCGGCTCTGGGTTTGATTGTCGTTTCGTTCTTGGGTTGGCTTAATGGGAAAAAAACATTAGAGCAACCGTGGATGGTAAGGTATATCGACAAAAAGTTGGATGTAGATGCTTCCGCCACATATAATGCTTTGAAGTGGAAACCGACACCACGTTATCATATATTGAGGCGGCTATTGTTTTTGACTGAAAAAATGAACAGTCATCCAAACAATTGGACATTTCGTAACGAAGTCCTTATTAAGAAAGTCGCATTCAGAAAAAGTACTGAGATTTACAATATTTTCAGTTCGTTGCGCGAATCATTGGTCGATAAAATCATAGAAGAAGTGATAAAGCCGGAAAATGAACACCGTTTCCCAAATTATCGGAAGATGTATCCTGAACTTCTTAAATGGTATATTACCTTAAACTTTCAATTGGTTGCCGCTTCAGTTAGAAGCAGGGACAGGTCCATCATACCTATCTATGCAAGAGAAATTGCTTTCAAACGCTATATTGATGGCTTTAAAGCCCAAGAAGTAAAGAACATCATGTTTTTGATTGGAAAGATCATGAAAGAATCTCTCCTTACAAGACCGGAACTGAAAGGTTCGAAACGGCAGGTGGATGATTACATCATTTTGACTTCACAGATTGCGGCAGATGAATTTGAAGACGCATATGAAATTCTTGAAGATCACCCCCCGGAGAACATGGATTCAATAAAAGATATTGCGCAATTGATAAGCATCGAAAATCTTAAGCGGATTGTACGGCAGTTGGAAAATTTTTACAGTGAATTATTTTCAAACCGACCCGGCAGGGAAGAAGTATTCGATAATTACACTTTTTTTGTAACATTAGGCAGCCAAAATGAATAAAAGCCCGGATAGCTCCCTGCGAGCCAAGTCCTTTAGGACGGGGTGAAGGGAGCTAAATTAAATTAACCAGAACTCCTATTCGGGCGCGAAGCACTTCCGTAAGGCAAAACCTCCCCCCTTTAGGGAGGAGAGGCTTCAATTCTGTTCTTTCTTTACGATCCTTTAACTACAAAGGTTTATACGCCTTCGGCGGGCTTGCCCGCCCCTTATTGCTCAATCTGGGATGTAAGGCTACTGGTTTTCAGATCACACATTGCTTTGGTCAACTCCAATAAAACAATCAGCCCTCTTTTGCTTTCCGGTCCTGAGCAGGCAAAGAATCTATATTTTCTTTCCGATGTCGAAACCTCAGTTATTATTACGCCTATAGGATAAATCTCCATAAAATAAGTCAGATATTAAAATGAATCTATTATGTTAAAGGAATATTCTCTAACGGTAGAAAGAATTGGTGATCTTCTTTAAATGAAAAACTGTATGTTTAATTTTAAAGACGGAATTTCAATGAAAACATGCTGGAAGGATATGGCGATACCTTGCAACTACCAAAGGTCACACGAAATTGTGATACGGTAATATGATATCACAAAAATTGTATCTTGTTTCTTTCTTGGAATATCTTGCCAAGATCGGAAATTTATTAAATTAACAGATATTAAATTCAAACTGTAAATTTCAAGGCAAGGTCATTTTGCAGATATCATTTTCATATTGCACAATGTTATAGTGTAGAATGATATCGTGACTGCAATTTGGTAATTGCATGATTAAATCTTGGTTAATGCAATTTATAAAATGCGGTGAGTGTTACCGATCGATTTGATACGCCGTGCCTCAACTCCGGCATCTTTTGCATAGGTTGGCCACGCTGAAACAACCGCTGTAATTTCGTCTATGATTTTAGGACCGGACCTGATGTTCATTTCTTTACCCACCGAAATCAGATCCTCTTTTAAAAAATTGTTTCGCTTTCCGTTGATGGACATT
>JBFESJ010000132.1:0-10272 GCA_041548585.1 Desulfobacterales bacterium | reverse complement strand
GTTTCATGGGATTCGGGTTGACCAGAACGATTCGCATTATTTTTTCTTTGTTTTTAAGTTTGCCAGCATTGTCCGCATGATCTCTATCATACGCTCGGAGCCAATGGCTTCAAAAAGGACCAGGCCTTTGGTGTACATTTTTTCGGCTTGATCCAAATCCGTCCGAATACGGTAAATATCTCCCAAGTAGCCGTAAACCGTTGCCACTGCCCCTTTGTTATCGAGGTTTTCTTGCATTTCCAGACTCTTTTTAAACATATCCTCGGCCTGATCCAAATCTCGACGGGTATAGTAAACTTCACCGAGCTTACTATAAACCGTTGCCATACCCGGCTTTCGGCCCAACTCCTGATTTATTTCCAGGCTTTTTTTGTACATGTTTTCTGCGTATTCCAGATCGCTGCGCATTTGGTAAATCGTTCCCAGATATCCGTAATCTGATGCCATGCCCGCTTGATCTCCCAACTCTTTTTCAATTTCCAAGCTCTTTTTAAACATCTCTTCGGCTTGATCCAGATCGCCAAGTGTTAGATAAATCGTGCCAAGGTTACCGTAAGCACTCGCCATGCCCTCCTTTCGGCCCAGCTTTTCTTCCGTTTCAAGTTTCTTTTTGTATTCGGCTTCGGCGTGTTCCATTTCGCTACGCGATCTCGGGGGTATTCGTGACATTTTGTCATTCTCCTTTTTTGGGTTTGAAGATTGGCGGCTGAACTGTATGAGTCAACCCGGGTTGGCGGAGGCTTGAGAACATTTGCGCTCGAGAAGAAAAATCGTACTCGGTTGCACTAAAAAATATTCCAACACATAGAAAGAAATGGATATATAATTCTTCTCAAACGGTCAAGGAATTTCTGGATGCGAGTTGAGTCGGGAATTCGGGTCGTGGGTGCGGATCGTTTGCATCCAATTTTTCCATCCTGAATGATCATCAAAAACCGTGAACTACCGGAGTCATGCACATTTTTCTGTGCAGCGATGCACATTTTTCTGTGCACTTTTTGATGCCATCCGTCTTTTTAATTCCCTGAACGTTACAACCGACTTCTCTTAAACCACCATCAATTAGAGATCTTTGCCGCCTTATACGCACAAAAACAGAATTTGGCACGTATGTTGAATAGTATTTAGCTAAAATCCTTTGTAAAGGAGTTGATACCATGAAATTCAACGTTATGTTCGTTGACGATTCCGTTAGTGTGCTTGAATCCTTACAATGGTTGTTCATGGACGAGCCTTATTATCTATTTGCTTTCGAAAATCCGGTTGACGCCTTGAGCGTAATAAAATCATTAGAGTGGGCCGTTGTTGTGGCTGAGCGATCTATACCGAGAATGGATGGACTGGAATTTTTGAAAAGAGTTCGGGAAAATTCGCCTCACACGATGGGGATAATAATGACCGGCTATGATGAAATCAAAGATGCATTAGATACCTTATATCCGGGCTGCGTTTATCGATTTGTCAAGAAGCCTTTGGATAATAATGAGATTAAACAAGCGGTGAAGACGGCAATTACATATTATGAAATAAATGCAGGCAGCAAAGGGCAGGTCGTTCTTGGATGAAACGACATCTGAAGGACTTGGTTTGACAAAGGGTTCTGTGTGATATTTGTTGTTAGCTCGTATTTTTTATACGAGTAAGATTTTCCATATTTGATCTGGGTATGAAATCTTAATTTTTCGATAATTGTAGGTCCAGACAAGAAATTCACAGTTTTCACCTGTAAAGTCGAATCGTCAACTTGTAGTTTTTGAACGCACATGTTACATAAACAACCCTATAGTGCCGACCAATAGGTGATTGTTGTATGACACCTTACAACAATATATTGCATAGAGAAGGTCTCTGTGATGAATAAAGCCTCATACATGGTATTAAACCTACCAGTTTATGGGCTTTTTTTGTTTTTGGACCAATTGGAGAAATTTTAAAATGACCGAGAAAGCAACTTATGAAGCGCTGGAAAAACGGGTCAAAGAGTTAAGTAAAGAAGCCGCTAAACGTAAAAGGGTTGAGAAGACTCTGAAAGAAAACAAAGCTCGTTTTAATATGGCACAGAAAATAGCGCGCTTGGGAAGCTGGGAGAGAAAAGTCCAAACGGGTGAAGGTTATTGGTCTGATGAACAGTACCGTCTTTATGGATATGAGCCGGAAGAGGTTGAGGCTACGCACGAACTGTTCAGAGAACACATTCATCCCGATGACAGGCAATTCATAATCAAAACCATCGAAGACGCCTTTAAGGGCTGTAAACCTTTCGACATCGAATTCCGTTTCCTCCGAAAGGATGGGACAATACGTTTCGCCCATTCGAAAGGTGAAGTGGAATGGAATAAAACAGGAAGGCCCGTTCGGATTTTCGGCACATTTCAAGACATTACCGAACGCAAGCGGTTGGAAGAGGTCCTAAAGGAAAACGAGGAGCGATTTCGGAGCACATTCGAGCAAGCCGCCATCGGTATTGCGCACGTTTCGCCGGAAGGACATTTTCTTCGAGTCAATCAGCGGTTTTGTGATATCGTTGGATATACAAACGAAGAAATGTTGGCGCATACTTTTCATGACATTACCCATCCTGACGACCTTAATAACGACTTAGAGTTTGTCCGCCAGGTAATATCAGGCGAAATTCAAACCTATTCGATGGAAAAGCGTTACTTTAAAAAGAACGGTTCCATCATTTGGGTCAATCTGACGGTATCTCTTGTCTGCAAATCATCAGGTGAACCAAAATATTTTATTTCCGCTATTGAAAACATCACCAAACAAAAGCAAGCAGAGAAGGCGTTGCAAAAAGCGCATGATGAGCTGAAGAAACAAACCATTGAGTTGGAAATTAAAACAAAAAATCTCGTGGAGCTTAACACGGCAATGGAAGTTTTGTTGAAAAAAAGAAAAGAGGATAAAATAGAGATAGAAGATAGTGTGTTGACGAATGTAAAAGAATTGATTGAACCTTATTTTTCAAAAATGAGAAAAACCAAATTGGATGAACAACAAAATGCCTTTTTGGATATTATGGAGTCAAATCTAATAGAAATTACAAATCCATTTGCTCGAAGAATGTCGACAAAATATTTAAACCTAACACCTACGGAAATTCAGGTAGCGAATATGATAAAGCATGGCAATTCCAGCAAAAAGATAGCTGGAATTCTGAATATATCCACAAGAACAGTCGATACGCACAGGAAAAATATCAGAAGGAAAATCGGCTTGAATCAGAAAAGAACAAATCTTAGATCTTATCTTTTATCTTTACATTAATTATATTTGACCAGGTTTCAATCCGGCAATCAAAGATTTGGCACAGGTGATTGAACATTCGTGACAGGAAAGAATAGAAATGTCCGCAGGGCCGGATGTCAGCGGCTGCGGTCCAAAAACGACATCAAAAAGAGGACTGAACCATGAGCGAAGGAAAGAAAAACAGGGAAACAATTATCCCGATCGACGGCACCCAACCCTACGTGCCTCACGTAACTCCTCAAAGAGATGCATGGTACACGGCCTTTTTCATTGAAAATCATATGGACTACTTCGCTTACCCCGAAAACGTGGCAACTCCCGATCAGATTCGGTTCATGGTCTACACTGAAAATGAAGAGCGATACTATCCATGTTCCGACCGAATGTTTGACGCCATCATGAATCGGAATCAGTCCGATTTTCTCCAGAGGAAATATGCCAACGTGCTGGGCCGGGTTCTAAACCTGATTCATCGACTGATCGATGATCCGTGGGAAAAGGACTATCTTGATTCCCTCATCCGCATCAAGTTCGAACATGAGACGCGCGACGAAATTATGATTCCGTCGCGGCTGGAAAAGCGTCTGATCAATATATTTCTCAACCGAACCCAAATCGAAGATCCCTATTTCTGCGAAAAGGGTATGAGAAATCTTCGGGCCGCTGCCGCCTTGCGTTCAACCGCCTGTAGAAACGCTCTGAACAAGTTGGAAACCCTAGAACTCGATAGCACGCATCGAACTCTGACCGAAACTCGAGAGGTTCTCCGTTTCATTGAACTGAAACGGTTGCTCGCTTTGACCGTGGAAACGTCGCTCTGGATCGACGACTCCTCAGCCCGGCTCAACGAATCAGACTATTTTCGCCTTTTAAAGCGGCCGTTGACTGGTGAGGGCGCCCAGGCCCTGTTCGACTTTTTGGGTATTCGTGGAAAGGAATCATCAGAAAGTCCCGGTCTGGTCCCGAAAAAAATTCTATGGATGGGCGACGAATCCGGAGAGATCATGGTCGATTTGGTCATCATCCGGCTCCTCGCCCGCCTGGGCCACAAGGTCATTCTCGGCTGGAAGGAAGGGCCGGTTTATACCAAGGTTGACTTTGACGACGCGCACAGCGACGAAACCCTGAACAGTGAACTCGAAAAAGCCTATTTTATCCGGGAAAAGAACCTCGGGAAAAATGAACTCGTTGATATTCTTCGAAGCGACTACAATATTATCGTTATTTCCGACGGTACCCGGGAAAACATCAACCTGCTTCTGGCTTCCACTACCTTTGCCCGCCTTTTCAAAGAGGTCGACGGCGTTATTTCCCGGGGATCTGACCAGAAGCGACGATTTTTTGGGAGCCACTTTCAGTTCACCCAGAATATTTTTAACATCACTGCCGGAGAGGACGGTGCGGTCATGGTCAGCTTCAAATCCCGACACCCCGCAGTAATCAAGTACACCTACAACGATCTGGAAGAAAAGGCCAAGTCGATTGTTGAGCAGATGCGAGCCGCCAAACAGAAGGGCATGACGGTCATGTTTTACAGCGGCATCATTGGATCGATCCCCGGAAGACTCCAGATGGCTAAAAAGATCATGTCCGTCTTCGTCGATCACCTGAGACGGGAATATGCCATGACATTTATCATTAACCCTTCTGACTACTTCGAGGAGGGAATGGATGCGGATGATTTGATGTACATGTGGGAAATTGTCCAGCGCAGCGGACTCATCGATATTTGGCGATTTCAAACCTACGAGGACATTGTTCAGGCCTTCCGAATGATTAAGAGCAAGGTCCCGCCGGAGTGGGTCGGCAAGGATGCGACGTTCAGCACCGGATGCACCAAGGAGATGAAGATCGCCCTGGATGTCCAGAAGAAACACCCGGAGATGCAGATCGCCGGACCGGTCAAGGAAAAATTCATGCGGCGCAGTGAATATGGTGTGGGGATGCTCTACGATCAGCGCCTGGCCGACATCTGCCAGGGGTAGACGAATGCCGACGAAGGTGATTCTTCATTGCTAACATCAGATAAAAACACCGGTCATTTGCCGGCATGTTTTTTGACCTTTTCTAAAATGCGGTTCCATAACTCCTTGATCTCCTCTATGCCCAGCACGTATCCGGCCGACATAAGGATGACGACAAACACCATGGCGGTCAACATTGAAACCGTGAGGCTTCCGCCAAACGTGGTCGAATCGAAGCCCGATAGGATGGTTTTCTTGAAAAATTCGAGAAACAGCCCCAGTGGGAAACTCAACAAAATCGTTCGCAGATAAAACCGATACACCCTGAGACTATCCTTGTTTTCACTCTTTTTGTTCCAAAGAACGTATAGCAGAATGACTTGAAAAATGGCTGAAAGCGAGATCGCCAGCGCAATCCCCCCGGCTCCCATCTTGAGCATTCCGACCATGTAAACGGGAATGCTCAGTAAAACCGCTGCGGTTCCGTATAATGCGGGGAAGAGCGTGTTCTGTATGGCATAATATCCGCGTACCACAATGGTCTGTGCGGCAAAGGCGAACGCTCCGATCATCAAAAAAACCAGCACCTGGGACGTTAAGGCCGTTGCGGCGGCATCAAACCGGCCGCGCTGAAACAAGATGACAACGGTTTCCTGCCTAAGGACGATAATCAGAACGGAAAACGGAACCACCAGCGCCAAATATCTCAGGGCATCATTGAGCAGTCGGTTCATTTCATGTATTTTATTTTCTGCCGCCAGACGCGCCATAAACGGAAATGAAGCCATCCCCACCGCCTGGCCGAAGAAGCCCACGAGCATAAACATCGTCCTCAGGCCGTAATTAAGGCCGGCAATGCTGCCTCGCGGCAGGTACGAACCGAAAAAACGAAATAAAAATTCCGTTGAAAAGCTCATGGTCAAGCCGACCATCAAGGGAAGCGTCACCCGGAGATAAAGCCAAAGATCCGGGTGCCTGAAATCGAAATTGATTGTGAACCGCATCCCGACCTTCTTTGCCCCCCAGATTTGAACCATGAAATTTCCCAAAAAGGCTCCGCCCAGAACTCCCCAGGAAAAACCTTCCATGCCGATTCGAGTGCCCAGGAGTACTCCCCCGCAAATAATTCCCAGATTATATATAAGGGGAGACAGGGCCGGTATGAAAAATTTTTCCTTGGCGAACTGAACGGCCATAAGCATGCCGCCGGAAAAAAAGAAAAACTGGGCCGGTATGATAATCCTTGTCATCCTAACGGCGCGTTCGATAAGAATGGGATCATCAAGCCCCGGAGCGAGAATTTCAACGAACCCGCGTGCAAAAACGCAGGCAATTAAAATCAATAGCAGCAGTACACTGCCGAAGCCGGTGAGGATGAGTGAAAAAACCCGCCAGCCTTCCTCTTCTTTATTTTGTACCAGATAGTGAGAAAAAATCGGGATAAACGTAACCGAAAGAAACCCGCTGGCAACAATATGATTTAAAATTTCGGGGATGATAAAGGCGACCTGATAGGCATCGACTCCCCCGCTGATTCCGCCGATATAAGCAATGACCTGCTCCCGGATAAGACCGGTAAGACGGCTTAAAAAAACCGAAGTCATCATAATCAGCGAGGCCAACCCGACTTTTTTATACATGGATGACATTATCCGTCGTCTTTTTGGGGTGGTTTGAGCGTTAACCCAAAAATTAACACAATCCCAATGATAAGGATGAAAAATGGGGCGATATTTCTCATCTCTTGCGGAATTAAATTTTTGAGAAAATATCGCCACCAGAGGGGAACTCTTGGGTCTATATCCCGGGCAGCATTGACATCGGCAATGGCGGGATCGTTTCGTCCAATCTCCCTGAAGGCTTTTGCCCGGGTTCTATATTCATCTGACTTGGTTCGCCCATCTCCGATCAGCGAGATGGCAAGGATAGAATCATGTATCGTTTCCTCATATTTGCCACTTAAACGATACGCTTCCGCCCGGCAGGCATATGCACTGATCCGCTTGGGTTCCATCTCGATGGCGCGGTTGAATCTATCTAAGGCCCGTTCATAAAACTCGCTTTTCCGGTAACCCGGGCCAAATTTTTGAATCATAGCATATTTCGTTTAATAATCGTAAAAATTTTGATCATCAAGTTTCCCTTTTTCTCCCTTTGCTGAAAAATATCATCAGATACAACTCTGAAAGTTTAGGAATACGTATCACGTTTATATTTTCAAGAGATTTAATCGTTTTTCTATAAGGGTAAATCCATTTCACTGGAATTGCCCTTTTTGATTTTTTTTGGATTTTACGATATATGTAATCGGACGTATTGTTGATGTTTTGGTTTTTGGGCAAGCAACATGCACCTTCAAGGCCAAGATTTGTTGTAATGTTTAAAAAACAATGGTTATGATTAAGCCATGAAAAAATCTGACGTAACCCAGATAAAAATAGGTAAACACAAAGTTGGCTTTGTGGGTCTTAAAGAAGCCTTTAAGGACATCGCAGAGTTATTTTCTGAGCAGCCTGATGATGTAGTGGCTGAAGAATTATTAAATCAGCTATCAAAAAAGAATTACATTTCTGACAAGGTTCAAAAAGAGTATGGGCGTGCGTTTGTCAGAGAGTTTAGAAAATTTTTGGGTCAGCCTTTTGATGATGAACACTTTGAAGGGCTTGAAATTAAAGTTCTTGGAGCAGGTTGCGTCCTGTGTAACAGTCTTGAAAATGAGGTTATGGAAGTTCTATCAGAAATGAGCTTAACCGCTGATTTTGAACATGTTAGAGATGTTGAACAAATCGCAAAATACAGCGTCAAGGGGACACCAGCCCTGATTATCAATGGCAAGGTCATGTGTTCGGGTAGAATACCATCAAAAAATATGATCAGAACATGGCTGGAAAAAAGCGACTTTTATAAAAACCCAGGAGGAACAATGGACACACCGGTACTTATAAAGAACATTACTTTCTCAGAACCCCACAATCTCGATGAATTGGTTTCATATGAAGAGGGGCGAGTCGTGAGCAGGACATTTGCTCAAAGTTCATCTCTCAGTTTAACCCTGTTTTCATTTGACGCAGGAGAGGGGGTGAGTACACATACGGCACCCGGTGATGCAATGGTGCAAATTTTGGATGGTGAGGCGGTTGTAAATATTGACGGGAAAGAAATGACCGTCAGTAAAGGGCAGGTCGTGGTTATGCCGGCGGACATCCCACATTCTGTCACCGCTGTAAAGCGGTTTAAAATGCTTTTGACCCTTGTAAAAGGGCCCAAAAATATACAATCTAAGTAAAAGCTCAATTTAGGTAACAGCTTTAATCCTTTTAAGAAGTCCTTACCCTACATCTTGAAAAGTTCGTGATGATTTATTTCTCCTAAATTCATCCAAGAACTTTCGATCCATCTCTATAAAACAGGCATTTTATGTACTTATTTTATACCATATAATTCAGTCTTGATTTTTTTCATAAAGCCAGGTATTTCAAGTTTTTTCAAAAAAGCCGGTTTCCCAAATTGGCGCCTCAATTTACTGTGTTTCTTCTATAAAGGGGCGACAATAATCATTGGCCACGCCTTATCTTAAATTACGATATAAAAGTGATATTTTTATTAACCGCAAGGGCTTTTTGTCATAATCAACAAGAACGATTGCGCATTTAATTTTTCAGCAACAGACATCAACAAGCTGAGTCATATCATAGGCATGAGTAAGGGTAAGATCGCTCTTGAATATTTAAGAAAATGAGAGACTGTATGATACAAAGAGAGATTTATAACTGCACGAAGGTTGGAAAAAAAGTAACAATTACTCGTGAGATTTTTACACATCGAAGCTCTAAAACAGGTGAAGTTCACCTTAATGCCGCATCTTTTGACTGCGATCATAAAGATGCGTGTTCAGTTAGGACCAAATCCGGATCGAGCTATGGATATGACTATACGAAATGTGTTCATCCAGATCTTCGCCTGGATGATTAATGGGCGAAGGTGTCATTAAACGAAGATGATCTGACAATGATCAAATACAACACTAATACAAAAAGGGCGTAACATGGAAAAGAAACCTAAACCGGAGATAACCAAAACTAAGCCGTTAAATATCATGCTGCCGGAAGAATTGATTAACAGAATAAATGCCTATTGTTCTGAACAAGAAATGAATATTCAAGAGTTTGTGACCGATGCCATTATAGAAAAATTAGAACTTGCTTATAAAGAGAGGAGAAAAAAAAGCAGGCTATAGACAGTATCAATATCAAGATGTATTTGACTTGATAATGGGTGTGTATCATATCAAAACACCGTCTATAATCCATATATTCGCAAGGCATATTGTGTTTTTGAATAATGTTTCAATGACCTTCTATACACCACTTCAAACTATTCGTCCTATCTGTTGGTGCTTTTCAGCTTTTTCCCCTAAAATTACTCCAAAACAGTTAAACCTCGTCAAAATATGTCATTGTATTTTACAAATATTGTCAAAGTATTTTGAAAAGATAGTCAAATACATTTGCCGGGCAAGGCACCTTTTGAAGTTAACCATTTGAAAATCAATCGTTTTTCTCTTTTTTAAATGGCATCTTAAATATTGCATGATTTTTGCATAATAAAACACATAGAAATCATTTATTTCAAATACATAAAAATTAACCCTAAAATCACAAATCAAATATTGGAAACATCTACGTAGTGAAAAGGCAAACCTGCCGAAAAGCAGGGACGCAAAGCCACGGGTCTAAAGCTAAAAAGCCATGACAGCCGGGTTGCCAAATACGTGTAAAACGTATCTCGTTCGAAACAGAAGGCAGTTTGCATTGAACTATCTATAACGGCGTCTTTTCCTCTAGAAGTTATCCAAAAAAGTGGAAAGAGGCGCCTGTTATGGTCAGAATTTTAAATCAATATCGATTCAACTATTCTTTTCTTTTTTGGCATACGTTCTTTGCGTTAATTTTCCTGTGCTTAAGCACACTTAATGCTTCAGCATCGACTCAGGTAACATTGGAGTGGGTTCCAAATAGCGAGCCTGATTTAGCCGGCTACAGGGTTTTTTTCAGCG
>JBFESJ010000131.1:0-10347 GCA_041548585.1 Desulfobacterales bacterium | reverse complement strand
AGCAATTTGGAGAAAGTTTTAAAAGCAGGTCATTTTGCATTTACAGGGGAACTTGGGCCACCCAGAGGCTGTGATGTCGAAGAAGTCAAAGAAAAGGCTCAACATTTAAAAGGGAATGTGGATTCGGTAAACATTACCGACAATCAGACCGCTATGGTACGGATGTCCAGCTGGGCGGCAAGCCTTATCTTACTTCAGGAGGGCCTGGAACCCAATTTCCAGATGGTGTGCCGGGATCGAAACCGGTTGGCCATGCAGGCCGATGTTTTGGGGGCCTATGCCCACGGCATACGGAATATGCTGTGCCTTTCCGGTGATCATCAAATGTTTGGTGACCATCCCCTGGCCAAGGGTGTATTCGATATCGACTCCGTACAGTTGATCAATATGGTCAAAACCATGCGTGATGACGGAAAATTTCAAAGCGGGGCAGATTTACATGGCATACCCAAGATGTTTATCGGTGCGGCATCCAACCCCTTTGCAGATCCCTTTGAATGGCGGGTACACCGACTGGCAAAAAAGGTAAATGCCGGGTGCGATTTTATCCAGACCCAGTGTATTTACAACATGGAAAAATTCCGGGAATTTATGAAACAGGCCAATGACATGGGCCTTACGGAAAAAACCTATATTTTAGCCGGTGTAACGCCCATGAAGAGTGTGGGTATGGCCAAATACATGAAGAGTAAGGTCCCCGGAATGGACGTGCCGGATGAAGTCATCAAACGCCTTCAGGGTGCAGGAAAAGGAAAGGTGGCGGATGAGGGGATTAAATTCGCCTGCGAACAGGTGGAAGAGTTCAAGGAAATGGAAGGTGTTCACGGCGTCCACATGATGGCCATTGAATGGGAACACATGGTTCCCGAAATCGCCGAGCGTGCCAAAGTTCTGCCCAGGCCGGTTGTGGATTAAAGCCAAGAGCCTATCGTATATAGTAGCATAATAAAACAGATCTTAAATTCCACGATCCGTTGTTCGGTTTAATGCAGCGGATCAATGGTGATTAAAATATAAATTCAAACCCGGATTTTGTTAAAATCCGGGTTTTGTTCTTTTAGCGTTTTTTCCAATTTTTATTTTATAGAAGATATAGACCCCCAAAATACTCCCGAGAATGTCCGCCAGGGCATCGATCACATCGGCGGTTCTGTATGGAACAAAAGACTGGTGGATTTCATCGCTGATTCCGTAAAGGGCGGATAAAAGCACGCTGAGTATAAACACGAGCTTCAAATTTTTTTTGATCCGGGTTGTTTTAAACGCCCTTAAAAAAAGGGCACCCAGAAAGGCGTAGGCGACAAAATGGAGCACCTTGTCAAAGTACGGCCAGTCGGGTGTGATATCCGGTGATGGACGGGAAGACTGAATGAAAATCAAGAGGCAGTAAACGAGAATCGGAAACCAGTAAATGATAAATTTTTGTAATTTTTCCAATTTCAGGATTTATCCCGGTTCGGGGGGAAAACCAATATGTTAGATATCACCGATTTTTGATCCCTGACCCCTGTTTTAAAACCCGGTTGTCGGGCGTCTTTTCCCGAAAAGGTCTTCACAAGGTGAATTTTTAGTGACATGCTTTTTAAGTTTTTTGCACCAGAGTGACTGAAACGTTCGGCAGGATCCGTCCAGGGCGTCAAGCTTTGCAAAATCGGCATGTTCGCAGCGCAAGTCGCACCATTTAATTTTGTGAGTTGTTATTCCGGCGTTCTTTGCCATACCTAAAGCCTGCATTAAGCCAAAAAGATGTTAAGATCCAATTTTCTTTCCCGGATGTGCAAAAGAACCCTGTCTAAAAATTCTTCATGTGGAACACCGAACCTCACGTTGCCGTCCAGGGTTCTCACCGAAAGGGTTTCGGATTTTTTTTCTTTCTCCCCGATGGTCAGAATCAGCGGGATGTTGCTGAGCTGGGCGTCTCGAACTTTTTTGTTCAGGCTTTCGGTTCTGTCGTCCACTTCTGTGCGGAGTCCGGCGTTTTCAAGTTTTATTCTCACATCGTTTGCATGAGATACAAGGTCGTCGTTAATGGGCAAAAGAATGGTCTGGACGGGGGCCATCCAAAGCGGGAATTTGCCGGCAAAGTGTTCGATCAGAATGCCGAAAAACCGTTCTATTGAGCCGTAGATAACCCTATGTATCATAATGGGACGCTGTTTTTCATTGTTGTTGTCGATGTATGAAAGGTCAAACCGTTCGGGCAGCGACATGTCGAGTTGAATCGTACCGCACTGCCAGGTTCTGCCAAGGGCATCTTTGATGTGAACATCGATTTTGGGACCGTAAAACGCACCGTCTCCTTCATTTATCTTATAATCTTCGCCATAGGTGTTCAGGGCTGCCCTGAGTCCTTTGGTTGTTAATTCCCATTGCCGGTCCGTTCCGATAGATTTTTCAGGTCTTGTGGAAAGCTCCAAATGAAATCCGAGTCCAAAGGTGCTGTAAATCCGTTTTACGAGTTTAAGCACGCCTAAAATTTCATTTTCGATCTGATCCGGTCGCATAAAAATATGGGCATCATCCTGGTGAAAGGCCCTGACCCTGAACAGGCCGGACAGCACGCCGCTGAGTTCGTGTCTGTGAACCAGTCCGATTTCTGCGGACCGGATGGGAAGATCCTTATAAGAGTGCGGCTTCATCCCGAATATCAGCATCCCTCCCGGACAATTCATCGGTTTTATTGCGTATTCATCCTCATCAACAAAGGATGTGTACATGTTTTCCCGGTAATTGTCCCAGTGACCGCTTTTTTCCCAGAGACTTCGATTGAGCATAATCGGGGTTTTTGTCTCTACATAGCCTGCTCTTCTGTGTTCTTTACGCCAGTAATCGAGGAGACAATTCCAGATACTGATTCCCTTGGGGTGATAAAAAGGCATGCCGGGCGCTTCATCGTGGAAACTGAAAAGATCAAGTGCAATGCCGATCTTACGGTGGTTTCTTTTTCTGGCTTCTTCAAGAAAGTATACGTATTCATCAAGCTCTTTTTTGGAGAAAAACGCTGTACCGTAAATTCTCTGAAGCTGTGCCTTTGTCTGATCGGCCCGCCAGTAAGCGCCAGAGACTTTCATCAACTTTACGGCTTTAATAAATCCGGTATGGGGAAGATGCGGACCCCGACACAGGTCCGTAAAATCGCCATGTTTATAAAATGATATTGTACCTTCTTCAAGTTCTGAGATCATTTCGAGTTTATACGGCTCGTCTTTGTAAAATTCCAGAGCCTCTGATTTTGAAACGACGTTGCGTTTAAAGGGAAGTTTGGCCTTGATGGTCTTTTTCATTTCAGCTTCGATTTTTTCAAAATCGTCTTCCGATACCGGTTCCATATCGATGTCGTAATAAAAGCCATCTTCAACCGCAGGTCCAATGGTCAGTTTGGCATCTTTGTAAAGGCGCAGAACTGCCTGGGCCATGACATGGGCGGCGCTGTGCCGAAGAATTTCCAGGGCCTCCGGGTCTTTGGTTGTGACCAGTCTGATGTTGGTATCCTGGGTGATGGTTGTGTTCAAATCGACAAGTTCACCGTTCAGCGCCATGGCTACGCAATTTCGTGCAAAACCCTCTGAAATACTCTTTGCCACATCCACGCCCGTTGGGCTGTTTTCAAAACCCTTTATATTACCGTCAGGAAATGTTATGTTCACCATAATGCGTTCACCTTAAACGTCGGTTGGTTAATTATGTAAATGAAAACCTGAATTTTTAACAATTTTGAGGCTTTCATTAATTTTCATGAAAGAGTCAGGGGAAATATTTAGGAGAAATAGCCCCGCGGGTCAAGGGAAAACTGAATGGAAATCGACTCTCAGATCGTAGATAACGCAATTGATCTTGAAAAAACGGCAAGATCCTTGGTAAAGGAAACCGCCGTGGCCGTTGATCTGGAAGCAGACTCCATGTATCATTATCAAGAAAAGGTTTGTCTGGTTCAAATCGCCACTGAGAAAATATCTGTTGTGATTGATCCATTAGCGATAAAAGATTTGTCTCCACTTAAGCCGCTTTTTGCCAATCCGGATATCCAAAAAATTTTTCACGGTGCGGATTATGATATCCGCAGTCTTTACCGGGATTTTGGCATTAAAATAAACAATCTTTTTGATACAGAGCTTGCCTGCCGATTCTTAGGGATCAAAGAGACCGGTCTACGGGCGGTATTAAATATGTTTTTCAAAATAAATATTGATAAAAAATTCCAGAAAAAAGACTGGTCCAAAAGGCCGTTACCACAGGAAATGATGACATATGCTTCCAAAGATGTGATCTATCTGCTACCCCTTGCCAAAATGCTGATTCATCGGCTTGAAAAAATAGGCCGGTTGGCCTGGGTGCTCGAGGAATGTCATGATTTGAGCAAAGTGAGGCCGGCGCTATCCAATGAAGCTCCGCTGTTTATCAAATTCAAAGGTGCCGGGCGGCTCAAATCAAGAAGTCTTGCCGTTCTCGAGGCCTTGTTGCAGTTCAGGAAACATGTTGCGAAACAAAAAGATAGGCCGTTGTTCAAAATCATAGGAAACGATCCGCTGATGAAAATTGCCACGGCCAGACCTGTAACGTTACGGCGTTTAAAAGGTATAAACGCATTAACCGGAAGACAGATTTCCATGTACGGTAAAGATTTGATACATGTGGTGGCCGTTGCTTTGAAAACACCTGAAAGTGAACTTCCGGTTTATCCTTCCAATAAGCCCCCTGTGTTGCCGAACGGGGTCCCGGCAAGAATCAAAGCGCTTAAATCCTGGAGAGCTTCAAAAGCAAGAACCCTTGAAATAGATCCCGGAATGGTTTGCAATAATTCCCTGATCACAGCCATTGCCGTTAGAAACCCCGGTGATAAAAAATCTCTCGAAAAAGTCAAGGAAATGAAAAGGTGGCAGAAACAGGTGCTTGGCAGGGAGATAATAACGGTTTTGAAAAAGATGATGTGTTGCGTATCATCCCTGCTGTGGCTTGATGTTTCTGAAGTACTATGGTCAAAATTATTCGAAGTTCAGAATATTTTTGGACTCATGTTATAACCCTTTATGTATCGCTTCCTGGTTGTGAAATCCAATCTTCGTACAATCTTTTCAGTACTTCATTCAGTTATAAGGAACTCTACCAGCCCCGAAACCGCATCCTCGATATCAAGAAAGCAAAATCGGTATGCGTCGTATTGAAGCCCGTATGGATCGGCAATGCCCCGGCTTTGTGAGCCAAAGCGTGCAAAACGCCGTATTAAAAAAGTCTTGTCTGTTGCCTCCGGGAAGTTTTCGATGAGCGTATCCTTTTGGGGTTTCTCCATTATCAGGATCAGATCGGATCCGTCCACCAGTTCTCGAGATATCGGTTTTGCCTTGTGTTCGGCCAAGTCAACGCCGTACTCGGCGGCAACCTTTTGTGCAAGATAAGTTGCTGAATTTCCGGGAAGCGCGAGCAAACCCGCAGATTCGGCATAAAAGCCTTCATACCCGCTTTGATACACAAGCTTCGTGAAAAGGCCATGGGCAAACGGACTCCGGCAAATATTGCCGATACAGACAAATAAAATATTCGTCGGCTTTTTGTTATTGTTCATAGTTTTTTATCAGGGCAAATTATCAAGAAGCCATCTCAAAAAAAAGTCTTTTGTCCCCATCTCTGTGTTGGGCCATGGTTTCAACTCCTCGACATACTTGAGTATGCCTTTAGAAGATCCCGTCAACCGACGGGGCGGGTTGAAACTCGGTCCCGCCTTTCTTATTCAAATACGCGTTGTGATTTGTCTTTGGTTTATGGCTGAAACTTTGGAATATGACGTATATTGCATCAGGAAAGAAATTTTAAGAATTATGCGTCTTGTGTGAAAGTAAGTTACCTGATAATAGACCAGTATCATGATTATAGATAGGAAAAAAGTGTACATTGTGTATTTTTCGCCGGCAGGGTCGACCCGCCATGTGGCCAATGTTATTGAGAAACTGTTATTTTTTTTAAGGATCATCTCCAAATGTTTGATAAAAAAATAGATCTTGATGATCGGTTACAAGTTTTGCGAAGATTGTATGAACAGAAAATCCCTTTTAATAATGTGCTTGGATTGAAGATCGAGTCTTTAAAAATGGAAGATGTGCGCGTAAAGTTCGAAATGAAAGACGCGTTTGTCGGAAATTACGTTCAGGGCATTCTTCACGGGGGTGTTATTTCCGCAGTTTTGGACACCACCGGCGGCATAACCGCCTCTTTGGGCGTTGTCCAGAAAATGGCCGGACGAACAGCAGAAGAGATCGGAAAAAGTTTAACAAAAATCGGTACCATTGATCTTCGTATTGACTACCTGAGGCCGGGCAAAGGAAATTATTTTATAGCAACGGGTTCAATCATGCGGGCCGGCAGAAGGGTCAGTGTAACCCGCATGGAGCTATATAACGATCAGGACGTCTTAATCGCCGTGGGTACCGGAACGTATATCGTAGGGTAGAATCGTTATGTTAGGATGCGCTGTCAATCATTGAGATGGCGGATCGGGTAAAGGATATAAAATGGTAAAAAGGGTAAGATTTTTATCAGAAGAATATGAAATAGAAGGGCTGCTTAACAAAAAAGATGAAAAAAAAGGCGTTGTGGTGACGCACCCGCATCCGCTGTATGGTGGAGACATGAATAATCTGGTGGTGGAATCCATTGTGCATGTTTACCAGATGAAAGGGTATTCAACATTAAAGTTCAATTTCAGAGGGGTTGGAAGAAGCCAGGGGGCCTATGACGACGGCATCGGCGAACAAAAAGACGTACTGTCCGCTCTTTCATTTCTCAAGGATATGGGAATGGATCGAATCGATCTGGCGGGATATTCATTCGGGGCCTGGGTGAACGCACATGCCATACAGGGGAATACTCTGGTAGAACAGATGATCATGGTTTCACCGCCGGTGGGATTTATGGATTTTAAATCCATCGGCACAATGAATTCTCTTAAATTTGTGGTCACCGGAAACAGAGATGATATTGCACCTGCGGATATGGTAAAAAAAATGACCTTAATATGGAATCCAAATGCCCGCGTTGAAGTAATCGACGGGGCGGACCATTTTTATGGTGGATACTTGGGTCAGCTTGAGGTGGTCCTTTCTTCTATTTAAAGTTACAGAGGACCACGGCCGAGAACTCGTGGGTGAATACGCACTTGTTTTCTAAATCGGATTAACCGATAAACGATGAAAAAATACGTTCAATCCAATTGAACTTACTGGGATTGTTGCCTTTATTGCCGAAATCCCGGCGTTCCCAGAGCACCAGGTTGTTTTCCCATGGAAAAATCGGCCAGGGACGAAAGGGCCTCAGGCCGTATTGCCGAATTTTGGACCAGGTTCTTACATACCTTTGGCTCCGGAGTTTCTGGCGCTCGCATCCGTGGAGATCTTCTTGGAGAACGAGTTCCGGGGTCATGGAGAGGATCACTTCCTCCCAGTGACAATCCGGATATACACGCTGGCAGATAACCACAGCACAATGGACGCCTTTCAGTTCTTCTACATAGGTTCCCGGGGAAAAATGCGCCGCCTTCCAGAACCGGTCAGGACTTCCCTGATAATGATGTGTCAGCAAGGCATTCATGGCGTCGGGATCCATAAATACTTCATTCATGTCAGGCCCAATCCGGTCAGCATAATCAATCCCCACATAATAGCTCAGGTTTAGCCCTGTCATCAGACGAAGGTGATTATCGATTCGATTGATCCATCTTCCGCATCCCAGACTGACAATCGTTTTGTGACCATTGGTTTTGAGAAACGTGATCGCCGATTTGTGAAGTTCGTTTATTTTAATTGTTTTGATGAGACAGTATCCTCCTTTAGTGCTTTCGAAGTCTTGCAAGGCTTCCTATTGCACGGCTAATCTGGAGATTTCATGCAATTAGGGCGCTCAGTTACAAGACCCTGGTAACGAAGCAAATGGACGCTTTGAGCAGCACCAAAGGATGAAAAATTCTCATAGAAATTGCAGATTCAAAATTATAAAAGTGGCTATTTATAGCAAAGATGAATAAGAAATCAATATATTTTGAATCGGACGGTTATTCTTGATAAATTTGCAGTTGGAAGCCCATCGAAAACGGCGGGATAGCAACGGGATTAATAATTTACGCATCAAGTATTCGCCATTGTCCGTTCATTGTGGTATAGATCATGGAATTGAATTATAACGGTTTAGTAAAACGTACGCTTTATTCCCTTTTGCAAAACGGCTAAAATGAACAGATGAGACTTGATAAAGAGAATAGGCTTATATATATTTCATTGATAATTGTATATTTGTCTTTGTTGTCTTGCAGTGCGATTAAATCCACTTACAACGTTACAAAGGGAACCGTAAATACCACTTATAAAATTACAAAAGGAACGGTAAAGACCACCTATAAAGCCACAAAATTTGCCGGGAAAACCGTTTATCATATCGGCAAGTACACCTTTATTGTGGTTAAAGCGCCTTTGACCTGGCCGTTAATGCGCGAAGAGATCGAGTCCATTGATGATTTGCCGCCAAAAGATGCGATCCGCCAAGGTCGTGTCAAAGCGTCGCCTTATGTGGTCAGGGGAAAACGGTATGTGCCCATGTCTGTTAAAGCGGCCAGTAAATATCGGCAAAAAGGGGTGGCTTCCTGGTACGGCTACGAAACACTTCGCCAAAAAGGCGGACATATGACGGCAAACGGCGAGGCTTTTGATCCCAATGGATTGAATGCGGCACATAAATATTTGCCGTTACCCACTTACGTTCGCGTTACAAATCTTGAAAATCATCGGAATATCATTATTCGGGTAAACGATCGGGGCCCTTTTGTACAAGGCCGTATTATCGACCTTTCTGCCGGAGCTGCCAAAAAACTGGGCTTTTATAAAAAAGGAACAGCAAAGGTTCTGGTGGAAACCATCCAGCTTAAGGGTTAGACTTCAATTGAGGTTAGCCTGTATTTTTACCTATTGTTTATATTATAATTTTTTGCTAAAAAATATCATCCGGGATCATCCGGATTTTTCATGGCGCAATTTCGGTTCCTTTTAATAAATCGGGGTGGTGTGCTTCATGTTTGTCTTTCGCCGTAGCTTTATCCGTAGCGGATCTATAAAAGTCCTTTCCATTGCGCGAATATTTTTTCCCCTGATAAGCGTTTTTCTGCTGACGGGATGTTCTTTTTTTATTTCCACCGCAACGGTCGACATGACCGAAAATCTATCCCGGGCTATTTTGAATAACAACGATCTTGCCACCGTAGAAGCCGGGGGGCCCGCATATCTGTTAATGGTTGACAGTCTGCTGTATCGTAACCCGGACAATGAATCCCTTCTGCGTGAAGCCGCAAACATATATACCGCATATACCACAGTCTTTGTTAAAGATAAGACAAGGGCAAAAAGACTCACTGAAAAAGCCTTGGATTATGCATTGCGAGCCACTTGCATCTGCAGGCCGGAGACGTGTCAGTTTCGCGCAAAAAGTTTCCAGGAATTTGAAAACACGCTTTCCACAATAAAGAAAAAAGATGTTCCGGAATTGTTTACGCTGGGATCGGCCTGGTCTGCATGGATTCAGATGCATCGTGAAGATTGGAACGCGGTTGCTGAAATTTCCAGAGTGGAAGCCATTATGAAGCGAGTCATCGAATTGGATGAATTCTATCAGGATGGTGCTTCTCATCTCTATCTTGGGGTTTTGGCGACGTTGCTTCCGCCGGCACTTGGCGGCAAACCCGATGTCGGTCGACGGCACTTTGAACGTGCCCTGGAAATTTCTAAGAATAAAAATCTGATGGTTAAGGTCATGTATGCCCGTCATTATGCCCGCCTTATGTTTGATCAAAAGTTACACAACCGGCTTTTGCAAGAGGTGCTTGACGCCGAAACAGATGTGCCGGGATATACGCTCAGCAACACCCTTGCTCAGCAACAGGCTCAGGAGCTATTAAAGAGTGGGGAGGACTATTTTTAACCAGTATCCATCCAGAAATGGTCTTTATTCCGCTGGTCTTCGTTCTCCGCGGGTTTCCGGTTGCGGCGTACTTTGGTGTACGCCTCGCCGAAAACCCTTGTGCGGCCTTGACCAGCGAAAAAAACCTCATTTATGAATGGACACTTAATCGTGTCTCCCCCTATCGTGGATGGATACTAACTAAATTCTGCATGGGAACAATTTATGCCAGAAGTTGAGATGTATTTATGTAGAATGAAGATTTAACCAAAAATGAAAAGAGGTGCTCTCAGGATGATTAGAATCTTAGCGTTTATTCTCATTGTTATGCTGACCGGCCAGGCCCAAGCGGTACGAATAAAAATTGCAACAATTTCACCGGAAGGGTCCGTCTGGATGGAGAAAATGCAGGAAGGT
>JBFESJ010000130.1:0-10409 GCA_041548585.1 Desulfobacterales bacterium | reverse complement strand
CAGGATCTTCTCCCATCATCCAACGTGCGACACTTACGCCATAGCATCCCACATCTAAAAGCGCGCCTCCCCCCCTTTTTTTCAAACGGGCGTTCTCTTTTTTCTTTAAAATATGTTCTTCCATATGGAAACAAAACGAAACTCGAACAAGTCGCGGTGCTCCGATCTTCCCCTGGGAAACCATTTGGTGGATGGTCCTGCTGCGAGGATGAAACCGGTACATGAGTGCTTCCATGAGATGCAAGCCCTTTTTCGACGCAATCTCTGCCATTTCCATGGCCTCTGCAGTATTACAGGCCAACGGTTTTTCACATAAAACATGTTTTCCAGCCTCTAAAGCTCTGATCGTCCATTCCCTGTGAAGGTGATTGGGAAGGGGAATATAAACAATGTCGATCTGTTTATCTTCAATAACGGATTCATATTGTGAGTATAATCGGGTGACGTCGTATTTTTCTGCTAATGTTTCGGCGCCTTCAGGATTTCGAGATGCCAGGGCTTGAATACGACCATTTACAGAGCTAAAGATGGCTGGAATCACGCATTTTCTGGCAATAGTAGCGTTACCTAAAATTCCCCATTTTATCCTAAAATTCATCGAATCGCTCCACAGTGCCGCCTTTTGATGCACTCAGGGCTGCTGTTTCTAAAATAGAAACGACTTTTACAGAGTCTTTTAAAGATGAAACCAGTGGTTCGCCGGTCAGCAGATGATCCGCAAGATTTTTATAAAATGCGTAGTCCTTTCGTTCGGGTATGGCCATCTTTTGCTCAACAATTTGTCCTGAAGCATGGCGCTGAAAGAGGGTCAGATCCGGAGTCATCTCCGTTGCCGGAATGTTATGTCGGTGAAAATAAACGACCGGATCGATATGATATGTGGTCACATCTTTAAAATGGCCGATGATTGCCCCTTTTGTTCCCAAAAGATACCATTTGGGTTTGGGTGCGGCCGCAATATCTGAATGAATAAACTCAGCCTCTTTCCCTCCTTTAAATTTAATCCATATTCTCTCTTGGTCGGTATTGGTTACGTCATGCCATACTCTTTTGTGGCGAAAGCCGGCGACAGACTCCGGGGGATCAGGGATAAGGCTTACAATCCAGTCTAAATAATGGGCACCCCAGTCATAGGCGGTGCCTCCGGATATTTCTTCATGAGAATGCCAGTATCCGCAAGGGTGTGAGAAACCCCCGACAAATGTTTCCATATAGAAAAGATCGCCAATGAGATTATCCAGCAATGCGCGTTTGATCGCCGTATAGTCAGGATCCCATCGCCGGTTCTGGTGGCAGCTTAAATGAACCTGCATTTTTTCAGCCATTTCCAGCATCCGGTCCGTTTCTTTGCGACGGAGTGCCAATGGTTTTTCACAAACCACATGCTTATTATTCGCCATCATCTGAAGGCACAACTTCGCATGACTGTTCGGCGGCGTGGCAATAATTACCAAATCTACGTCTTCGGTATTGGCCAATTTTTCGGCATTTGGATATACTTTTACCTCTGGAAATCGATGCTTTGCCATCTTCAAGCGCTGAGGATTTAAGTCACAAACGGCGTGAAGCTTAAGGCCGTTAGTTGCGTAAACGCCACTTCCATGAAGCTCACCTACAGAAGGGGCGTACCCCAATATCCCGACATTTAGGGTCTGATCCGTCACGGGTTGTCCTGAAAGCTTCCGTAATAAACGATAGATGATCTGTCTTAAGTCAGAATTATCAAAGTCTTGGAGGGTTGTACATGCCACCCGGCCCGCGTCTACCTGACGGTACACCAATACCGGGCTGTGCTGGTACCGCCAGTCTGCATACAATAGTGTCGTTACATCATCGCTAAGAACCTGAAGGGGATGATATCGCCCTTTCACATAAACGGCATCGGGTAATCGGTCCGTCATCGGCTGATTCTGATTTTGAAACAGGACCCGTATTTCCGATTCCAGACCAATACGACCGGATGATACACCGAAAAGTTCGGATATGGGCAATTCCAACAGACTGACCACCCCCAGCCATCCACCCCCTGATCGAACAAATTGTTCTAATTGTTTAGGAGCCGGATTGTATACGGATACAGGCTCCGTAATGACGACCTGAAATTTGCTTAAATCCGTTGGAAGTTTCTCCGATATGATGGCCCGAACATGAGGCATTTTTTTTAAATATTTTAACAGTGAAGAAAGGTTAGATTTTGATTTTGAAAGGCAACATAGAACATTCATTTGAAGATGGGGTTGCATGAATATTTCGCCTCCTTGAGCCGATGATTTAGCAATTCTTTCTAAATATGGGAGGTCCTGTTGGTTCCTTTAAATGTCTTTTTCGATGATATACCATTGAAACCCGTCTTTGGTATCTTCGACCTGAATATTGGATTGTTGAAGGATCTCCCGGATGCGATCGGCTTCAGACCATTTTTGCTCGTTTCTAAACCGTGCCCTTAATTGAAGCATTCGATCGACCACGGGCGACAAGGATTCTCGAAGCTGGCGGGGTGACGAACTCAGGTTTGCTCCCAAAAGCACGATTGAATCTCTCAGAATTTCGCGGGCTTGAGAAATGCTCTCTTCATCCTCCAGGTCCTTTTTTGCTTTCCAGATGGTGCTGTCTAATTCTAAAAGGGCATTGGTCGTCTTTTCTTGATCATGATGCGCCAGCCCATTTCGAAAAGAAGCTTCGATACCATTCACTTTACTTAAAAAGCTTTTTTTTGAAGAAATTAGGTCACCGGTTTGCTCGACGTCATCAATGTCTTTTGGTTCCCATTCCCTTTGGTTGATCCCTTTAACCAGCGTCTCAAGGGGGATCTGTTCTCCTTTACCAAACGTTACTTCACGCCCCTTTTTTCTGATGGTGACACGGCCAATTCCTTGGATATCGATTCGTTGTGTTTGAAGATCAATGAGGCAGGCGGTATGTTCATCAATACCCATAATCGTCGCTTCATCCGGTAAAAGCGCCTCGAGTTGCTGAAAACGGGGTTTTCCCATAAAACAGAACCGTGTGTCGTGGGTTCCACCCTCGGCATTGTTCCAATGAGGAATAACAACCAGATTGAGCCCGAATGGTGTTAGAACATCGAGTCCATCGACCCAATGGATGTCCTGTCCGACCTTGTATATTTCGTATACAGGAAGGGTAAAACGGCCTATGGTCAGGGCAGCTGCACTTGCGGCCACCAAACATCCACCGGATTGAATATTATTGACGAGAATTTCAGGAATCGGCGTTTTTTGAAGCTGGCGAACAGCATACGTGGGGCTACCAGGCCCCACAAGCACAAAGTCTGCGTTCCGCAGTATGTGAAATGCCGTTTCCGCTTCGAATGCCCTTGTATTCTCCGAGGATTTGTAGGAGGCAACGTTGAGCTGTTTTTGAACGTGAACACGGAAATATTCAACGGCTTTTCTTGAAATCTCATCGACGTTCAGTTGAAAACCGGCAGGTGTGTCCAAGAAAACAGCGGTAGGGGAATCCGGAAATCGGGCAAGCATTTTTTTGTGCACCTCCACCATTGTGGCGGTAAGCTCCCCGGAACCCATCAGAACGATCATGCCCTTTCTCGAAGACATATTGAAAAACCTCGCAAATCGTGTTTAACGGTTTAACTCTAATCCGGATAAACCGATCGTTGCGTAACAAAGATCTCGCCCTTACCGAAACTAAAGGGGGGAACAAAAATAAAATTTTTATCACGAAAGCACAAAATTGTAAAATCACGAAAAAACATTTTTGTTTTCATGCGTATCTTTTTATATTTTTGCTAAAAGATAACCTTCGACCTTCGACATCGGTTACAGATGTTTTAAAACCGAAATGTTTGCCCGGTCTTATATGACGCAATGGACGTTTTTAGATATAACGTAACCCCACCTTTTCCGTACACCGTCCATCGATGACGGCCGGCTTGATTCATCATACCTGTTTGCTCATCTATGCCGATGCACCGGATATCTGAAATTTTATCGAAATATAGGGAACGCCATGAACGACCGAATGTATCATGATGTGGAATCAAAATGACGTCTTTTTGGATCCCAAACCCTTTCTTTATCTTTTTATAGACAGGATCAAAATACCACTCACATAAAACCATTGCACCCGCACTGCTCCCTGCAATTACAGCGCCTTTTTCATATGTGCGCAAAAGGGCATCCAGACATCGACTTTCTTTTAACGTTTGATCCAGATAGCCGGGAAACCCTCCAAGAATATAAATTAGGTTTGCACGATCCAATTCGGCAGAGAGTTCCGGATCATTGGCTGATTCTTTATCTATAATCGGTAAGGCGGAAATATTTCTTGCACCGAGTGTTCGAAACCATTCCGATGCAGTATTTCCGGCGCGTTTGCTATTGTTGTCCGGTGCTGCGGCAGTCGGTATAATAACAACTTTGGCGTTTTTTCCCCCGGCCAGTGCCAGTGCTTTCTTGTCCGGCTTTTCCATTTCCCCTTGAAATTCGCATCCTCCCTCAAGCAGTAGAATTCCCATCTTTATGAATTTCCATCGAAATACAGGCCTAAATTGAGCGAATTTCGAGTTTGTCGTAGATGCAAGGCATGAGACATACAGCCGTAGTCAGCTACTGCAAATGTCTCATAACGCAGCAGATTCGGCAAGCTCGGCAAGCCTGAAGGGTTTCAACTGGTGACAATCTTTATTTAAATAAATTTACCGATTAGATGAGACCCATTAGCGATTTTAGCAATGTATGTTTATTTATAATTGCTGCTTTTTTATAATCCTGTCACTATTTGAAACGCTCAGTTTAGGACAGGGTTAATCCCCGTCATATTCCTGGTAAATAATATGTCCGCAGGATTTACAATGTGAAGCATTTTCGTCATGGTATCGGAGGCCGCATTGGGGACATATGACGTCCTTTTTTGTGGCAATGTGTAACCACTCCTTAACGATTCGGCTCACTTGCCAGGGGATGAGGATAATGCCTGAAAGTATCATAAGCACGGTGACCCATTTCCCTGGCTCGGACATGGGAATAATGTCTCCGAATCCTACTGTCGAAAGTGTTACGACAGTGAAATAAAACGCATCTCCGAAAGTTTCAACATTTGGGTTTAGCGTGTTTTCAACATGGAAAAAAAGGCCGGAAGATATGAAGAAAATCATGAATATGGTTAAAAAGAGCTTGATTAAATTCAACAACCGGATGGTGATGGTGCCAAAGAAGAAGTAAGGATCTGCGGTGAATCGTAAAAATCTGAATATCCTTAATACCCGAATTACCCGGATTACCTTTACGAATCCAAAGTTGGGTATTATGCCGAACAGGGGAAGCACAAGCAGAGAAAGGGTCGGTACTATGGCGATAAAGTCAACGATGCTATAAACATCAATTAATTGCCTGAGTCTGTTTTTTGCACCGTAAAGTCTTGCTGCATACTCAAACATGAAAAACAGTACAATGATAATCTCTATATTCCATATCAACCGTTTGGTTGCCTCGGACACGGGGTAGGTCTCGATGACAAAAATAGCGCAGATAACGAGATTCAGAAGTATGATGAAAATATCAATTGCCTTGCCCAATGGTGTCTTGCAGTCAATCAAATAAAACTGGATGGTTTCCCGGAAGGTGCGTGAAGCGGTGTTATTTTCATCCTTTGTATGATTTGTCGACATGGGCTTTTGAAGTCGTGGTTCTCTTAGCGGTTTTTCCTTTAGTTCTATAGGTGACGTATTCCATTCATTGTATTTCAATGAACAGAAAAGCGAATTTTCCTAATGATTCCAAATTCCCCGCCCCAGACCTTATTAAGTATCAAATTAATATCATTGATGATTTCCAATGTAAATCTCAAAATTATCGGCCATCATCCCAAATTTCCACTCGAAAGGTTTATTAGAAAATAAAAAAATTAAAGCGGATAAAGAACGGTTTATTGGTGTCCTTTGTTAGACTGCCTATGTGAGTTATTCGTGATCCTCAGGATAATATCCTTTTGAACTTCTAAAAAAACACAACATCATTAAATTTTAGATGTCGACGATCTCTGTCTTAATAGAGTTTACATGTATATGGAGCAACGCCAGGGAGGCCGGATAATTTCGGCGTGGCTGGGCCACACTGCCGGGGTTCAGAAAAAGCACGCCACTTTTTTCAGTAACACTAGGGTAATGTAAATGACCAAAGATTACGGCGTCAAAACCAGCCTCCACCGGCGCGATATCGAGTTTGTGAATATCATGAATTACATACAACAGAACATCACCGACTTCGATGGCCTCTGTTTCAGGAAGTTCACGGAGTTCTTCGGTCATATCCATGTTTCCGCGGACAGCCACGACCGGCGCGATGGATTGCAGTTCATTTAGAACCTCGGTATTGCCGACGTCTCCGGCATGAATGATGAGATCGACGCCTTTAAGGGATTTTATGGAGGCCGGCGGAAGAAGGCCGTGCGTGTCCGCAATAACCCCTACCACCATATTGTCCTTATTTTGAAAATTTAACGGCATTCGCGTTATTTCTTCCAAAAAATCGGGTTACTGTGCACATAAGTGCTGTTGACTGACATATCGGCTTTTTTGAAACATATGGCTCGAATGATTCGTTGCAAAAACAAGGTTAAGAGGGTCTAAAAATTAATTTGTGTGAGGTTTCAATCTCAATGTGAGCCCTTCGATATCCAGTATCTCAGCTTTAGAACCCACAGGTAATGGAACCTCACAAACAGCCATCCAGAGCTCCCCGTTGACCAGAACCTGGCCTTCGGTTGTATTCCATTGTTTAATTTCGACAATTTTTCCGATCATGCCCGTCACATTATAATCGGATTTTTTTCTTCCCTTTAAAATGAACCAGAATAACGGGACAACTACATGTTCAATGAGCTCAAAGGCAAGAAAACAGATAATTATTGTGATGATAATGGTTTTCAAAGATATAATAATCCCGTATCGTTGTTTTTTTGACGATACATGTTAGTTTAATTCTATCACGACATCGCTTCATTTCACACTTTTGTTATGCGTATCAAATCATCTTCTTCCCGCGTCAGGTCATTTGATCCGATAAATTCGACCCCAGGGTTTACCGGTTCGCCTTTCTGATGCCAAGCTGATCTTGGGCAATGATCCATTTACAGATATTGGCCGACCCTTCTACCATGGTATAGGTGGGGGTGTCCCGATAAAAACGGGCCACCGGATATTCTGTGGAGTACCCGTATGCCCCCAGTATCCGCATGGCGTAGTTGGCGCATTTGGTTGCGACTTCGCCTGCAAAATATTTTGCCTGTGCAACATCGAGTCCGTTGTTCAGGTTCCCCTGATCTTTTTCCCAGGCAGCCCTGTAAACCAGAAAACGGGCCGCTTCAATTTCGGTGGACATCTGTGCAATCATATCCTGGTTCATCTGAAACTCACCGATGGGTTTTCCAAACTGTTTGCGTTCATTGCAGTATTTGAGTGATATCTCCAGGCAGGCCTGGGCAACCCCTACCGCACCGGCGGCTGCCGAAAGGCGGGTCTGGTTGAGGGAGCCGAAGAGAATCCTTGCGCCGTCTCCGGGGTTTCCAATGATATTTTCTTTGGGGACTCTTGTATCGCTTAAGAATATTTCGCCCGTGGGAGAAGAGTGGGATCCCATTTTTTCTAAAGCGGATGTCTTGACACCGTTGAAGTTCTTTGGCTCCAAGACAAAGGCCGAAAGACCTTTGGATCCCTTATCCGGGTTTGTATAGGCATAATAGATGATCACATCCGCAACATCCGCATTCGAGATCCAGGTTTTAGAGCCGTTTAACAGCCAATGGTCGCCCTTGTCTTCGGCCGCTGACGACATGGCCATGACGTCGGAACCGGCATCGGGTTCTGTAATGGCAAAACTGCCCAGAGATTTAGCGCTGACCAGCTTGGAGATATATTTTTGCTTAATGGCTTCGGCCCCGTATTTGTAAATGGTAAAAGCGCTTCCGATACATTGCATATTGACTTGGACCCTCAGAGAGCTTGATGCTTTGGCAATTTCTTCGGTCACAATCATTGTTGCAAGCCATCCCATATCCTCTCCACCGTATTTTTCAGGGATTACTGTTCCGAAAAAACCGAGCTCTCCCATGGGTTTGATGGCTTCCTTATAGGGGAAGTAATGGTTTGCATCCCATTCATCGGCGTAAGGTGCAATTTTTTTGGCCGCAAATTCGGAAACCGCTTTTTTCAACATCTGAAGTTCTTTGGATAACGCAAAATCCATATTCTTTCCTTTTGATGCAATGGTTTGAATATTTTTGATTGAAAATCAATCGGTTAAATGTAAATTCGATAACATATGGATAAAATTTTTAATTTTTTCGATCCTTACTTTTCGACGATTCATTTGCCCGGGTATAAATAATTCGTCCGAAGTTATTGTGGTTTAATTCTATACGGCATATTGTTTTCTATTTCTACTCCTGGCGCTGATGATTCCGAGATATGTGATTCCGGCCGCTGCCGAAAGAATGGATCCTGTTAGGATTGCAACTCTGGCATAATCGAGCATTTGAGGATCGGAAAATGAAAGATCTGCAAACAATAAAGACATGGTGAAACCGATTCCCCCAAGTATGGCTCCTCCAAGAATATGTGACCATCTGACGTCTTGGGGCAAGGAAGCAACCCCGATTTTAACCGAGACATATGAAAAAAGCATAATCCCTATGGGCTTTCCAAAAATCAAGCCAAAGATAATTCCCATGATTTCCGGATTTGAGACGGCCGTTGATAAAACGATGTCGTGAAAAATCAAACCGATGTTCCCCATGGCAAAAAACGGTAA
This sequence comes from Desulfobacterales bacterium, assembly GCA_041548585.1. Taxonomy (GTDB): domain Bacteria; phylum Desulfobacterota; class Desulfobacteria; order Desulfobacterales; family UBA11574; genus UBA11574. Next base: position 1,623 of record JBFESJ010000130.1, on the reverse strand, counting down.
AATTACAAACGCAACCCATGGATGCAAGGCGTGCATCAACCGCTGCAGCGGCGTTTCCACATCATGGCAGGCCAGTTCCATTGCGTGAACGGCATGCAAGTGGTCTTGATTCAAAAGGATTGAATATCCACAACTCTGTTCCTCACATTGAAACTTTTTCGTTATTTTATTTACGTTTTGTAAAAAGTGATCGGTATCATATCTTCCCCTGGCCGGTACAAAAAGAGATACAATCACCCCTGCGATGGTGGAATGAACACCGGATCCCAGAACAAAAAACCATACAGCAAGTCCCAGAACTGCATATATAAGTGTCCATCGGATCCATAGTAAATTTGCAACGGCAAGGCCCAGAATCAAAAAAAGGCAAATAATAAGATAAGACCAGACGATTTTTTGGGTGTAGAAAGTGGCAATGATAAATACAGCCCCCAAGTCGTCGGCAATGGCAAATGCGGCCAAAAAAACCCTTAAACCGATGGGCAGCCTTTGGCCGAAAATGGCGACTGCCCCCAAGGCAAACGCAATATCCGTTGCAACGGGAATCCCCCATCCTTTTATGGCTGGGGAACCGATATTAAGTGCAATATAGATAAGGCCGGGAACAATCATTCCTCCCAGCGCAGCAAACACCGGCAGCAAGGCCTTTTTGGGGGTTGCGAGTTCACCCACGAGAATTTCGCGTTTGATCTCCAGGCCAACGGTAAAAAAGAACAGGGACATGAGGCCGTCGTTTATCCAGTGGACAAGCGTTTTGCTGATATAAAACTTACCGAAACCAAATGAAATTTTGGTGTGCCAAAATCGTTGGTATGTTTCTCCGATGGCGGAATTGGCCCAAATCAAGGCGATGAAAGTTGCGGCAATAAGGAGGATGCTACTGGATGCTTCTTTGCTGAAAAACCGCTGGAAGGGTCTAACAATCTGATCGGCAACCAAATGCCGGGTGGATGTCATGTAGGTGTCAGGGTTTAAAGACATTATTTCTTTTTCTCTATAGGCTGAATCAGCGATGTATTCACGTCGAGAAAAATGCACCCAAAATTGTTAATCTTTTTAGTTGCCTTAAAGAAATGTTTACTGTGCTGCTCTTTTGATGTGGATGGTGATACTTAAAATTGATTATTCGGTTTTATGCTTCACGTTGTCACATATCATGTCAACGGCCTTTTCGACCGATGTTTTTCCCATATCTATAACTAGATCATAAAGGTGTGCAGCGTTCCAGTCTTCGTTAAAGTAATGTTTTATATATGCCTTCAAATCGCCCTCTTCTCTTTCAATGAACGTTTTTGCAGCTTTTTGGCTCAGGTTTTCAGCTTCCATAATTTCTTTTATTTTTAAATCGTTGTCTTTTGTCAAACGCACATGAAGCGTATCCGGCTTTCCCCGTAAAAGGCACTGGCCTCCCCAACCGAGAATGATAACATCTCCGGCTTCATATACATCCTGAACCAATTTTTTTGTCACCGCATAGTAATTCTTGTCATCAAGACAACCGTGCTCACGGTCAACCACCTTCTGGACAATAGAGCATGTATACCGATCGACAAAACGAAGAATTCGTGACTGGGAAGTTTGATGAAACGTTGCCGCTTCACTTTCAGATAGTTTGAGTTCTTT